>NZ_CP160398.1:4772514-5091272 GCF_040729435.1 Pseudomonas sp. HOU2 | reverse complement strand
GATTTCGTTGACGTTGACCAATGGGAACGCAAACGCCTGATTGCCGAGCATCACCATCAGGGTCGGCATGATCGCCAGCGTCAGCGGCACCTTGATGACGATCTTCGAGCCCTGGCCCTTGGTCGAGTAGATGTTGATCGAACCGTTGAGCTGGGAAATCTTGGTCTTCACCACGTCCATGCCGACACCGCGGCCGGACACGTCGGAGATCTCGGTCTTGGTCGAGAAACCCGGGGCGAAAATCAGGTTGTAGCACTCGGTATCGCTCAGGCGATCGGCCGCGTCCTTGTCCATCACACCGCGTTTTACCGCGATCGAACGCAGCACGTTCGGGTCCATGCCCTTGCCGTCGTCGGAGATCGACAACAGGATGTGGTCGCCTTCCTGCTCGGCGGCCAGTACCACGCGACCGCCACGGGCCTTGCCTGAAGCTTCGCGTTCTTCCGGCGACTCGATACCGTGGTCAACCGCGTTGCGCACCAAGTGGACCAGCGGGTCGGCCAGGGCCTCGACAAGGTTTTTGTCGAGGTCGGTTTCTTCACCCACCAGTTCCAGGTTGATCTCTTTCTTGAGCTGACGCGCGAGGTCGCGAACCAGACGCGGGAAGCGCCCGAAGACCTTCTTGATCGGCTGCATCCGGGTCTTCATCACTGCGGTCTGCAAGTCAGCCGTGACCACGTCGAGGTTCGACACGGCCTTGGACATGGCTTCGTCGCCGCTGTTGAGACCCAGGCGCACCAGGCGGTTACGCACCAGTACCAGTTCGCCGACCATGTTCATGATTTCGTCGAGACGCGCGGTATCGACCCGCACGGTGGTCTCGGCTTCGCTCGCCGGTTTTTCCGGTGGCGGCGCCGCGGCAGCGCGGGCAGGGGCCGGTGCAGCAGCGGCGGCCGGTTTTGGCGCTTCGGCCTTCGGCTCAGGCTTGGGTGCAGCCTTCGGCGCAGCGGCTGGAGCGGCAGCAGCCTTGGCGGCAGATGCAGCCACGGTCGATGCGGTGCCCGCAGCAGCGGCGCCAACGTCGGTGAACTTGCCTTTGCCGTGCAATTCGTCGAGCAGCGATTCGAATTCGTGATCGCTGATCAGATCGCTGCCGGCAGCGGCGGCCGCCGGTGCGGCAGGCGCAACCGGTGCCGAGGCGATCGCCGACTCCAGCGCTTCCACGGCAAAGTTGCCCTTGCCATGCAACTGATCGAGCAGTGCTTCGAATTCGTCGTCGGTGATGTCCGAGCTGTCGCCCGCCGCCGGTGCCGCCGCAGCGGCTGCCGTCGGTGCCACGGCGTCCGGCGCGAACTGGCCTTTGCCGTGCAACTGATCGAGCAAGGACTCGAATTCAGCGTCGGTGATTTCATCGCTGGCGGCCGCATCGGCAACCGGCGCAGATGCCACAGCAATCGGCGCTTCGGCTTCGGCCTTGACGGCGTTCAGCGAATCGAGCAGCTGTTCGAATTCGTTATCGGTGATGTCGCCCGAATCGCTCGAATCGCCTTCGACGACCAGCTCTTCGATCATCTCGGCCACCGGCGAAGCCGGGGCTTCGTCAGCCGATTGCGGTTCGGCCAGACGCGCCAGCGCGGCCAGCAGTTCCGGGGTAGCGGCAGTGATCGGTGCACGTTCACGGACTTCGCTGAACATGCTGTTCACCGCGTCCAGTGCTTCAAGCACCACGTCCATCAGTTCTGCATCAACGCGACGCTCACCCTTGCGCAGGATGTCGAACACGTTTTCGGCGATGTGACAGCACTCCACCAGCTCATTGAGCTGAAGGAAGCCGGCGCCCCCTTTTACAGTGTGGAAACCGCGAAAAATTGCGTTGAGCAGATCTGCGTCATCCGGGCGGCTTTCCAGCTCGACCAGTTGTTCGGACAGTTGCTCAAGAATCTCGCCGGCCTCAACCAGGAAATCCTGAAGGATCTCTTCATCGGCGCCGAAGCTCATTAATGGGGTGCTCCTACAGGTCTAAAAACCTAAAACTCAAAATCCAAGGCTGGATAACAAATCGTCCACATCGTCCTGACCGGACACAACGTCTTCTCGTTTATCGGCATGAATCTGCGGACCTTCACCCTGCGAGAGATGTTTTTGTGGATCTTTTTCTGCAAGCATCGCGGCGCGGTCGTGTTCGATGCCCGCAAAGCGGTCCACCTGACTGGCCATGAGGACGAGTTTGAGCAAATTGCTTTCGACTTCGGTGACCAGCTGGGTCACACGCTTGATCACTTGACCGGTGAGGTCCTGATAATCCTGAGCCAGCAGGATGTCGTTCAGATTGCTCGACACCGCACGGTTGTCCGTGCTGCTGCGTGACAGAAAACCGTCGACCCGGCGCGCCAGCTCGCGGAACTCTTCAGCCCCGACCTCGCGACGCATGAAGCGGCCCCAATCGGTGCTCAGCGCCTGGGCTTCTTCAGCCAGGCCATTGACCACCGGCGTGGCGCTTTCCACCAGATCCATGGTGCGGTTGGCCGCGGCTTCGGTCAGCTTGACCACATAGCCCAGGCGTTCGGTGGCGTCGGTGATTTGCGACACTTCCTCGGCCTGCGGCATGTGCGGATCGATCTGGAAATTGACGATCGCACTGTGCAGTTCGCGTGTGAGCTTGCCCACTTCCTGATACAGGCCGCGGTCACGGGTCTGATTGAGCTCATGGATCAGTTGCACAGCGTCGCCGAACCTGCCTTTTTCAAGGCTCTCGACCAGTTCGACCGCGTGTTTTTTCAGGGTCGACTCGAAATCGCCCTGTGAAGATTCGTTATGCTCCATAGCTCCCCCGCGCGTCATCAGCCGATGCGTTCGAAAATCTTCTCGATTTTGTCTTTCAACGCCTGAGCCGTGAAAGGTTTGACCACGTAGCCGTTCACACCGGCCTGAGCGGCCTCGATGATTTGCTCGCGCTTGGCTTCAGCGGTCACCATCAGCACCGGCAGATGCTTGAGTTTTTCATCGGCACGCACGTGGCGCAGCAAGTCGATACCGGTCATGCCCGGCATGTTCCAGTCCGTTACCAGAAAGTCGATGCTGCCGCTGTTGAGCACCGGAATGGCGGTCGTGCCATCGTCGGCCTCGACGGTGTTGGTGAACCCGAGATCGCGCAGCAGGTTCTTGATGATCCGCCGCATCGTTGAGAAGTCATCAACGATGAGGATTTTCATGTCTTTGTTCAATTCGACCTCCAAGCAGTCTTAAACGCGCCCAGCACCTGGACGCGCCACTTCAATCAATCGGCGCAGCACTCGAAGACTGTCTGGAGCACAACAGAGCAAGACCGGTGCCGTTCATCACCGCACCAGCCTCGTTCGCAGTGTCCCCACACTGCCTTCAGCGCGCTCGCCACTCCCCCAAACGCCCCCGCAAACGGGCCGCGCACTGGCTGTGTAACTGGCTGACCCGCGATTCACTGACGCCAAGGACTTCACCGATTTCCTTGAGGTTCAGTTCTTCGTCGTAGTACAGCGCCAACACCAGTCGCTCACGCTCCGGCAAATTGGCAATCGCGTCCGCCAGCGCCGCCTGGAAGCGTTCATCTTCCAGATCGCGTGACGGCTCAAGATGAGCACTGGCGCCATCCTCGTGCAGCCCTTCGTGTTCGCCGTCCTGCAACAGGTCGTCGAAACTGAACAGCCGGCTGCCCAGGGTGTCATTCAAAATCCCGTAGTAATCGTCGAGACTCAATTGGAGTTCGGCCGCAACCTCGTGATCTTTAGCGTCACGGCCGGTTTTAGCTTCAATTGCGCGAATTGCGTCGCTGACCATACGGGTGTTGCGGTGAACCGAGCGCGGAGCCCAGTCCCCTTTGCGTACTTCGTCGAGCATCGCGCCGCGGATCCGGATGCCCGCGTACGTTTCGAAACTGGCGCCTTTGCTGGCGTCGTATTTGGTCGAGACTTCGAGCAGGCCGATCATCCCGGCCTGAATCAGGTCTTCAACCTGCACACTCGCCGGCAAGCGCGCCAGCAGGTGATAGGCAATGCGCTTGACCAGTGGCGCGTAACGCTCGATCAACTCGTATTGCGCGTCACGTGCCGACTTCTTGTAGTAGTTCATACCGCTCGCGGTCATAACACAGGCCCTGCCGTTTGCTGCACGAGGCGCTCGACGAAAAACTCCAGGTGACCGCGCGGGTTGGCAGGCAGCGGCCAGGTATCGACCTTCTGCGCGATCGCCTTGAATGCCAGCGCGCACTTGGAACGCGGAAAGGCTTCATAGACCGCTCGCTGCTTCTGCACGGCCTTGCGCACGCTTTCGTCGTACGGCACGGCGCCGACGTATTGTAAGGCGACGTCGAGGAAGCGATCCGTGACCTTGGTCAACTTGGCGAACAGATTGCGCCCTTCCTGCGGGCTCTGCGCCATGTTGGCGAGGACGCGGAAGCGGTTCATGCCGTAGTCACGGTTGAGCAGTTTGATCAGCGCGTAGGCGTCGGTGATCGAGGTCGGCTCGTCGCAGACCACCAGCAACACTTCCTGGGCGGCGCGGACAAAACTGACTACCGAGTCACCAATACCCGCAGCGGTGTCGATCACCAGCACATCGAGGTTGTCGCCGATGTCGCTGAAGGCCTGAATCAGACCGGCATGTTGCGCCGGGCTCAGGTGCACCATGCTTTGGGTGCCGGAGGCGGCCGGCACGATGCGGATCCCGCCGGGCCCCTGCAACAGCACGTCGCGCAGCTCGCAGCGGCCTTCGATCACATCGGCCAGAGTACGTTTGGGGGTCAGCCCCAGCAGAACGTCGACGTTCGCCAGCCCCAGATCGGCGTCCAGCAGCATGACCCGACGGCCAAGCTCTGCCAGCGCCAGAGACAAGTTCACTGACACGTTAGTCTTGCCGACGCCACCTTTGCCGCCGGTCACCGCGATCACCTGTACGGGATGCATGCTGCCCATGTTATTTCTTTACCTTGTCTTGCATAGACGGAGGCCACATTACTGGCTGCGCGTTCACAACCGGAACAATGCATGGCAGACCATCGATGTAGGTACAAAAACTGTTCATTACCTCAGCCAACCTGCTTGGTCGGGCTGTGGTAGATATCAGCGAACATGTCAGCCATGGCTTCTTCGCTGGGTTCTTCCTGCATTTGCACGCTGACGGCGCGGCTGACCAGTTGATGACGGCGCGGCAGATGCAGATCATCCGGAATCCGTGGGCCATCGGTCAGGTACGCGACCGGCAGTTCATGACTGATCGCCAGGCTCAACACTTCGCCAAGGCTGGCCGTCTCATCCAGTTTAGTCAGGATGCAGCCGGCAAGCCCGCAACGCTTGTAACTGTGATAAGCGGCGGTTAGAACCTGTTTCTGGCTGGTGGTTGCCAGCACCAGATAATTTTTTGAACGGATGCCACGCCCGGCCAGACTTTCCAGTTGCATGCGCAGGGCCGGATCACTGGCCTGCAGGCCGGCGGTATCGATCAGCACCACGCGTTTGCGCAGCAGCGGATCGAGCGCCTGCACCAGCGACTGGCCCGGATCGACGTGGGTCACCGGCACATTGAGAATCCGCCCCAGGGTCTTCAGCTGTTCCTGGGCACCGATACGGAAACTGTCCATGCTGACCAGCGCCACGTTCTGCGCGCCATACTTGAGCACGTAGCGCGCAGCGAGTTTGGCCAGGGTGGTGGTCTTGCCCATGCCGGCCGGACCGACCATGGCAATCACCCCGCCCTCTTCCAGCGGCTCGACTTCCGGTACGGCAATCATTCGCGCCAGATGCGCGAGCAGCATGCGCCAGGCCTGACGTGGTTCTTCGATGTCAGTGATCATCGCCAGCAGATCGCGCGACAACGGCCCGGACAGACCGATGCGTTGCAGACGGCGATACAGATTGGCTTGGGCCGGACGGCTGCCTTGCAGCTGATTCCAGGCCAGCGTGCCGAGCTGCACTTCCATCAGCTCACGCAGACTGTTCAATTCGAAACGCATCGAATCCAGCGCACGCGGATCGACACCAGCGGCCGCCGGTGCAGGTGCCGGAGCCGGACGCGCCGGGGCGGCGTAAGTCGGTTCGCTCAACGGTTCGGCAGCGGTCAGCGGCAGGCCGGCCGTCAACGGCAGCCCGGCGAACAACTGGCGATTGGTGTTGCCGTCGGCTTCGCCACGCAGGCTCAGCTCGGCCTGGGCGGTAACGATGCGCGACTGGGTCTTGCGCAGCTCGTCCTCGAGCTCCATGTTCGGAACCCGTGGCGCCAGCGCCGACAATTTGTAATCCAGCGCCGCCGTCAGCTCGACGCCGCCGGCAATGCGGCGGTTGCCAATGATGGCGGCATCAGCGCCCAGCTCATCACGAACCAGCTTCATGGCCTGACGCATATCGGCGGCAAAGAAACGCTTAACTTGCATAAACCACTACCTCAGCCGTTGGGCCCTACTGTCGCAACGATGGTCACTTGCTTGTTGTCCGGTATTTCCTGGTAGGCCAGCACGTGCAGCCCTGGAACTGCGAGGCGACCGAAGCGCGAGAGCATCGCGCGGATCGGGCCTGCTACCAACAGAATCACCGGTTGACCTTGCATTTCCTGACGCTGCGCCGCTTCGATGAGCGAACGCTGCAGCTTCTCGGCCATGCTTGGCTCCAGCAGAACGCCCTCTTCAGAGCCTTGTCCTGCCTTCTGCAGACTATTGAGCAATATTTGTTCCAACCTTGGTTCCAAGGTGATCACAGGCAGCTCGGAGTCAGTGCCTACAATGCTTTGGACGATGGCGCGGGATACGCCGACGCGTACTGCGGCCACCAAGGCGGCGGTATCTTGACTCTTGGCGGCGTTGTTGGCGATAGCCTCGGCAATGCTGCGGATATCGCGTACCGGCACGTGTTCGGCGAGCAACGCCTGCAGCACTTTGAGCAACTGCGACAGCGAAACCACCCCCGGCACCAGCTCTTCAGCCAGTTTCGGCGAGCTTTTGGCCAGCAATTGCATGAGTTGCTGCACTTCCTCGTGGCCGATCAGCTCACTGGAGTGCTTGTACAGAATCTGGTTCAAGTGAGTTGCGACCACGGTACTGGCGTCGACCACGGTGTAACCGAGCGATTGTGCCTGCGCACGCTGGCTGACTTCGATCCACACCGCCTCGAGGCCGAAAGCCGGATCTTTGGCGGTAATGCCGTTGAGCGTGCCGTAGACCTGCCCCGGGTTGATCGCCAGTTCGCGATCCGGGTAGATCTCGGCTTCGGCGAGGATCACCCCCATCAGGGTCAGGCGATAGGCGCTCGGCGCCAGATCGAGGTTGTCGCGAATGTGTACGGTCGGCATCAGGAAGCCCAGATCCTGCGAGAGCTTCTTGCGCACGCCCTTGATCCGCGCCAGCAACTGCCCGCCCTGGTTGCGATCTACCAGCGGGATCAGGCGGTAACCGACTTCCAGGCCGATCATGTCGATCGGGGTCACGTCGTCCCAGCCCAGTTCCTTGGTTTCCATGGCGCGGGCCGGCGACGGCAGCAGTTCCTGCTGACGCTGAACCTCTTGCAGCGCCTGCACCTTGGCGACGTTCTGCTTTTTCCAGAACAGATACGCGCCACCGGCAGCCAGCGCGGCCATGCTCAGGAACGAGAAGTGCGGCATGCCCGGGACAAGGCCCATGACCGCCATCAAACCAGCGGCCACCGCCAGGGCTTTTGGCGAGGCGAACATCTGCCGGTTGATCTGTTTGCCCATGTCTTCCGAACCGGAAGCACGGGTCACCATGATCGCTGCCGCTGTCGATAACAACAGTGATGGCAATTGCGCCACCAAACCGTCACCGATGGTCAGCAAGGCGTACACCTTGCCCGCGTCGGCGAAGGTCATGTTGTGCTGGAAGATACCGACGGCCATACCGCCGATGAGGTTGATGAACAGAATCAGCAGGCCGGCGATGGCGTCACCACGGACGAACTTGCTGGCACCGTCCATCGAACCGTAGAACTCGGCCTCTTGCGCGACTTCCTGACGGCGAGCCTTGGCCTGGTTCTGGTCGATCAGACCGGCGTTGAGGTCGGCGTCGATCGCCATTTGTTTGCCGGGCATCGCATCGAGGGTGAAGCGCGCGCTCACCTCGGAAATCCGCCCGGCACCCTTGGTCACCACGACGAAGTTGATGATCATCAGGATCGCGAAGACCACGATACCGACCACGTAGTTACCGCCGATCACCACCTCACCGAAGGCCTGGATCACCTTACCGGCAGCGGCATGGCCGTCCTGACCGTGGAGCATCACCACCCGCGTCGAGGCCACGTTCAACGCCAGCCGCAGCAGCGTCGCCACCAGCAGAATGGTCGGGAACACCGCGAAATCCAGTGGCCGCAGCGCATACACGCAGACCAGCAGGACGACGATCGACAGGGCGATGTTGAAGGTGAAGAACACATCCAGCAGGAACGGCGGCACCGGCAACATCATCATCGCCAGCATGACCAGCAGCAACAACGGCACGCCCAGATTGCCTCGACTGAGGTCGGCAACATTCGAGCGAGCAGTGTTGAATAACTGAGAGCGATCCACCGGTTTTCCCCGTTCCTTTAAAGCAAACTTTTGACGCCCAAAGCAGGCGCACGGCGGCTACTGCAAGAAGCCTTCCAACTTTTGCCGGGGATTGAAATTGAGGTTTATTTCGGGGAATTGTCTTGCCTGAAGCCGGGCGCCATGGAGCCGACCGCAAAACAGTCGCAGGACGGCTGTCACCCTTAGCGCAGGTGAACAAAAATCAGAAAAACTCGCGTATTGGCGAATTTATCCGGCAATCAAAATTTGCTTTGGATTAATTTCACCAAGACGCAAATCGCGGCCCACCAGATAGCGCGCCCCCTTACGGATCTGCCTGCCTTCCACCTCGACATACTCTTCCTCAGAATAGCCAAATCTCACGATTTCATCAGGCTCATGAAAAGGATCATCGGGGCGTGCCTTCAGCACACTCAGTGCCCAGGTAAAGTGAATGTTCGGCACATCCTGCGGCTTTATCTCCCGCTCGTCCTCCCATCGATAGTCCCGCCCACCGGTGATTTTTATCTGATCACCGACCGTGTCGAATTGGGGCTTTTGATAACGCATCTGTAGACCATTGCCACTCCATATATCGAAGTAGTTATCAGGAGAGGAGAACACTCTGACCAACGCCTCAACGGTGCCAATGTTGCCAGCTGCACTGTTGAATCTGTTGTAGAGACCATGGTAGGCCACCCCTTCCAACTCTGGCTTGATCGCATTGGTACTCGAATCGAGATAACCCGGCACATACGTATTACTCATGTACTTGAAATGCGTTAAGTCCAACGTCGCCATAAAAGTGACCGTGCAAGCGATATGCACAGACTCTTTCACCACCGACCCGGAAACGAACTCGTACCTCATTCCTTCAAGCTTTCTGTAGTTTTCCTGCATGATCTTCTCCTTGGCGAATGTTAGACACAGGTCAGAAGGCGACTTGCCCGGGAAACCTGCCAAGGAACATGGGATAGCTGAATGCCCTTTGTGTCCACTGTCAGAACTAACAGGTTGAGGTCTTTTTCAGACAGGCGGAAGGTCGCGGTCTTCTGATTTATCAGGAATCGCGCCGCAATGAACACAGATTGGAGGTATCACACAGATCACCTGTGGGAGCGGGCTTGCCCGCGAAGAGCCCAGCAGCCACACCGCAAGAGCCACAGCGCCTTTTAAACGCAAATGTTTAAAAGACACTTAAAGACACGCCTTGCGGGCTACACATCCTTGCGCCATTGCCTACAGCCAAGCCAGAATCCGCCGGCTTGTGCGCCTTGGGGTCGGGTTCTATTGTGGATCGGTCGCTGACGAATCAGCGATCGGGTTTAGCGACTCGAACTCAATTCAAAGGTGCATCAGCGTTCCAGGCTTCGTTGCGGATCTGTATTTTCGCGATTTCGTCATGGTGGCTGTATGCGGGAGACCTTCGGGTCTGCCGGGTGCCTTTGACCGGTTCGCTAACCTGCGTACAGCCGCCACCCTCCTGTTTAGCGACAGGTTGTAGCGGCTCCACCTCAAAGGAGCTTCACCATGATCAAACCAACACCCAACCCACCCGAAACCGACGCCACCTCCCCCTACGAATCCCTCGATTCAAAAAAGCTCCACGAAGCGGCCGATCGCGCCCTCGACCATTACCTCTGCTCCCCCGGCGCCACGCCCATTCAACGTAAAACCCGCTCGATGTACGCCGTCACCGCCGACTTCAAAAACGAGGAACTGCTGGCCGATGCCTGCGAAACCCTCGCCTCAGCCAGAACCATCGCCAATGACTTCGCCCACCTCATACCGGCGTCGCAGCGCAGGACGCTGCTGGGGATTGCGCAACTGATCATGCTTGGGGAACTGGCGGTGAATCGGGCGCTGGATAATCTGCAGTTGCCGGCCTGAGAAGTCAGACGAGAAACTGTGGCGAGGGAGCTCGCTCCCGCTCGGCTGCGCAGCAGCCGTAAACCCTGAACTCGCGGTATTTCTGAAAGATCGCAGTGACAGGTTTTAGGACCGCTGCGCAGCCCAGCGGGAGCAAGCTCCCTCGCCACAATAATTGCATCAGAAGTCGAAGCTTCATTGGGCCGGGTGGGGAACTGGCGGTGAATCGGGCGCTGGATAATCTGCAGTTGCCGGCCTGAGAAGTCAGACGAGAAACTGTGGCGAGGGAGCTCGCTCCCGCTCGGCTGCGCAGCAGCCGTAAACCCTGAACTCGCGGTATTTCTGAAAATTTGCAGTGACAGGATTTGGGTCTGCTGCGCAGCCCAGCGGGAGCAAGCTCCCTCGCCACAATGACTGCGGCAGGAGTCGAAGTTTCATTGGGTCAGGTGGCGAGCTGGAGGTGAATCGGGCGCTGGATAATCTGGAGTTGCCGGGCTGAGAAGTCAGACGAGAAACTGTGGCGAGGGAGCTCGCTCCCGCTCGGCTGCGCAGCAGTCGTAAAACCTGAGCTCGCGGTATTTCTGAAAGATTGCAGTGACAGGCCTTGGGTCTGCTGCGCAGCCCATCGGGGATAAATCCCCTCACCACACAATGACCGCGGCAGGAGCCAAAATATCATTGGGTCAGGCATAAAAAAACCGCCGCCCCGTTAAATCGGGGCGGCGGTTTTTTTCATCACACCGACGTCAGGAATCGCGGCGCAGATCCGGCGGAATCGGCAGATCGTCCTTGAGCGGATCCGGGCGTTTGCCCTTGCCGGCGCGGTACTGGCGGATCTGGTAGACGTAGGCCAATACCTGAGCGACCGCGAGGTACAGGCCGCCGGGGATTTCCTGTTCAAGCTCGGTGGAGTAGTAGATCGAGCGCGCCAGCCCCGGCGATTCGAGGAGCATGACGTTGTTGGCGACGGCGATTTCGCGGATCTTCAGCGCGAGGAAGTCGCTGCCCTTGGCCAGCAACACCGGCGCGCCGCCCTTCTCCGAGTCGTACTTGAGCGCGACGGCGTAGTGGGTCGGGTTGGTGATAACCACGTCGGCGTCGGGAATCGCCGCCATCATCCGCCGCTGCGACATCTCGCGCTGGGTCTGGCGGATGCGCTGCTTGACCTCCGGCCGGCCTTCCTGATCCTTGTGCTCGTCGCGCACTTCCTGCTTGGTCATCAGCAGTTTCTTGTGCGCTTCCCAGAGCTGCACCGGGACATCGACGGCGGCGATGATGATCAGGCCGCAGGCCAGCCACAACGTACTCCAGCCGACCAGCGTGACGCTGTGAATGATCGCCATCTCGAGCGGTTCATGAGCGATACGCAACAAATCGTCGACATCGGATGACAACACCACCAGCGCCACAGACAAGGTGATCAGAAACTTCGCCAGCGCCTTGAGCAGTTCGACCACCGCCTTGAACGAAAACATCCGTTTCAGGCCCGAGGCCGGGTTCATCCGGCTGAACTTGGGCGCCATGGAGCCGGCCGCAAACAGCCAGCCACCGAGGGAGATCGGCCCGATCAACGCCGCCAGCAACAGGGTGATCATGATCGGCTGGATTGCCAGCAGCGCCATCTGGCCCGACTGCAACAGAAACCTGCCCATGGCCCCCTGATCCATGATCACTTCGCGCGAGAGGGTGAAGTTCAGGCGCATCAGCTCCATCAGGTCTTCGGCCAGCATGCCGCCGAACACCAGCAGCGCACCGGCGCCGGCCATCATCACGGCGAGGGTATTGAGCTCTTTGGAGCGGGCAATCTCGCCCTTCTCCCGGGAGTCCTTTTTCCGTTTGTCCGTGGGGTCTTCTGTTTTGTCCTGACCGCTTTCGCTCTCAGCCATGACTCAGCGCGCCCGTGCCAGTTCGCGTAACAGCTGCAAGGCCTCGCTGGCCAGCGGCTGATACTGATTGAGGATGTCCGCCAACCCGACCCAGACGATGAACAGGCCCAGCACCAGGGTCAGCGGGAAACCGATGGAGAAGATGTTCAGTTGCGGCGCGGCGCGGGTCATCACGCCGAATGCGATGTTGATCACCAACAGCGCGGTGACCGCCGGCAGCACCAGCAACAACGCGGCCCCCAGCACCCAGCCGAGCTTGCCGGCCAGCTCCCAATACTGCGCCGTCATCAACCCGCCGCCAACCGGCAGCGTGGTGAAGCTTTCGGTGAGCACTTCGAAGACCACCAGGTGGCCGTTCATCGACAGGAACAGCAAGGTCACCAGCATGGTGAAGAACTGCCCGATCACCGCCACCGAGACACCGTTGGCCGGATCGACCATCGAGGCGAAGCCCATGCCCATCTGGATCGCGACAATCTGCCCGGCCACGGCAAACGCCTGAAAAAACAGTTGCAGGGAAAACCCCAGCACCGCACCGACCAGAATCTGCTCGGCAATCAGCAACCAGCCGCTGAGCGCAAGCGGACTGACCTCCGGCATCGGCGGCAACCCCGGGGCAATGCACACGGTAATGGCCACGGCGAAATACAGGCGTATCCGCCGCGACACCAGCGTGGTGCCGAACACCGGCATGACCATCAGCATCGAGGCAACGCGAAACAGTGGCAACATGAACGACGCCACCCAGGTACTGATCTGGGTGTCGGTCAGCTGAAGCAGCGACTGCATGGCTTAGCCGATGACCATCGGAATGTTTTTGTACAACTGAATGATGTATTCCATGAACGTCTGCACGATCCACGGACCGGCGACGATCAGCGTCACCAGCATCACCAGCAGACGCGGCAGGAAGCTCAGGGTCTGTTCGTTGATCTGCGTCGCTGCCTGAAACATCGCTACCAGCAGGCCGACCAACAGGCTCGGCACCACCAGAATCGCGACCATCAAGGTGGTCAGCCACAGCGCTTCACGAAAGATATCGACCGCGACTTCCGGCGTCATGGCGAGACACCTCCGAAACTGCTGGCCAGGGTGCCGATGATCAGTGCCCAGCCATCCACCAGTACGAACAGCATGATCTTGAACGGCAGCGAAATGATCAGCGGCGAGAGCATCATCATCCCCATCGCCATTAGCACACTGGCCACGACCAGGTCGATGATCAGGAACGGAATGAAGATCATGAAGCCAATCTGGAACGCGGTTTTAAGCTCGGAAGTGACAAACGCCGGCACCAGAATCGTCAGCGGCGCCTGATCCGGGGTGGCGATGTCGGTGCGCTTGGACAGACGCATGAACAGCTCCAGATCGCTGGTGCGGGTCTGGGCGAGCATGAAGTCCTTGATCGGCACCTGGGCTTTTTCCACCGCTTGCTGGGCGGTGAGTTTTTCCGCCAAGTACGGCTGCAGCGCATCGTTGTTCACCCGGTCGAACACCGGGGCCATGATGAACATGGTGAGGAACAGCGCCATGCCGGTGAGGATCTGGTTCGACGGCGTCTGCTGCAGGCCAAGGGCCTGACGCAGGATCGAGAAGACGATGATGATCCGGGTGAAACTGGTCATCAGAATCACGGCCGCCGGAATGAAGCTCAGGGCGGTCATGATCAGCAGAATCTGCAGGCTGACCGAATACTCCTGCGCGCCGTCGGCGTTGGTGCCCAGCGTGATCGCCGGAATCGACAACGGGTCGGCGGCGAATGCCAGCGGCGCGGCCAGCATCAGGGCCAGCGTCAAGACGATGCGTAGCGCACCCATTACTTCTTATCCTTCTGATCCTTGCCGAGAATCTTCAGCAGATGCTGGGCAAATTCCGGGGTCGCTTTTTCGCTGCTGCTCGGCACTTGCACCGGCTCCTTGAGCACGTGCAGCGCGGTGATGGTGCCAGGACTGAGGCCCAACAGAATCTGCTCGTTGCCGACCTGCACCAGCATCAACCGGTCACGCGGGCCGAGCGCGCGGGAGCCGATCAGCTCGATCACCTGGCCTTTGCCCGCCGGCCCCGACTGTTGCACCCGGCGCAGCAGCCAGGCGAGGAAGAAGATCAACCCCAGCACCAGCAACAGGCCGAACACCAGTTGGGTCAGTTGCCCGGCCACGCCGCTGTTGACCATCGGCGCGGTGGCAGCAGGCACGGTCGTCGCCGTCGACGGCTCGGCGGCCAGCACGCTCAATGGCAATGCCAGCAATGCCCAGAGAAACCGTTTCACTCAGCGCAGCTTCTTGATGCGTTCGCTTGGGCTGATCACGTCGGTCAGGCGGATGCCGAACTTCTCGTTGACCACCACCACTTCGCCGTGCGCGATCAGGGTGCCGTTGACCAGTACGTCCAGCGGCTCGCCGGCCAGACGATCCAGCTCGATCACCGAACCCTGGTTCAGTTGCAGCAGGTTGCGGATGTTGATGTCGGTGCTGCCCACTTCCATCGAGATCGACACCGGGATGTCGAGGATCACGTCCAGGTTCGGACCGTCCAGGGTCACCGGATCGTTGTTCTTCGGCACGCTGCCGAACTCTTCCATCGGCAGACGGTTGGAGCTTGCGGCGCCAGCGTCGGCGGCCAGCAGCGCGTCGATGTCAGCCTGGCTGCCATCACCGGTCTCTTCCAGGGCCGCAGCCCATTCGTCGGCCAGTGCCTGATCGTCCTGGGCGTTCATTTCGTCGTTCATCATGTGTCCTCGGCGGGCAACAATTCAGTTAAATACGTGGGAGTAAGAGCGGCGCTTCAACGACGCTCGATCGGCTCGATCACCTGCAACGCGAGGTTGCCTTTGTGCGAGCCCATCTTGACCTTGAAGGCCGGTACGCCGTTGGCGCGCATGATCATGTCTTCCGGCATCTCCACCGGGATCACATCTCCCGGCTGCATGTGCAGGATGTCGCGCAGCTTCAACTGGCGGCGGGCCACGGTGGCGCCGATCGGCACGTCGACATCGAGCACGTCCTGGCGCAGGGCGTTGACCCAGCGCTCGTCCTGATCGTCGAGGTCCGACTGGAAACCGGCGTCGAGCATTTCGCGTACCGGCTCGATCATCGAGTACGGCATGGTCACGTGCAGGTCACCGCCACCGCCATCGAGTTCGATGTGGAAGGTGGAGACCACGATCGCTTCGCTCGGGCCGACGATGTTGGCCATGGCCGGGTTCACTTCCGAGTTGATGTACTCGAAATTGACTTCCATGATCGCCTGCCAGGCTTCCTTCAGATCGACGAACGCCTGCTCGAGCACCATGCGCACCACACGCAGTTCGGTCGGGGTGAATTCACGCCCCTCGATCTTGGCGTGACGGCCGTCGCCGCCGAAGAAGTTGTCCACCAGCTTGAACACCAGTTTGGCGTCGAGAATGAACAGCGCGGTGCCGCGCAACGGTTTGATCTTGACCAGGTTGAGGCTGGTCGGCACGTACAGCGAGTGCACGTATTCGCCGAACTTCATCACCTGTACGCCACCGACGGCAACGTCCGCCGAGCGGCGCAGCATGTTGAACATGCTGATGCGGGTGTAACGGGCAAAACGCTCGTTGATCATTTCCAGAGTCGGCATGCGTCCGCGGACGATGCGATCCTGGCTGGTCAGGTCGTAGCTTTTGACACTGCCGGGTTCGGCAGCGTTATCGGTCTGTACCAGACCATCGTCGACGCCATGCAACAGCGCGTCGATTTCATCCTGGGACAGCAGATCCTGCACGGCCATGTCGTGTTCCTACTGCAGTACGAAATTAGTGAAAAGCAACTGTTCGATCACCACTTTGCCCAGCTCTTTCTGCGCCACTTCCTGGACGCTGGCGGTAGCTTTCTGGCGCAACATCTCCTGGCCGACCGGGGTCGCCAGCGTGGCGAAATCCTGACCGGAGAAGAGCATCACCAGGTTGTTGCGGATCACCGGCATGTGCACTTTGAGCGCTTCCAGATCGGCCTGGTTACGCGCCAGCATGGTGATGCTCACCTGCATGTAGCGCTGACGGCCGTTCTGGTTGTAGTTGGCGACAAACGCCGGTGCCATCGGCTCGAAAATCGCCGGTTGCTTGCCGACCGGAGTGGCCTCGGCCGCTGCGGCAGGCTTGCTCTGAGCGCTGTGCATGAAGTACCAGGTCGCGCCCACGGACACACCGATCGCCAGCAGCAGAGCCACCACGATCAGGATGATCATCTTGAGTTTGCCTTTGGTCGCGGGGTCTTTTACAGCTGCTGCTTCGCTCTTCGCCATGCCAATAATCCGTCACTAATCGGGTTTTCACAGTCGCACGGCAAGGCAAGAGCAAGTGTTATGCCAGAAGTGTCGGAGCTTTGGAGGAGTGGGAGTATGAATCGATGCAAGCCCTGTGGGAGCTGGCTTGCCAGCGATAGCGATTTGTCTGACACATTGGTTTTGAATGTGCCGCCGCCATCGCTGGCAAGCCAGCTCCCACAGGTTTTTGGGGATACTTTGAATCAGGCGTAATAGTCGACGGCGCTGCTGCCAATGACACTGGTGGTTTGCGCAGCAGCTTCCGCCACTGCCGCTGGCGTCAGCTCTTCCTCCACCGAATCCAGGCGTCCACCAACGGCGCTGGTGCGGCCGCTCTGGCCCTGCTGCGCCTGTTCCTGACCCTGCTGACCCTGCCAGCCACGGCTCTGATCGGAGACATTGACGTCGACCTGGCCCATGCCCTGCTGGGTGAACATGTCACGCAAGCGATGCATCTGACCATCTAGGGCTTCACGCACGCTTGGATGCGCGCTCATGAAGGTCACCTGGGTCTGCTGGTCCGGCACCATGTTCACCCGGATATCCAGACGCCCGAGTTCTGCCGGCTGCAATTGAATATCCGCCGCCTTCAGGTTGGCGCTGGACAGGTACATGACGCGGTTGACGATTTCTTCGGTCCAGCCGCTCTGATGCATGGCGATCGGTTGGTTCACCGGCACCGCGTTCGCGGTTTTCGGGGTGGCCGCCTGCGTCAGCGCTGCCAGACGGTTGGCGAAATCATCGACCCGGGTGTCGCTGGTAGCAGCCTTCAGATCTTTCAGGCCATCGTCGATCAACCCGCTGAAGGCCTTTTCGCCATTCTGACTGGTGCTGTCCTTGTCGGCCTGCACGTCGAGCATGCTGGCCATGCCGGCGGCGAAATTCTGCGCCGCAGTCAATTCACCGTCGGCCTGGATCTGGGCCGGCGTAGCTTTGGCTTGTGTCTGGCTGCTGGCGGAAATGTGTCCGCCCTGCTCCATCGCCATGCGCACCGCCGGCAGCGAGTCAAGCGGATCGGTCGCCGGGTCGAAAGCGCTGTCGGTCGATGCCGCCGGATCTTTGACCACGGCTGGCGCGACGGTTGCGGCCACGACCGGTGTTTCAGCCTTGGCCGGCTCCGGTGTTGCAGCGACTGGCGCTGCCACCACTGGCGCGGTCACCAGCGGTTGCACGGTTTGCGCCAGTGCCGGATCCAGTGCCGGATCCACCGGAGGGGTGTCCGCCACTGGCGTCTGCGCGCTGTCCGCGGCAGCATCGGCGGCGGCCTTGTCAGCGGCTGCCTGATCATCGGAGGTTGTCAGTGCAGTCTTGTCGGCAGGCAAGGCGTTGCCGCTATCGGCAACGGTCTGTTGCGTGGCGGCAGATTTATCCTTGCTGAAATCCTTCTTGTCGCTGTTGTCGGCCACCTTGTCGCGCGCCGGCTTCACCGAATTGTCAGCGCTCGCAAGGGGCTTCTTCGGGCCTTGATCAGCGTACACCTGAGCGAAGCTTGAGGCCTTATCCCCGGTGTCTGCGGCTATGACCGGCGCTTTCGCGGCGGCAGCTTGCGCCTTGGCCTGGGCGGCAGATTGAAGAAGAACATTGGGGGTCGCAGGCATGACACGGTCTCCGCTGCACTGGGATCGTAGGTACAGTTGACGGGGATTATTGCAAGTGTCGGGCCAGTTTTGTCCGGCGCTTGCGAAAAGCGTCGGACGGCAGGATTCAATGCGTCAGGGCGTGCTGGCGTTCGTCTTCGTAGATCGGGCGGACATCGGCGAATTCGCTGCTGATATCGGCCACCAGTTTGACGATTTCCGCAGGGCTTTTGCCTTTGGCATCCGCCTCCAGCTCCTGACAGAGCGTCGCCAGTCGCACGGCGCCCATGTTGCTGGCGCTGCCCTTGAAACTATGGGCGACCTCGGCCAACACCTTGGCGTCGGCGGTCTTTTGCAATTGATGCAAGCGACTTTCAGAATCGGTCAGGAAGGTATCCAGCAAATCCGGATAGCTGTCTTCCATCACTTCGCGCAACGCATCGAGTACTTCGCGATCCACATGTTGGTCAGTCACTTGTTCACTCCTTGATCAAGAATCGGCGGATTATGCCTTAACCTCCCAGAAAAACTCTACGCAAGCACTGCGACCTTCGTCCGACCAACTGGCGTTATGCCCCAATTGCCGGATCAAACTGACGCCGCGCCCCGACAAACGGACATCGTCCAGCGGCCGCTCCATCACCCTCGCCACGTCAAAACCCTTGCCGCTGTCTTCGACGCGAATGACCAGGCAGCCTCCGGCACCTTGCGGCTTCACTTGCAGATGCACGCGCACGTAACCGTCCTGCAAGGCCTCGAGGCGCGCATTACGCTGCTGGTAATAGCTGGCAAACCCGGCGGCATCGCGCTTGAGGCTGGAATCGAGACCCAGCACGCCATGTTCCAGCGCATTGGAATACAACTCGGCGAGCACGCTGTAGATCGCCCCGCCCTGGGTGCGCAAACCGTGTACTTCCTGCAACAACTGCAGCAGATACGGCAAGGGATTGAAACGTTTGAGCGTAGCCCCGCGAAACTCGAAGCTTACCGACCAGTCCAGCGGGCACGATTGGCCACTGTCGGAATATACCGGCGTCGACGGCACTACCTGCGTTGCTTCCAGCAGGCTGATCTCGACCATGCTCACATCGTCGCGGGGCTCGCCGCGAAAGGCGTGCAAGGCCTGCTCGATCTCGGCGAACAGATTGTCCGGCTCACGATTGGCGGCAAACAGTTGCTGCAGACGCTCGACGCCAAACAACCGGTCATCGGCGTCAGTGGTGTCGATCACGCCATCTGACAGCAGGAACACGCGATCCCCGACCGCCATGGCCTGCACTTCAGTGCGATCGTCAAACGCTTGCGGGCTGAGCACCCCCAACGGCAAATGGCGCGCCGCCAGCGGCAACCGTTCGCCCGTGGCGATACGGTGCAGATAACCGTCGGGCATGCCGCCGTTCCACACCTCCACCGTGCGGCGCTGAAAGCTCAGGCAAAGCATGGTCGCGCAGCAGAACATGTCCACCGGCAGGATGCGCTTGAGCTTGGCATTCATCTCGCGCAGGGTTTCCGCCAGACCGTAGCCCTTGGCGGTCATGCCGTAAAACACTTCGGCCAGCGGCATCGCCCCCACCGCCGCCGGCAAGCCGTGACCGGTGAAATCACCCAGCAGCACATGCATGTCGCCGGCCGGGGTATAGGCCGCCAGCAGCAGATCGCCGTTGAACAGCGCATAGGGTGATTGCAGGTAGCGAATATTCGGCGCGCTCAGGCAACCCGAATGCGCGACCTTGTCGAAAACGGCTTTGGCCACGCGCTGTTCATTAAGCAGGTAATCGTGATGCTTGGCGATCAGGTCGCGCTGCTGCAGGACCGTGGCCTGCAAGCGGCGCAAGCGATCCATCGCCTTGATTTTGGCGGCGAGGATCACCTGGTTGTAGGGCTTCGCCAGAAAGTCGTCGCCACCCGCCTCCAGACAACGGGCCAAGGCTTCGCTTTCGGTCAGCGAGGTCAGGAAGATGATCGGCACCAGGGTCTCCCCCGCCAGCGCCTTGATCTGCCGCGCCGCTTCGAAGCCGTCCATCACCGGCATCATCGCGTCCATCAGCACCAGATGCGGTGGCTGACGCCGAAACACCTCCAGCGCTTCGGCGCCATTGGCGGCGGTCAGCACTTCATGGCCCTGACGGCGGACGATGGTCGACAGCAGCAGACGGTCGGCGGCGCTGTCTTCGGCGATCAGGATGGTCAGCGGCTCTTGCGCCTGCATGGCCGTCAACTGATGTCGAACAGTTTGTCGAAGTTGGAGATGGCGAGGATCTTGCGCACGTCGGAGTTGCTGTTGATCACGCGCACGTCCGAGTCGTCGCCGCCGGCGTGATCGCGCAGCAGGAGCAGCATGCCCAGCGCGGAGCTGTCGAGGTAGGTGGCATCTTTCAGATCAACCACGATGGAGTCAGGTTTTCTGTTAAGCCGCTCATAGGACTCGCGAAATTCCTGATGGCGCCCAAAATCGAACCGCCCCCTGACCGAAATCGTCAGTTTTTGACCATCCGGAGAGACTTCTGTAACGACTGACATTGACTGGCTTCCTTGTCATTGACGAACGTGTACAAGGTTTAGCACCTGGACAGGGTTGGGGCAAGGTGCAGAGCAAAGTCAAAAGATCGCAGCGTGCCGCAGCTCCTGCAGGATCGGTGTAGGAGCTGCCGAAGGCTGCGATCTTTTGATCTGGTTTAAAAAGGATCGTGGCGCGGCAAGCGCTGCGACAACTCGTCCAGCAGCTTCTGCTCGCGCTTGTCTTCGAGGCGTTGCGCCTCTTCGCGGTAGCGCTGTACCAGTTTGCGCAAACCTTCGACCTTGGCGAATGCTTGCTGCCAGGCGTCGCGCGCCTTGATCAGGTTGTTCTGGTGCCAGACCAGGCTTTGCCGCTGCTGGTCGATCGCGGTGTCCAGTTGCGCCAGAAAGCCGTGATACCCCAGCAGCCATTGCCCGGAAACCCCGTCGCTGCCGCGCACGATCCACTGTTCCTGATAATCCAGACGAAAGGCGTCGAGGTCGGCGAGTTTGCTTTCAGCGACTTTGACCTGGCCCTGAAAATAACCCAGGCGCTGCACGGCGGTTTTCTCGGCCTGTTCGGCCATTTCCACCACCGGTGCCAGACGCGCAGCTCGGCTCACGGCCATGGCCGGTTACCCGCCCGCCGCAGGCGCGAACAGGGTTTCGAGGTAAGCCTGGCTCTCGCCCATGTTGATCTTGTCGTTCAGCCCCTGGCGCTGGTAGCGGGTCAGTTGCGGTTGCAGCGAGATCGCCAGATCGGTCTCGCGGTCGCCACCGGCGACGTAAGCGCCGACGCTGATCAGGTCGCGGCTCTGCTGATAGCGCGACCACAGCTGCTTGAAGTACTGCGCGCGCTGCATGTGTTCCGCCGAGACCACGGCCGGCATCACCCGGCTGATCGACGCTTCGATGTCGATGGCCGGGTAGTGACCTTCCTCGGCCAGACGCCGGGACAACACGATGTGGCCGTCGAGCACGCCCCGCGCCGAGTCGGCAATCGGGTCCTGCTGGTCATCGCCTTCGGACAACACGGTGTAGAACGCGGTGATCGAACCCCCGCCCTTCTCCGCATTACCGGCGCGCTCCACCAGTTTCGGCAGTTTGGCGAACACCGAGGGCGGATAACCCTTGGTCGCTGGCGGCTCACCGATAGCCAAGGCGATTTCCCGCTGGGCCTGGGCGAAACGGGTCAGCGAATCCATCAGCAACAGGACGTTCTTGCCCTTGTCGCGGAAATACTCGGCGATCCGCGTGCAGTACATCGCCGCGCGCAGACGCATCAGCGGCGCATCGTCCGCCGGCGAGGCGACGACCACGGAACGCTTGAGGCCTTCTTCACCGAGGATGTGCTCGATGAACTCCTTAACTTCTCGACCCCGCTCACCGATCAGACCGACGACGATAATGTCGGCCTCGGTGAAGCGGGTCATCATGCCCAGCAGCACCGATTTACCGACACCGGTACCGGCGAACAGACCCAGACGCTGACCACGCCCGACCGTCAGCAAACCGTTGATGCAACGGATGCCGACGTCCAGCGGTTCGTGGATCGGGTCGCGGTTCAGCGGGTTGATGGTCGGGCCGTCCATTGGCACCCAGTCTTCAGCCTTCATCCCGCCCTTGCCGTCCAGCGCGCGTCCGGCGCCATCGAGTACGCGACCGAGCATGCTCATGCCCATTGGCAAGCGACCGGTTTCGGCCAGCGGCACCACACGGGCGCCCGGGGCGATACCGGCGACGCTGCCGACCGGCATCAGAAAGACTTTGCTGCCGGAAAAACCCATGACTTCCGCTTCCACCTGAGACGGGTGATAGCTGTCGTCATTGATCACCAGGCAGCGGGTGCCCATGGCGGCGCGCAGGCCTTCGGCTTCAAGGGTGAGGCCGACCATGCGCAGCAGGCGGCCTTCGAGAATCGGCGCGCCGGCGATTTCAGTGGCGTCGGCATAGGTGCTGAGGCGCTTGGCGAAACTGGTGCGTTCAAGGCGCATCGGGGGTGTCCGCGAGCGGCTCTTCAGGCGCAGCCGCCGCTTGGCTTTCTTCAGGAATGTCCAGGCTCAGATCGGGCGCCGCCGGGTGCAGGGCCTGTTCATGCAACTGGTCGAACAGTTTGGCCATGACCTGGGTCACGCGGGTCTCGATGCTGGCGTCGATGCGGCTGTGCTCGGTTTCAACCCGGCAACCGCCCGGCAGCAACGTGTCGTCTTCGACGATGCGCCAGGTTTCTTCGTGACGCTCGCGCAAGGCCTTGGCCTGCTCGAAGTCCTGCGGATTGACGTACAGACGCACGTTGTCCACGCCCAACGGCAACAGCTTGAGCGCGTCGCGCATGACGTGTTCGATCTGACTGGAGTCGATCGCCAGTTCGCGCTTAATTACCTGTCTGGTGATGTGTTGCACGAGGTCGACCAGCGACTTTTCGATCTGCGTGTCTTGCTCGGCAATCGGCTCGAACAGGTGGGTCATCAGTTGCTCGAGGCTGGCGAGTTTCGCCGCCAGCGCCACTTCGGCTTCCTGACGCACCTTCAGCGTGGCGCTGTGAAACCCTTCTTTCTCGCCGATGCCGAAGCCCTCGTTGTAAGCCTCCTGACGGATGCTTTCGAGTTCTTCCAGAGTCAGTGGCTGGACTTCTTCCAGCGGCACTTCTTCCATTTCCGGCGGTTCGGGCTCCGGTTCCGGCTCGGGTTCCGGTTTCGGCGGATCGAAGCTGGGCAGCGCCCAGGATTCGAAACCACGGACATCGCGGGCGCGGATCAGATCCGTCACTGACTCGTCATGCTTGTCCATGGGCTTAGATCATTTCCTCGCCGCCCTTGCCACCGAGCACGATCTCGCCGGCCTCGGCCATGCGACGGGCAATGGTGAGGATTTCCTTCTGCGCGGTTTCCACGTCGCTGACGCGCACCGGGCCTTTGGCTTCGAGGTCGTCGCGCAACAGTTCGGCGGCACGCTTGGACATGTTCTTGAAGATCTTCTCCTTGACGCCTTCGTCCGAACCCTTGAGGGCCAGCACCAGCACGTCGGAAGAGACTTCGCGCAACAGCGCCTGAATGCCACGGTCGTCGACATCGGCCAGGTTGTTGAACACGAACATGAGGTCTTCGATCTGACCGGACAGGTCTTCGTCGACTTCGCGGATCGAGTCCATGAGCTGGCCTTCGATCGAGCTGTCGAGGAAGTTCATGATGTCCGCCGCACGCTTGATGCCGCCCAAGGTGGTGCGCGAGGCATTCGAGTTGCCGGAGAACTGCTTCTCGAGAATCTGGTTCAGCTCTTTCAACGCAGCCGGTTGCACGGTGTTCAACGACGAGACGCGCAGGATGATGTCCAGACGCACCTTGTGGTCGAAGTTGCCGAGCACTTCACCGGCCTGATCCGGGTCGAGGTATGCCACCACGATCGCTTGAATCTGCGGGTGTTCGTAACGGATCACGTCGGCAACCGCGCGCGGTTCCATCCACTTCAGGCTGTCGAGGCCGCTGGTGTTGCCACCGAGCAGGATGCGGTCGATCAGGCCGTTGGCCTTGTCTTCACCCAGCGCCTGGGTGAGCATTTTGCGCACGTAGTCGTCGGAGCCGACGCCAAGGCTGGTCTGGTCGCCGACGATGTCGACGAACTCGCTCATGACCTGCTCGACCTGCTCGCGATGGACGTTGCCCATCTGGGCCATGGCCACACCCACACGCTGAACCTCTTTCGGGCCCATATGGCGCAGCACTTGCGCGGCATCGGTCGAACCCAGGGACAGCAGCAGAATCGCGGCTTTGTCGACCTTGTTCAGTTTGACGGTTGCGGCTCGGTTATCACTCATCTGCGTTAATCCACTCTTTCACGACCTGAGCCACGCGACCCGGATCCTCGGCCACCAAACTCTTGATTGCATTCAGTTGTGCGTCGTAACCCTCGCTCGGGCTAGGCAACAGAATGCTCTGCGGACCACCGAGGCTCACGCGGTCGTTGGCCAGGTCGCCGTCCAGGCCGCCCATGCCACCGAGTTCCACGTCGCTGCCCAGACCGGCCAGCTCCTTGCCTTTGCCGCCGCCGGTGATGTTGTTCAACACCGGACGCAGCACACCAAACACCAGCACCAGGATGAACAGCACACCCAGCACTTGTTTGACGATGTCCCAGAACCATGGCTGGGAGTAGAACGGAATATCGGCGACCACTTCACCGCGCTCGGCGGAGAATGGCATGTTGATCACACTGACGCTGTCGCCACGGCTGGCATCGAAGCCGACCGCGTCCTGCACCAGACGGGTGAAGCGCGCCAATTCGTCGGCGCTCCACGGCGCGCGGGTGGTTTCACCGTTGGCCGCATTAACCTTGACCTGATCGTCGACCACCACCGACACCGACAGACGATTCAGGCGACCCTGCTGCTGTTTGGTGTGGCTGATGGAACGGTCGAGCTCGAAGTTCTTGGTGGATTGTTGACGCTTGTCGGCCGGATACGGCGCGAGCATCGGCTGGCCGGTGGCCGGGTCCATGATCTGCTGACCGTTGGCATCGACCAGTGGCTGACCGGGCTGAATCATGCCGGTAGAAGCTTGCGCACCACCGGTGGTTTGCGGGGCCGAAGCCGGCGCCGGCGGCTGGTTGCTCAGCGCACCCGGCACACCTTGCGGGCCATTGCTGGCGGTGCGTTGTTCGTTGACCGACTGCTCGCTGCGCAACGCCGGTTGGTCCGGGTTGAACTGCTCGGCGGTGGATTCGACGGCACTGAAATCAATGTCGGCCGAGACTTCAGCCTTGTACCGATCGTTGCCCAGTACCGGTTGCAGAATATTGTGCACGCGCTGGGTGAGCATGCTCTCCATGCGGCGGCTGTAATCGAACTGCTTGCCGGCCATGGTCATTTCGGAGTTTTCCGCCTGATCGGAAAGCAGGTTGCCCTTCTGATCGACGACGGTGATCTGCGATTTGCTCAATTCAGGCACGGAGGTCGCCACCAGGTTGATGATCGCCACCACCTGACCCGGCTCCAGCGAACGCCCGGAGTACAACTCGACCAGCACCGAAGCGCTTGGCTTGCGTTCATCACGCACGAACACCGAGCTCTTCGGAATCGCCAGGTGCACGCGGGCGCCCTTGACGTTGTTCAGGCTGGAGATGGTGCGCGCCAGTTCGCCTTCAAGGCCGCGACGGTAACGCGTCGCTTCCATGAACTGGCTGGTGCCCAGACCCTGTTCCTTGTCGAGGATTTCGAAACCGATGTTGCCGTCGCTGGGAGTGACACCAGCGGCCGCGAGTTTCATCCGCGCACGGGACAGGTCGTCGGCCTTGACCAGCAAGGCGCCGGAGTTCGGCTCGACGGTGTAAGGGATGTCGGCGGAGGCCAAGGTGTCCATGACCTGCTTGGCGTCCATGCCGGCAAGGCTGCCGTACAACGGACGGTAATCCGGCTGCTGCGACCACAGCACCACGGCAAAGCCAATCGCCACGCTCGCAGCCAGGCCGACCAACAGGCCCACCTGACGCAGCATGGTCATCTCGGAGAGGTTTTCCAGGAAGGACAGGCCGAACAGCGGCGGTTTGCCGTCTATCGGGGTGGCCTTGGCCGGAACGTTATCGGCGACTGCTTCTGCCATGACTCAATCTCGTCCTTAAACCGGCATCTGCATGATGTCTTGATAAGCCTGAACCAGCTTGTTGCGCACCTGGGTCAGAGCCTGGAACGACACGCTGGCTTTCTGCGAGGCGATCATCACGTCCGTCAGATCGACGCCGCTCTTGCCGATTTCAAATGCGTTGGCCAACTGAGTTGACGCCTGCTGGGTATCGCTGACTTTGTTGATGGCCTGACCGAGCATGTCGGAAAAGCTGCTGCCTGCCAGTTCAGGGACGGCGGCAGTCGATTTCGGCGTGGCCATGGCGTCCATTTTCATGGCCTTCATGTCCATCATCAACCGATTGAATTCAATACCTTGGCTCATGGTCTACTCTCTTGGGCGGCCCGCAATTTTTTGACACTCACTCGGCGGGTACACAGGTGTTAGCAACAACGGTGCCAGCTCCGCGGACTTATTTTATAAAAGCCCGTCCAGGCACCGTGAAATCACTGTGGGAGCGAGCTTGCTCGCGAAGAGGGAGAATCAGTCGACATTTTCGCAACTGCCCCACCGCTTTCGCGAGCAAGCTCGCTCCCACAATTGACTGCGACAACTTTCAGGTAGCGAACAGATAGCCTTCGACGTCCATCCCGGCATCACGCATCTGCGCCAGCTTGTAACGCAGGGTACGCGGGCTGATACCGAGTTTTTCCGCAGCCTCCTTGCGCCGGCCACGCTCGGTGCGCAGGGTGTCGATGATCATCTGGAACTCCCGGCGCCGCAGGTCATCGCCCAGCGCCCCGGCGGATTCGGCCTCGACTTCGATCTCGCGCACCAGCGGTTGCACCGGCGCCGCGGTGTAGGTCACTGCGCCGGTCAGACAGAAATCCTGCGGCTGGATCAAACCACCCTGCTGCAGAATCAGCGCCCGTTGAATCGCGTTATCCAGCTCACGCACGTTGCCCGGCCACGGGTAGTGGGTCAGGCAAGCCTGGGCGTCTGGCGAAAGTTTCGCCGCCGCATGCTTCATTTTATTGACGTGTTTGTTCAGCAACCGCTCGGCCAGCGGCAAGATATCGGCAGTGCGCTCGCGAAGTGGACGCCAGGCCAGGGGAAAAACCGACAGGCGGTAAAAAAGGTCTTCACGGAAACGACCCGCTGCCACTTCACCGGCCAGATCACGGTTGGTGGTCGCGACTACGCGAATATCCAGGGTGATCGGCTTGCGCGCACCGACGCGCTCGACTTCACGCTCCTGCAGCACTCGCAGCAACTTGGCTTGCAGGCCCAGGGGCATTTCGGAAATTTCGTCGAGCAGAATGGTGCCGCCATCGGCCTGTTCGAACTTGCCGGCCTGAGCCGCGATGGCGCCGGTGAACGAGCCCTTCTCGTGACCGAACAGCGTGGCTTCGAGCATGTTGTCGGGGATCGCCGCGCAGTTGATCGCGATGAACGGCTGACTGGCGCGGTGGGATTGCTGGTGAATGTAACGCGCCAGCACTTCCTTACCGGTACCGGACTCGCCGGAAATCAACACCGTGGAATCACTGCGTGCCACCCGCGCCGCCAGTTCGAGCAACTGCGCACTGGCCGGCTCGACCGCTACCGGACCTTCGCAATCTGTAATGCTGATGCTGCCCAAGGCATGCCGCGAAACGAGGTCCAGCAACGCTTTGGGCTCAAACGGCTTGACCAGGTAATCCGCCGCACCCTGGCGCATCGCATCCACCGCACGCTCGACCGCGCCGTGCGCAGTCATCAGCAGCACCGGCAATTGCGGCTGCCGCGCACGCAGCAAACCGAGCAGTTGATGGCCGTCCATGCCAGGCATGTTGACGTCGCTGACCACCAGACTGAACGCTTCGCGCTCGACCGCCTGCAGCGCCTCTTCGGCACTGCCGACTGCATGGTAGTCGTGGCCCGCCAGCAACAGCGTATCGGCCAGCGCTTCGCGCAACGAGCGGTCATCCTCGACCAGCAAAACCTTGATGCCCATGACGTTTACTCAGCTCCCTGTACAGCGGAAAACAGCGGCAGGATCACCTGCGCGCACGTGCCACGCCCGACCCGCGAACGCAGCTGCAATTCTCCCTGATGTGCCCGCGCCACTGCCTTGACCACGGTCAGGCCTAGCCCGGTGCCGGTCACTTTGGTGGTAAAAAACGGCTCGCCGAGACGCTCCAGCACTAGCGGATCAATGCCGCTGCCGCTGTCGCTGACGCACAGGCGCAAGCTGTTGTCGCGGGTGTAGCAATGCACTTTCAGGCGCACATTGCCGTCGCTGGCCTGAATTGCGTTTTCGATCAGATTGAGAATCGCCCCGACCAGGGTGTCGCGGTTGCACAGCAATTCGCCGACATGACTGTCGCACTGCCAGCGAATGGGCAAATCCTGCACATGGGTCAGCGCCGCTGCTTGCAGCGACTGCATCAACGCATTCGGGGTGACCCGGTCGGTCAGCGGCAGCTCGCCACGGGCGAACACCAGCATGTCGCGCACCTGATGCTCCAGCTCATGCAGGCGCTCCTTGAGACGACCGGCGAAGCGCTGCTGGGTGGCGACGGGCAGTTCCTGCTCGGTCAAATGACTGGCGTAAAGCAACGCGGCGGACAACGGCGTGCGGATCTGATGGGCCAGCGAGGCGACCATGCGCCCCAGCGACGACAGGCGCTCATGGCGCGCCAATTGAGCTTGAAGGTGGCGGGTTTCTGTCAGGTCGTTGAGCAGCACCAACTGCCCCGGCTCGGCATCCAGCGAGCGGGTGGCGATCGACAGGCGTCGACCGTTTTTCAGAGAGATTTCATGACCGTCGTCTTCACGCGGGGCAAAGCAACGCGCGATGACATGGCGCCACAATTCGCCTTCCAGCGGCAGCCCCAACAGGTCGATCGCCGCCGGATTGGCTTCGCGAACCATGCCGTGGCCGTCAATCACGATGACGCCACCGGGCAACAGATCAAGGAGGTTTTGCAGGCGATTGGCCAAGCGTTCTTTTTCTGCCAGCTCCTGCATGCGCTGGGCACTGACTACCGCCAGCTCACCCTTGAGCTCGGTGACCCGGGCTTCAAGCATGCTGTAGGAATCGGTCAACTGGCTGGACATCTGATTGAACAGTGCGAACGCCTGCTCAAGCCCCAGGCGGCTCGTCTGCTCTACGGACGACGGTTGCCCCTCGACATTGGAGGCAGATGACATCTGGGCGTGGGGCATTGTGTTCTCTCGCTTGGCTGACCGTCAGTTAAACGGAACGTTGCGAGGGCTGTAGCAATACCCGTGCCTAAAAAAAACTGCTTATAAATGAAGGTGTTGAAAAACAGGCGTCAATCATCCGCCTGTTCATCACCTTCGCGCCGGCTCATGCCGTACTTGCGCATCTTCTCCACCAGTGTGGTGCGACGAATACGCAGACGTTCGGCGGCACGCGCCACAATGCCATTGGCATCGTCCAGCGCCTGCTGGATCAGACCCTGCTCCAGACCGCCGAGGTAGTCTTTGAGGTCCAGGCCTTCCGGCGGCAGCATCGCGTTGGCGGTGAAGTCCGGCGTATGACCGTTGATCGCCACGCGCTCTTCGAGATCGCTGCGCAGGCTGTCGACCATCTGCTCGTCTTCGTCGTCGACGTAGCGGAATTTCTTCGGCAACTCGACCACGCCGATCACCCCGTACGGATGCATGATCGCCATGCGCTCCACCAGGTTGGCCAGTTCGCGGACGTTGCCCGGCCAGCCGTGACGGCACAGCGACATGATCGCCGCCGAGTTGAAACGGATCGAGCCGCGCTTTTCGTGTTCCATGCGCGAGATCAGTTCGTTCATCAGCAGCGGAATGTCTTCGACGCGCTCACGCAGCGGCGCCATCTCGATCGGGAACACGTTCAGGCGATAGTAGAGGTCTTCGCGGAAGGTGCCGATCTCGATCATGCTTTCGAGATTCTTGTGGGTCGCGGCAATGATGCGCACGTCGACGCTCTGGGTCTTGTTGCTGCCCACGCGTTCGAAGGTGCGCTCCTGCAGCACGCGCAGCAATTTGACCTGCATCGGCAGCGGCATGTCGCCGATTTCATCGAGGAACAGCGTGCCGCCGTTGGCCAGTTCGAAACGCCCGGCACGGCTGGTGATCGCGCCGGTGAAGGCGCCCTTCTCGTGGCCGAACAGTTCGCTTTCCAGCAGTTCTGCCGGGATCGCCCCGCAGTTGACTGGCACGAACGGCGCGTCGCGACGCTTGGAGTGGTAATGCAGGTTGCGCGCAACCACTTCCTTGCCGGTGCCGGACTCGCCGAGGATCAGCACGCTGGCGTCGGTATCGGCCACTTGCTGCATCATCTGCCGGACGTGCTGAATCGCCCGGCTGGTGCCGACCAGGCTGCGGAACAGGTTCGGCTCGCGATGACGGCCACGCTCGCGGGCCTGGTCGTACATCTCGCGATAGACCTGGGCACGGTGCAGGGAGTCGAGCAGTTTGCTGTAGCTGGGCGGCATTTCCAGGGTCGAAAGCACCCGGCGGCGCTGGTCTTCCGGCAGGTCGACGGAAGAATTATCGCCCATCAGCAAAACCGGAAGGAACTCATCCCACGTCGAGAGTGTCTTTAACAAGCCCAAAAGTGCACCCGGAGCATTTACCGTCCCGATCAGTACACAGATGACTTCACGACTTGATGACAAAGAGCCGACAGCCTGCTGCCAGTCATGGCTGCCGCAGGGTAAATTTTCTTCGCCGAGAAAATTTAAAATCACCGCCAGGTCGCGGCGGCGGACGCTATCGTCATCGATCAGCAGAATTTTGGTTTCACGCCACATGCAATAGCAACTTCCCTAGTCAACTCAATGCCCGAAAAATGGGGCAAGCGAGACGCTTGCAGGACACCTTGTGCCTGTAGACGCCTGAAATCTGAAAACAGCCACTAGTTAAGTCAAAAAACCGTGCACAGTCAAATTTATGGCGCACATGTCTGGATTAACTGGGGGTTAATTAACCAAACAGATGGTAAACCTTTGCCGCCTTTTGCGCTTGGGTGATCTGCGACATCTCGTTGGCTATCGCCTGCCGCTCACCCATGGCCGCCTCCAGAAGCTCCTTGTAAACATGGAGCAACTCCTCAAGGTTACTGCGCAAGGCCTCCTCATCCAGCGAGGCCTCGGCCATGACGTCTTCCATGCAGGAACGGCAAGCCAGATCCAGCTCGCCAATGGCTTCCCAGTTGCGTTCGGCCAGCGCACTGACCAAGGCTTCACGGGTATCGGCGATTCGCTGCAATACAAGACTCATGGTGCTCTCCTTAAAACTGGGGACCTGGCGGAGCGATGCCGTCCCAGCCTTCCTTTACGGTGCGCAGCAGGCCGGCAACTTCGTCGAGGATTTTCGGATCGCTCTTGACGTTGGCCTCAGCGAGTCGCTTCATCATGTAGATGTAAAGCTGGTTGAGCTCACCTACCGAATCAGCACTGTTTTCCAGATCCAGGCCTTCACACAGCCCACCAATGATGCCAACGGCTTTACTGATGGCCGTGCACTTGGCGGGAATATCCTTGCGCTCGATAGCGCCCTTGGCCTGAGCGATGCGCTCCAGACCGCCTTCCATCAACATTTGTACCAGACGGTGCGGGCTCGCCTCGGATGTCTGGGCGTGCGCGCCGACTTTCTGGTATTGCCGAAGGGCTAACATTGGATTCATGTTCTACCTCATTTGCCACATTGACTCGTATAACCAGTGTATCGCCAACGAGCCACAGAACTTTAGATCAAAAGACAAAAACCCGGCGCACGCCGATAAAGCGTAGCCGGGTTTTTGTCGTTCTTGCCTGTTACTTCGCGGATTGCTGAGCGTTCAGCGTGCTGAAGAACGACGTGATGTTGCTCGCCGTGGCCTTCATCTGCCCGACCAGCAAGTCCATGGCGTTGTATTTGGCAGTCAACGTCTTGGTCAGGTTGGCAACACGTACATCCAGAGCCGTCTGCTGATCGGTAAGATTGCGCGTGTTTTTGTTCAGGATGGCCATGCGCTGATCAAGCAGACCGCTGCCGGTGATATCACCTGCCGCCGGCTTGAGGTACGGGTCCGTTGCCTTGGTCATGCGCGCCAGCAGACCGTTGGTGTCATCGGTGCCGGTGAACAATTGCTGAACCTGGCCAGTCATGCCTGGCTGAGCCATGGTTTTGTTGAAAGCCGTGGTATCAAATGTCAGGTTACCGGTGTTGCGATCGGTCATTACGCCCAGCTGGGACAGTACGGCCAACGGACCGCCAGCGCCCTTGGCCGTCAACTCGGCACGCACGTCGGCAATCAGCGCGCGCGGCATCGCGTCGCCAGTGAAGGCCGCTTGCACGGTCAGCTTGCCATCGGCGTCCGGCGTCGCCTTGGACAACGTATCAATGGTGGTCTTCAGCGTGTTGTAAGCGTCGACAAACGACTGAATCGATGTCTGCAAGCCTTTGGTGTTGGCATCTACGCTGACAACAGTCGGAGAGTTCGCGTTAGCGCTGACCGTCGTCAGATTCAGGGTCAGGCCACTGATTGCGCCGGTTACCGTATTGCTTTTGCTACTTACCTGAAGGCCGTCAATGGTCAACAGGGCATTTTTTGCAACGCCGTTGACGGCGCCTGAATCACCTGCCGCCGGAGTGCCGCTCATTGCCTTGGTGCCATCAATTTCCAGACCGGCAATACCGCTGACGGTGAGGTCGGAACCTTCGCCGGTCTTGCTCGAACTGATCACCAGACGCGAAGCACCATTGGCGTCGGTCACGATGTTGGCGGAAATACCGTTGGCACCCTGAGCCTTGTTGATCGCATCACGGGTGCTCTGCAAGGTGGCATCGGCCGGGATGTCGACATTGTAATCAGTGCCATTCTGACTGATTTTCAGGGTACCACTCGGAATGGCACTGGAGGCGCCGCCGGCGAAAGAGGCACTGGCGATTTTCGAACCGGTGGCCAGCTGACTCACGACTACGTTGTAGCTTCCCGCTACTGCGGTGCTGTCGGCAGTGGCGTTCAGAACCGACGTATTGGCCGAAGTGGCGGTGAAGCCGGCAAACGCAGGGTTGGTTTTGCTGCTCAGATTGGTCATTGCCGTCTGGAACGCCGTCAGCGCGCTCTTCAACGAACCGATGCCGGAAATCTTCAGCGTATTGGCTTTGGTCGCAGTATCGATTTGCGTCTGCTTCGGCGACTTGTCGGCGTTGACCAGCGCAGTAACGATCGCACCGATGTCCAGGCCGGAACCCAGGCCCGAACCCGGTAAAATTGGACTTGCCATGTGCATCTCCCTTCAGTTTGCTGCCGTTCTTTTGACCCTTCCCGGCGTCATTAAAGAAAGACAAACACTATTCATGCCAGCTCTCAGACTTTGGCGTCGAACAATACGTGGCTCGCGTTGGCGAGGCTGTCTGCCAGCTTGAGGGCTTCTGCGGAGGGGATCTGTCGAACGACCTCACCCGTCTCGCTTGCGATCACCTTGACGATGACCTTTCCGGAATGTTCGTCGATGGAGAACTCCAGATTGCGCTTGATCGACTGAACAAACTTTTCGATCTCCTGCACCGCCAGCTTCAACTTGGCATCGTCCGTATCCTGACTCTTGGCAGCGACCGGCGCTTGCAACTTGCTGACTTCAGGCGTCTCTGACGGTTTGTCAGCAACCGGCGTTACTGGCTTGGGAGCCGGATAAGACTGGTTAAGCTTCACGCTCATGTCCATGCTCATCACCTCCTAACGTAAAAAGGCGAGAGAGCACGACTAGCGCACTCCCCCGCCCGAACTCATTCCGAAATTACTGAAGCAGCTTCAGTACAGCGGAAGGCAGTTGGTTGGCTTGAGCCAGAACGGAGGTCGAAGCCTGCTGCAGAGTTTGCTGCTTGGTCAGGTTAGCAGTTTCTGCGGCGAAGTCGGTGTCTTGTACACGACCCTGTGCAGCAGTGGTGTTCTCAACGATGTTCTGCAGGTTGGAGATGGTGCTGGTCAGACGGTTTTGCGAAGCACCCAGGCTGGCACGGGTATCACCGATCGCAGCGATAGCAGCGTCGATTGCGGTGATGGCGGCGTCGATGTTGCTACCGGCGTTTGCAGCGTCAGTACCGGTCAGAGCCAGAGTACCTTTGTCCACGGACAGGCTGACGGCGTCGAACTTGGAGCTCAGTACCAGGTCGATGTGGTTGGCAGTACCGGTGTTAGCACCAACTTGCAGAGTCACAGTACCAGCCGAACCGTCCAGCAGGTTTTTGCCGTTCAGGTTGGTGGAAGCAGCGATACGGCTGATTTCGTCGGACATGTCGGCGAATTCAAGGTTGGTCGCTTTCTGGTCAGCAGTGCCGTTGGTGCCGGTACGTGCTTTAACAGCCAGTTCACGCATACGCTGCAGGATGTCGGTAGTAGCTTGCAGAGCGCCTTCAGCGGTCTGGGCAACGGAGATACCGTCGTTGGCGTTCTGGATAGCCTGGTTGCCACCACGGATTTGCGATTGCATACGAGTGGAGATCTGCAGGCCGGCAGCGTCGTCTTTAGCGCTGTTGATTTTCAGGCCGGAAGACAGGCGCTGCATCGAAGTCGACAGAGCGTCGGAAGCACGGTTCAGGTTCTTTTGAACGTTCAGCGACGTGGTGTTGGTGTTTACTGTTAAAGCCATGACGAATTCCTCGTTGGTTGGGTACTGCGGCTTCCGGCCCTGGCAACCGCCTGGAATGGCCTAGAGAACCTTCGTAATAGTTATCGTCGGGTTGGCAAGTTGCTTGAGGGTTTTTTGAAAAAAATTTGCCATCACCCTGCCACCCCCGAGAAAACAAGGGCTTAGCGCCCTCCCACCTGCGAAAAAATGACGCCATAAAACCGACCCCCACCTAAAGCCGCGGGCCAGTGCGGTCGCTCACGTTGCCGATCGTGCTTTTTGCAACACTTCGATCAACTCGTACTCCATCCAGTCAGCCAGCCCCAACCAGTCCTGACGCTCCTGACAATCGAGCATGTGCGTGAGTACAAAGGCCCAGTCCTGCTGAATCGGCGCAGGCGCAGCTATCAGCAACTGCTGCGCGCCTCCGAACACATCGACCATATCCAGCGCCGCCTCGACATCCCGCCCGAGCCGAAACAGCCCGGCGCACTGCCGGCACTCGTCGACGCACTGCTCAATCGTGGTCATTGCACAAACTCCTGATTGAACTGCGTCCCGGCAATCAATGCGCCCGCGCGACTGCTGTTGAAGAACTGCACCTGCGGATGCGCGGCGATATAGCGCTCCAGCACACACAGATAGCCGCGAAAATTCAGCTGGGTGCTGACCCGCTGGCCATGGCCGTCCTGCACCCAGTGCCGCGCCTGATCAACCCCCGGCCCCAGATCGCCGTCGTTCCAGCCGGCATGGGTCTTGTTCATCGGGAACGCGAAGTCAGCACCGAACAGGGTAATGCGCGACGCGCCCATCTTCACCGCCAGGTCCACCGCCGGATGAATCACGCTGCCACCGACATGCAATTGCCCGCGCGGGTATTGCTCACACAACGCGGAGTACACCGGACTGGCCGAGTAACCGCCGTAGCGCTTGCCCTTCCAGGCGGTCAGCACCACAGGATCGCTCATGGGCAGATACACCAGCGGGATGCCAGCGGAGTCCTCGAACGGCAAATGCCGGAAGCTGATGCGCTGATCGATGGTGACCACCAGATCCGGGACGATGCCGTGTTCACGCAGCGGCCGGTAAGCGGTATCGACGCACACCAACAATGGACGTTCAGCCTGCGCGTGCACCGCCGCCAGACGCTGGAAATGCCCTTCCAGGGTCGGCCCGGTGCCGATCACATAGATCTCCCGGCCATTGGCGCTGCCGAACAACTGCGCCACATCGTCATCGCCCAGCAACACCGGCAGGCAGTCCTGCAAGCGCTGTTGAATGAACGGCAAGTGTGGATCGAACTCACGATTGTTGAAGCTCAGGTGCACTTCGCTGACCAGCCGATCGCGGATCTTCGCGTTGAAGTCATCAGCCAGCAGCATCTCCGCCGGCAGGGCGAAAAACGGTGTGCAGATGTCTGACAGATCACCGGCATAGAACAGCTGCACACGCGGATCTTCCAGCCATTGCCGTTGATCAAGCAGTTGCAGCACCAGCGCGAACAACGCGCCATTGAGGATATGCACGTACAACTGCTCAAGGCCAGCGCGCTCCAGCAGCACCGCTGGCAGATCACCGAGGCCAGTGCCATACACGTGCAGCTGCGGTTTTTCCACCAGGCTGGCCGCCTGGATGCGGGCTTCGTGGACCCGGTCGTGGCGGCTGGTCAGTTGAATGCCATTAACGCTGAGCGTCGAGCCCATGCCCTGCACCAGTTCGGCTTGAACGACTGAGCCGTCTTCCGCCAGCAACCGCTCGAACAACGCCGGCCAGCGTTGCTGGATGACCTGGGCATTGGGTTGGAAAAACTCGCTCATGACGCCTCGCGTTTCGTTCGGGCAAAAAAATAGCGTTCAAGGGTAACCTTGAACGCTATTTTTGTATCCGCCGTTTTTGACCGGGCTCAAGGGCGATAGATGATCGCCGAGCCCCACGACAGACCAACGCCGAACCCGCTCAGGGCAATGCGCTGCCAGTCGGAATTGAGCACGTGTTTTTCCAGCAGCAGCGGGATGCTCGACGACACGGTATTGCCGGTCTCGACCATGTCCTTGATGAACTTCTCCGGCTCGCCTTCGAAACGCCGCGCCACCGCATCGACAATCGCCGCACTGCCCTGGTGAATGCAGAAGGCGTCGATGTCGTCAGCGTTGAGGCCGGAGTCGTCGAGCAATTCGTGCAAGTGCGCCGGGACTTTGAGCAGCGCGAAGTTGAACACCTGACGCCCGTTCATGAAGAACACGCCATCGGTGACTTTCAGGTGCGGTGCGCCGGAACCGTCGGTGCCGAACTTGGCCTTGCCCAGTGCCCAGGCCGGGTCTTCGCCCATCCAGGTGGCAGTGGCGGCATCGCCGAAGAGCATGGTGGTGTTGCGGTCTTCCGGGTCGACGATTTTCGAATACGGGTCAGCGGTGATCAGCAGGCCGTTCTTCAGGCCGGCGGCTTCCATGAAGCCCTTGATCGCGTAGATGCCGTAGACGTAACCGGAGCAGCCCAGAGAAATGTCGAACGCCGCAACATTAGTCGGCAGACCGAGTTTGTCCTGGACGATGGCAGCGGTGTGCGGCAGACCTTCTTCGTCACCGTTCTGGGTGACGACGATCAGTGCGTCGATCGATTCACGCTTCAGTTCAGGGTTGCTGGCAAACAGCGCATTGGCCGCTTCCACGCACAGATCGGAGGTTTCCTGTTCAGCGTCTTTGCGCGGCAGGAAGGCCGAACCGATTTTGCCGAGGATGAACTCTTCATCCTTCTCGAATTTTGCACCTTGTGCGTAATTGTCCACGCCGGCTACAGGAACGTAGCTCGCAATGCTTTTTATGCCAATCATTACGGCTTCCCAATAAAAAACAGCCCAAAACCACCGCTCGCAAGGATTCGAGGGGCGCCGACAAACAGAAAACGGCCGCCACAAAGGGCAGCCACGGGGAGCGCAAAGGGCTATCACTGGAACCGATACACGGCCAGGCGCCATCTCCCCGGTCAATACAATACAGTGAAGATGCGCGTTATGACTCGCAGGTCACGCTATTTTGCCGAATCGGTTGCAGATCGGGTTATTCGACCAACGACCAGTCCAGCGGCGTGCCACGTTTGATCGCCTGACGAGCGCGGCGACCGAGGACGGCATCGGTGTGCTTGGGCGGCAGACCGAGACCCGGGCGAATGGCGCGCAGATTGTCCCCGGAAAAGGGCTCACCGGCCGCCATGTCGGCAGTGACGTACAGCGAACGGCGATAGACCAGCGACTTGCGCTCGGCCTCGGTGACGCCGTAATGCACCTGGCCCATGGCCTGCCAGGCGCGTTCGGTTTCCACCACCAGACTGGCCAGCTCCGCAGGTTCCAGCGAGAAACTGGCATCGACCCCGCCCGCCGAACGGTCGAGGGTAAAGTGCTTTTCCACCACCGTCGCGCCGAGTGCCACAGCGGCCACGGACACGCCAACCCCCATGGAGTGATCGGACAGCCCCACCTCGCAACCGAACAGTTCACGCAGGTGCGGGATCGTACGCACATTGCTGTTGAGCGGGGTTGCCGGGTAAGTGCTGGTGCACTTGAGCAAGACCAGATCCTTGCACCCTGCCTCGCGGGCGGCGCGCACGGTTTCGTCGAGCTCGGCGATGCTGGCCATGCCGGTGGAGATGATCAGCGGTTTGCCGGTCGCGGCCACACGGCGGATCAATGGCAGGTCGGTGTTTTCGAAACTGGCGATCTTGTAGGCCGGCACATCAAGGCTCTCGAGAAAGTCCACCGCCGTGTCATCGAACGGCGTCGAGAACGCGAGCATCCCCAGTTCTTTGGCCCGGGCGAAAATCGGCGCGTGCCACTCCCATGGGGTATGAGCTTTCTCATACAGGTCGTAGAGCGAAGTACCGGCCCACAGGCTGTTCGGGTCCTTGATGAAAAACTCGCCCTCGGCCAGATCCAGGGTCATGGTCTGCGCGGTGTAGGTCTGCAATTTCAAGGCATGCGCGCCAGCCTTGGCGGCGGCCTCGACAATCTGCAGAGCCACCTCGAGCGACTGGTTATGGTTGCCGCTCATTTCGGCAATGATGAACGGCGGCGCATCGGCACCGATCAGGCGCTCGCCAATCTTGAAACTACTCATCGCGGTGATCCTTCAAAACCTGGGTGAACGCGCAGGCACTCTGGGTGAATCCGGCGTCACGAAATACATTCAAAGAGGGACGATTATCCGGCAGAACCTGAGCGCTAATCGCGCTCAACTGCGGCCAGTGCGCGCGAACGAACGCCTCACCTCGCGCCAGCAGCGCCCTGCCCCAGCCCAGACCGAAACGCCCGCCCAGCAGATACAGCGACACTTCAGCCTCGAATCCACGCAAGTCATAACGCAAGACGCCGACCGCGCCGTCATCGGCCTCGGCAATCAACAGCAGACGCTGCGGGTTGCGCAGGCTCGCATTGAGCCAGTTCAGGTGCTGCGGCCATTCGATTGCGCCAGTGTCCAGTGACCAGCGCCGCACAGCCTCGGCATTGCGCCCGTCGAACAGTAATTGCGCATCATCGAGGGTCGCCGGACGCAACGTGAGCACCGCGCCGGCCAGCGCCGCCGCCACGCGCAACGCACCGCGCCCGTCGACCAGTTGCCGTGAGCGCTCGGCCAGACTCTGGCGCAGATAGACATTGTCGACGACAAAACCGATGGCGTCGCGCAGTTGTTCGACGCTGACCTGCTCGCGGGCACCCATGAACACATGCGCACCGGCCGCCGCCATGACTTCGCCGTTGGCCTGCTGATTGTTCGAAACCGCGATGCAGATCGTCGGCAGACCGAGGGCCGCGCGTTCCCAACTGGTACCGCCACCGGCGCCGATAAACAGATCGGCCTCCGTCATGCGTTGCTGGAAATCGCTGACAAAACTGTGCAGGCGCCAGTGCGGCCTGGTTGCGGCCAGCGCCTGCATTTGCGCCCATGCCGGATTGTCTGCACCGGCGACGAAATCCACTTCCAGTTCGGTGAAGTCCTTCAGGGCCAACATCGCGTGATGGGTCTGCATCGCCGCGTCGAAACCACCAAAATTTACCAGCACCCGGCGGGCCCTTGGTTTGATCTCGATGGCCGAGCAGACGAATTCTTCGCGCAGCATGGCGTAGCGCGGGCCGAGCAAGGTGCGGCAGCCTTCGGGCAGCAGCGGCGCGTAGTCCTCGCTGAGGCCAGACAAGTTCTGATTGAGCAGCAGATCGACGCTGTAATGCCGGGTGGCGAGATCGTCCACCGCCGCGATCCGAGGCGCCCAGCGGCGGGCGGCGGTCTGCCACTGATGATCGAGGCCGTAGTGGTCGGCAATGATCCAGTCGAATGCAGCGTGACCTGCCAGCAAGGCGTCCAGCGCCTCGATGTCCGCCTGCCACGGCAGCATCGATTCGATGGCTTGCTGCGGGTCTTCGTCGGGGTAGACGTCAGGCAAGGTGAAGGTCTCGAAACCTTCGGCGGCCAAGGCATCGAGCCGATGCCCCGGCAACCGCCGACAGGCAAACGCGACATGACTGCCCTGTTTGCGCAGCACTCGCGCCAGCGTCAGGCAGCGGGCAATGTGGCCACTGCCGATGGTCGGCGAAGCGTCAGCGCGGATCAGCACTCTCATTGCAGTTCTCCGCCGGCCTTGAGCGCGGCGTACAGGTATTCGGCGCGTTTCCAGTCTTGCAACGTGTCGATGTCCTGCACCAGATGCCGCGGCAGTATCACCGGCAGGCTTGCGGGCGAATACAGTACCTCACCGCGCAACCACGCTTCGCTACGGCCCCAGTAGAACTGGCCGGCGTCCTGAAAGGCTTCGGGCAGATCCTGCGAGCGGGTTTGGCGAAACTCCGGGTACAACGCCGTCAATGCGCCCTGCCCGTCCAGCGTCAGCGCCCGCTGCGCCGGGAAACCAAAGCTGCACACGGAGAACGCAAAGGCTTTGTCCGGGTGCTGCTGCAGCAGCTCAAATCCTTGCCGCAGAAAGCGCGCCTGCAACAACGGTGCGGTGGCGTACACGCAGCAGGCGTAATCGAAGGCCGGCAGTTGCTGCAAGGCATGCTCGATCACCGCCGCGGTGCCGGTGAAATCATCCGCCAGTTCAGCCGGGCGCAGGAATGGCACTTGCGCACCATGGGCCAACGCCAGTTCGGCAATTTCGGCATCGTCGGTACTGACCACGACCTGTTCGAACAGGCCACTGTCGAGCGCCGTACGGATCGAGCGAACGATCATCGGCACGCCGTCGAACGGCAACAGGTTCTTGCGCGGGATGCGCTTGCTGCCGCCACGGGCCGGGATGATTGCGACGCTGTTCAAGGACGTTTTTCCAGCAGGAACCAGGTGATGTCGTCCACCGGAAACTGCGGATCACGGTGATAACCAAAGCCGTAATCGAGCAAGCGCAGATCGGTATACCGGTCGAGCATTTCTCCGGCGAAATCGCGCTTGAACAGCTTGCCGCTGTTGCCGCGATAGGACACTTCCACCGGCGCCGGATTGTAGTATTCGGCGATCAGAATGTAGCGCTGGCTCAACGCATACAACTGCGCGTAGGCAGTCGGCAGCAGCTCCGGCGCCAGATGGATCAGCACGCCTTTGCTCAGGGTCAGGTCGTAGCTGCGCTCGCGGGGGAAGTCGAACAGCGAGCCGTGCCAGATCTGCGCGATGCCCAGTGCCCGCGCCTGCGCGCAAGCGCTTTCATTGATCTCGACGCCGAACAATTCACTGTGCGGCAGCAACTGATGCAGCGCCTGCAGGTTGTTGCCGGCATTGGTGCCCAGCTCAACCACACTGTCGATGCGCCCGGCGCGGCTCAGGGCCTTGGCGAACAACGCCAGGTTGGCCGCGACCAGCGGCTGACCGATGTTGCGATCGACGTACTGGTTGCCGAAATCGCCCTGCCAGAATTTTTCCTGCTCACTCAGATCACGCATTGCACAGTCTCATTCGCCGCCGCAGCGGGATTTATTCGGTCAGCCGGCGCAATTGCTCGACCACATGATCCTGCTGCTCATCACTGAGCAGCGGATACAGCGGCAGGCTGATCGCCTCGGCGTAATAACGTTCGGCTTCGGGGAAATCGCCTTCGGCAAAACCCAGGTCGCGATAGTACGGCTGCAAATGCACAGGAATATAGTGCAGGTTCACGCCGATACCGGCGGCACGCAAGCCTTCGAACATCTGACGGTGGCTCAGGCCGATGCGCTCGGTCTGCAGGCGCACCACATACAGATGCCACGCCGATTCTGCCTCCGGCTGCGCGCTGGGCAAGGTCAGCGGCAGATACGCCAGCAACCGCTCGTAGCGCGCCGCCAGTTCGCGGCGACGGGCGATGAAGCCGTCCAGTTTGGCCAATTGCGACAGACCGAGCGCCGCCTGCAAATCGGTGATCCGGTAATTGAAGCCCAGCTCGATCTGCTGGTAATACCACGGGCCGTGGCTGGGTTCGCTCATCTGCTGCGGATCGCGGGTCATGCCGTGGCTGCGCAGGCGTTGCAGACGCTCCGCCAGTTGCGGGCGATTGGTCAGGACCATGCCGCCTTCGGCGCTGGTGATGATCTTCACCGGGTGAAAACTGAACACGGTCATCGCCGCAAATTCCCCGCAACCCACCGGGCGCCCCGCGTAGCTGGCGCCCACTGCGTGCGAGGCATCTTCGATCACGGTGAAGTTGTAGCGCTCGGCGAGTTCGGCAATCTTGCGCAGGTCGCAGCTCTGCCCGGAGAACGCCACCGCCACCAGTACTTTCGGCAACGTGCCGTCCTGCTCGGCCTGATCGAGTTTCGCCGCGAGGGCGAAGGCATCGAGGTTCCAGGTCAGCGGATCGATGTCGACGAAATCGACGTCGGCGCCGCAATAGCGCCCGCAGTTGGCCGAGGCCAGAAAGGTGTTCGGCGTGGTCCACAAGCGATCGCCCGGGCCTAGGCCGGCCGCGAGGCAGGCAATGTGCAGCGCCGCGGTGGCGTTGCACACCGCCACCGCGAAGTCGGCCTGGCAACGCTCGGCCATCGCCTGCTCGAAGCGCTGGATGGTCGGGCCCTGGGTCAGCCAGTCCGATTGCAGCACCTCGACCACTGCATCGATGTCCGCCTGATCAACGCTCTGCCGACCGTAGGGAATCATGCCGACAACTTCGCATGCAGCTCGGCGATCTGCCCGACCGAGAGGTAGTGCGGATTGGTGTCGGAGCGGTATTCGAAATCCTCACTTACCGGCCGGCCACGTTCGCCGAGCTTGTCCACGGAGAAATCGACATCGACGCTGGTAAAGCGGATGGAAGGCTGGATGGTGTAGTGGTCTGCGAATTCCAGGGTCATCCGCGCATCGTCCAGCGGCACCATCAGTTCATGCAGTTTTTCACCGGGACGAATACCGACGTTCTTGTGCGGCAGATGTTCGGCCATGCCCCGCGCCAGATCGACGATGCGAATCGACGGGATCTTCGGCACGAACACTTCGCCGCCGTGCATCCGCGCAAAGCTGTCGAGAACAAACTGTACGCCGTGATCGAGGGTGATCCAGAAGCGGGTCATGCGCTCGTCGGTGATCGGCAATTCCTGCGCGCCGTCGGCGATCAGCGTGCTGAAGAACGGCACCACCGAACCCCGCGAGCCCGCCACGTTGCCGTAGCGCACCACGGCAAAACGCGTTTGTTGTTCGCCGGCAATGTTGTTGGCGGCGACGAACAACTTGTCCGACAGCAGCTTGGTCGCGCCGTACAGGTTGATCGGGCTGGCGGCCTTGTCGGTGGACAGCGCCACGACCTTTTTCACACCGTTGTCGATGGCGGCGGCGATGATGTTCTCCGCGCCATTGACGTTGGTGCGGATGCACTCGGTCGGGTTGTACTCCGCCGCCGGCACCTGCTTGAGCGCCGCCGCGTGCACCACGTAGTCGATGCCGCGCATGGCCTGCCGCAGACGGTCGGCGTCGCGCACGTCACCAAGGAAGTAACGCATGCACGGCGCGTTGAACGTCTGCTGCATTTCGTACTGCTTGAGCTCATCGCGGGAGAACACCACCACGCGCTTGGGCTGGTATTGCTCAAGCAGACGGGCGATGAACTTGCGCCCGAACGAGCCGGTGCCGCCGGAGATGAAGATCGATTTACCGTTGAACATGTGCTGATTCCTGTTCCTTGTCCGACGGACTCAAGCGAGTAACTGCGACCAGTCGATCGAGGTATTTTCAGCCAGCGTAAAACCTTTGCCGGTGAGGGCCAGGTTCGCGTTGTAAGCCGGATCCTGCGCGAAGGCGCCGCTCCATTTCTCCCGCAAAACCTGCAGCGCCTCGGGTGCTTGCGGCAGCTCGCCGGTATGCAGTACCTGCACCGACGGCGTCCATACGATGAGGTAGCCCGCCTGCCCGGCCTTGAGGCACAGGTCGACATCGCTGAAACCGCTGGCGAAATCGACTTCGTCCAGACCGCCCAGTGCGTCGAACAACTCTTTGCGCACCATCAGACACACCTTCGACACCGCCGAGTAGTTCTGCTCGACCGCCAGACGCTGCATGTAACCCGCAGCCGCATGTTTTTCGCCGATGAAGGCCGAGCCGACGCCGCCGTTCATCCCGAGAATCAAACCGGCCTGAGAAACCTTGCCGTCGCGGTCGACCAGTTTGGCACCGACGATACCGACCTCGGGACGCTGGGCATGGTTGAGCAACGAATCGATCCAGTTCGGATTGACGATTTCGCTGTCAGTGGCCAGCAGTACCAGGTATTCACCCTGCGCCTGTTCGCTGGCGGCGTTGTACAACGCCGTCTCGCCGAGCGGCTGATCGGCACGCAGCACATTGACTTTAGGGTTACGCAGCGCGCCCAGCCAGTCATTGACCTCGGCCGACTGATTCGGATTGGCCGCAATCAGCACTTCATAACGGCTGTAACGGGTTCTGAGCAACACGCCTTCCACGCAGCGACGCAGTGCCGGCAGATCGTCGATGGCCGGTACAATGATCGACACCAGCGGCTGTTCGGTATGGCGATAATCGACTTGCCAGGTCCCCGGCAGCGACGACGTGACCTTGGCCTTGTAGCCGCGATGGGTCAAATGACGCAGCAGCGCCTGACGCTCGTGGGCCACCTCTTCTTGCACCGGAACCTGGGTAATCAGCAGTGGCTCGTCAAGATGCGCCAGCCCCTCAAGACCGCCCTGCTCAATCAGACGCAAGAGCAGGTCGAACTCCAACGCCTTGCTGAAATCAGCCTGGTAACCGCCCGCCTCAAGGAACACGTCACGACGAATCAGCCAATGGCGGGCCATCAACGACGGGTTGCTCTGCAGCAAGTCGAGATTGAAGCCGGGGCGGAACACGTCGATCAGCGCGCCCTCATCATTGCGCTGGATTTCATCGGTGGCGACCGCGCGAAGGCCAGTGGCCGACATCAATTCCAGGCCGGCACGCAGCAGGCCACCCGCCGTGAACTCATCGCCCACTTGTGCCAACAGCAGCCAGTCGCATGGCGACTGGGCCGCACTCAGGTTGAGCTTGTCGACGAAATTGCCCGGGGTGACGCGGACAAAGTGCAAGGTGTTCTGCGCCGTGGTCGCAGCCTGCGGTTCGCCCGTGGTGAAGACCACGATCTTGAAGGCTTTACTGTGGCCTTCAACCAGGCTGTCGAGGGTCACTTGCAACTGGTCGACGTCGTTGTCCAGGTCCAGCAGGAAAATGCCGAACTGTGGCCCGCCGTTGTTCGCCGCCAGGTGCGCGGCAACCAACGCTCGCTGCTCGGCGTCCGGCGTACGGCACGCCAGCCATTCGAGCAGACGACCCGAACGCATCTTGCTGAAGACCGGGTAGTGATCGGCCTTCGACACCGTCTCGAGACGCGCGTCCCAGGCAGCCATTTCCTGAGCTTGTGTGTCATCGCCGGACGCCTGCAGTTGCTCGACCAGACGCTTGACCACACGACGGTTGAACGCATTGCTGTCATGGGCCTGCCACAACCGATCGAGCACGCTTTCCGGCGTGTCGTTATTGCGGGCCTGCTGCAGGTATTCCTGGCGGGTCCAGACACCCTCGAGCTGTTCCAGTTGCACACGGCCAGCCGGCATCGCGTGCAACAGGAATTCAAACTCGGCCAGCAAATCAAAAAAGCGCTGGTTGTAGAACGGCATCTCGACGTACTGCAGTGGCCCGAAGCGGCGCTCCGGGGTTTTGGATACGTTGTTCCAGATGGACTGGAAAATCAGCTCGGCCGTCAGTGCGCGACCGGTCACCAGGCTATCGGTCATCGCCGCGAAGCTTTCCAGGGCGAACGCCTTGCGCTGCGCCTGGTCGAGGTCGGTGATGCCCGTCGGCAGCGAGGCGAGGAATTCGGCGAAGGCTTCACGCTCGGCCACCGATTTGGCATCGGTGTACGACAGCGCGTGATACACCTCGGTGTTGTGGTCGGAGAAACCGACGTTGATTTCGCGTACGACATACGGGATTGGCAGCACCCGCGCCTTGGCGTTCGCCAGCAGGTAGTAGCTGTGACCAATCTCCTGCCATTCGAAACTGGTGCCCGCCGGCAATGCCGCATACCAGTCCTGGATGATCGAGGTTCGGCACACACCATAGAACGGCGGTACGTACTGATGCATGAAGTCGAGGACGCGATCCTCGGCACGTTCCGAGGCGTAGTCTTCACAGATTTTCTTGTCGCGGCGGTAGTAACTGACACTCCCGGCCAGCGCCAGGTACATCAGGCAATAGCCGTGGCACAAACCGTAGTCGCGGTTGGCTTCAAGGAAGCTCACCGACTCGGCCAGTGACTCATGCAGGATGAAATCGTCGTCGGCAGCGAACACCATATACGGCGTGGTCAACTGCTCGACGCCATAGGTCAGTTTGGCCTGCATGCCCCAATAGGCGAATTGCGGCAGGTGCTGATAATCGACCGAGGAAAAGTCACCTTCCGGGCGCTCGGGAGAAGAGTCCAGCACCAGCACCTTGCAAGGCAGGCTGCTGTAGTACTGCAGCGCTCGACGCAAAAAAGCCGGGCGGTTGTGGGTGATCAGAACCACCGTCAGCAACTCGCTCAATGGCAGCCTGTTTTCAGTACCGTACTTGCCTTGCATAACTTCTCCCACAATCGGCGAAACCGCCCGAAAAACGCTTTGATGATGGAACCGATTAACGAACCCGACGCAGATAGCCATCCGCAGCAACGGTGATCAGCAGCTTGTCCTGCATGTGCTGGTCGATCTCGAAATCAGCGTTCTCCTTGAGGTAGGCCCAGACCGCTGTTTTCGGGTTGTCACCCGGGCCCCATGGACGATCCGGGAAGGCATCGGCCGGCATGTCTTCAACCACGGTGTCCATGACCACGCAGTAGCTGTCCAGCGAAACCAGTGGCGCATACAAACGCAGCTCTTCGAGGACGTGTTCGTGGGTATGGTTGGAGTCGAGCACCACGATCACCTTCTTGCCGGCGGCGGCCTGACGCACTTGCTCGACCACTGCCGGATCCAGGCTGGAGCCTTCGATCATGCTGATGCGCTTGATCATCGGGTGGCTTTCGATGGCTTCGCGGTTGTGCGCACGAATGTCGCGATCGATACCCAGCACTTCGCCGTGGCCCTGCAGCTCCAGCAACGAGGCGTAGTAAATGATCGAACCGCCATGGGCAATGCCACACTCGATCACCAGGTCAGGCTTGATGCGCCAGATCAGTTCCTGCATCGCCATCATGTCTTGTGGCAATTGAATGATCGGACGGCCCATCCACGAGAAGTGATAGGTGTACTTGTGTCTGGCCGACTGGTTGTAGAACTCCTGGGCCAGCGCCTTCAGGTCCTTGTCCTGGCCCTGGGCGTTGACTTCGGCGTGGCACTCCGCCTCGAAAGCTTTGATTACGTTATCGCTCATTGTCCGGTCTCTCTGAAAAGTCATTTGTTAGTCGCGCTGCCAAACGGCATTCGCGTCGAAGCACATCAATGGGTTCGCTGCGCCTCAAGCAACTGTTGCAAACGGTCGACCACCGCCCAGAACGCCATGGGTTCGTGTGTCGGATAGGGGTAATGCCCCAGATTCAAATCGATCGAAGCGCCGCGTTCACGCAGGCGTTGCTCGACCAGGGTTCTTACCGAAACCGCCTGGCCGCTGGCGCAATTGATCACGCCGTTGAAATCGCGCTGATGGACGATCGCGGCGAGGTAATCGGCGGCGCTGGCGATCGGCAAAAAGTCGCGCAACTGCTCGCCGCCAGACATGTTGAATGCCGCGTCGCCGCTATCGATCGCCCGATCCAGCGCTGCCAGCAGACTGTTGGGGTTCTGCCCTTCGCCATGCAAATAGAACAGGCGCGCCCACTGCAAAGTGAACGGATGTTCTTGCGCAAGGTTCTGCAAAAACAGGTGCAAGCTGTGCTTGGCCAACCCGTAAGGATTGCTCGGCTGGGGCGCGGTGCTTTCGCTGAGCGGGCCGCTTTGCATGCCGTATTCGAAGCAAGTGCCGGTCACCAACACTTGCTGCACGCCCGCCTCGACCGCGCCTTTGATAAAGCGGTAGTCGGCCATCAGGTTGTGCTCGAAATGGAACAGCGCCCGATAGTTCGGCAGCCCCGGCCAGGCCAGGTGCGCAAGGACGTCAATGCCGTCGGTGAGCGCCGCAATGTCCAGATCCGCCGCGTGAATATCCGCCGCGACGAATTCGACGTCATTGATCCATGGCATGCTCGCAGCCGTATCTATATTGCGTGCCACCGCGCGAACGGCGCAGCCACGCGCCAGCAACGCCGCGACCAGATGCCGGCCGACGAAACCAGTGGCCCCGGTAACCAGGACGTTCACAGGACTTTCATCTCAGGCACGGCGATCACGAAGCGCCCGTCCCACTGGCGCACCTGCGCCAGTTGCTGACTGACTTCGTGCAGCAGGTTCCACGGCAGCACCAGCACGTAATCCGGTTGTTCAATATCGATCTGCGCCGGCGCAACAATCGGGATACGACTGCCCGGCAGAAATTTGCCCTGCTTGTGCGGGTTGGCATCGGCCACCCAGGCCAGCAGATCCGGTTTGACCCCGGCGTAGTTGAGCAAGGTGTTGCCCTTGGCCGCCGCGCCGTAACCGACCACACGCTTGCCGTCGGCCTTGGCCTGCAACAGGAAGCGCAGCAGTTCATGCTTGATGCGTTCGGCTGCCGGCGCGAGGGTCGCGTAGTACTCAGGGGTTTTCACCCCGGCATCGAGTTCGGCCTGCAGTTGTTGCTGCACCGCCGGCTGCACCGCACGACGCTCACCGTCCTTGCGTTGCACGAACACCCGCAGCGAACCGCCGTGGGTGCTCAACTGACTGACGTCGAACACTTCCAGACCATTGCGCTCGCACAGGGTCTGCACGGCAGTCAGCGACAGGTAGGAATAGTGCTCGTGGTACAGCGTGTCGAACTGCGCACCGGCCATCAGCGTCAGCAGTTGCGGAAATTCGAAGGTAGCGACGCCGGTCGGCTTGAGCAGCGTGGCGAAACCACCAAGGAAATCGTTGATGTCCGGCACATGCGCGAGCACGTTGTTGGCCGCCATCAGGTCGGCGCCCCAACCTTCGCTATACAACTGCGCAGCGCTGTCGCGGCCGAAAAACACTTCACGAATCTGCAGGCCTTTTTCCCGCGCCGCTTGCGCGGTGCTGCGGGTCGGCTCGACACCCAGGCACGGAATACCGCGAGCAGCGACGTACTGCAGCAGGTAGCCGTCGTTGGCCGCCACTTCGACCACGCGGCTGTCGGCGTTCAGCGCAAAGCGCTCGACCATCTCGGCGACATAGCGCTCGGCGTGGGCCAGCCAGGTGCTGGAAAACGAACTGAAGTAGGCGTATTCGGCATCGAACAGGCTGTCGGCACGGGTGTAATCCTCGGTCTGCACCAGCCAGCATTGCTGGCAAACGGCAACCTTGAGCGGCACCCATTGTTCGGCCTGTTCCAGCCGATCGGCGTGCACATAGGCGTTGGATGGCGGCGAGGTGCCGAGGTCGATCAGCGGCAGGCTCAGCGGTGCGGCGCACCCACGGCAGTTCATAAACGCACTCCGGCAAAGTGTTGATCTAGCGCAGGATGGCTGGAATCACGCGCTGACAAATTATTGACAGGCAACGGCCAGGCAATCGCCAGCCGTGGATCGTTCACCGACAGCCCGCCCTCATGCTCCGGCGCGTAATCGGCGCTGTGCAGGTAAAGCAGTTCGGCGTCGTCGGTGAGGGTCTGGAAACCATGGGCGAAGCCGGCCGGAATCAACAGGCTGCGACCGTCGCCAGCCTTGAGGTGCTCGGCGTGCCAGTGCAGAAAGGTCTCGGAGTCAGGACGCAGATCCACCGCCACGTCCCACACTTCACCGCGCAGGCAGGTGATCAGCTTGGCTTCCGGGGCGTTGGCGTTCTGGTAATGCAGACCGCGCACACTGCCCTTCTCGCGAGTGCAGGAGTGGTTGATCTGGCGGATGTGAAATTCGCTGCCGAACGCACTCAGGCTGCCCTCGCAGAACAGCCGGGCGAAATGCCCGCGCTGATCTTCGAAGCGTTTGTGCTGCACGCTGAACAGCCCGGCCAGCGGCAATTGTTTCAAGGAAAACTCGCTCACAGCGCGCCCCGGTACAGGTTCAGTTGGCCGAGGGTCACGGTGCGCATGTCATCGCCGTTCTGCCACGCCAGATGCCAGTCGAGGGTCTGGGTCAGGCATTGCTGCAAGGTCCAGCGTGGCTGCCAGCCGAGCACCTGACGGGCGCGACTACTGTCGAGGCGCAGCAGGCCAGCTTCGTGCAATTCACTTTTTTCGATGCGCAGACCGCGTGCCTGCGGCCAGCGACTGGCGAGCAGCTCGACCACTTCGCCGACGCTGCACATGTCCGCCTCGCCGGGTCCGAAGTTCCACGCCCCGGCGTATTCCGGGCCTTGCTCGTAGAGGCCGGCAGCCAGTTGCAGGTAACCAGCCAGCGGTTCCAGCGCGTGCTGCCACGGGCGCACGGCTTGCGGATAACGCAGGGTCACCGGCTCGTCGGCAGTCCAGGCTTTGAGCACGTCGGGAATCAGCCGTTCAGGGGCGAAGTCGCCGCCACCCAGCACGTTGCCGGCGCGCGCGGTGGCCAGGGCCAGACCGTGCTCGGCGTACTTGTCGGCCGGGAAAAACGACGCCGCATAAGACTGCGCCAACAGTTCGCAGCAAGCCTTGCTGCTGCTGTAAGGATCGTGACCGCCGAGGGCTTCGTCTTCGCGGTACGGCCACAGCCATTCCTTGTTGGCGTAGACCTTGTCGGTGGTCACCAGCACGCAGGCGCGCACGCAACCGACCTGACGAATCGCTTCGAGCAGGTTCAGCGTGCCCATGACATTGCTGGAATAAGTGCCCAGCGGATCGCGATAACCTTCACGCACCAGCGGCTGCGCGGCCAAGTGCAGGACGATTTCCGGCTCGGTGTCGGCGATGATCTCCAGCAACGCGCCGAGATCGCGCAGGTCGCCGCGCTGATCGTTGATCCCTTCGTGAACCCGTGCCAGTTCATACAGGCTTGGTTCGGTTGACGGATCCAGCGAGAAACCGCTGACGTGCGCGCCGAGGCTTTGCAGCCACAGGGTCAGCCAGCTGCCTTTGAAACCGGTGTGGCCGGTAATCAGGACGCGCTTGCCACGCCAGAAATCCGCACTCAGGCCCATTGCTTCCATGGGGCCTCCCCGCTCTGCCACAGCGCTTCGAGGTGGTTTTTGTCGCGCAGGGTGTCCATGGGTTGCCAGAAGCCGTCGTGCTCGAACGCCTTGAGCTGTTCATCCTGGGCCAGCCGTGCCAATGGCTCAGCCTCCCAGGTGGTTTCATCACCCGCGATATACGGCAACACTTTTGGCGACAGGACAAAAAACCCGCCATTGATCCAGCCGCCGTCACCGCGTGGTTTTTCAGTGAAACCGAGGACCTGATCACCCTGGCGCTCCAGGGCGCCGTAACGACCCGGTGGTTGCACCGCCGTCACGGTCGCCAGGCGGCCATGGGCCTTGTGGTACTCGACCAACTGGCGAATGTTCAGATCGGAAACGCCGTCGCCGTAAGTGAAGCAGAACGCCTCTTCATCCTTCAGATAACGGCCGGCACGCAGCAGACGGCCACCGGTCATGGTTTCCTCGCCGGTGTCGATGAGGGTGACACTCCATGGCTCGCTGTAATTCTGATGCACGTCCATGCGGTTCTCGCGCATGTTGAACGTGACGTCGGAAGTGTGCAGGAAGTAATTGGCGAAGAAGTCCTTGATCGCGTAGCCCTTGTAGCCCAGGCAGATCACGAAGTCGTGGATTCCGTGAGCGGAATACTGCTTCATGATGTGCCAGAGAATTGGCTTGCCGCCGATCTCGATCATCGGCTTGGGCTTGAGGTGCGACTCTTCACTGATGCGCGTGCCGAGGCCACCCGCCAAAATTACTGCCTTCATCGTCTCCCCTCTTGTTCTTCACCGGGCTGCGCAGAGCTTTCTTGAGCGGCGCGCGCCTTCTGGCCAAACCTTTTGCCGCTGGCGGCGCCGCGGCGATGACCGCAAGCGCTCGTTTTATGGCGATTTGAGGGGGACTTGCAGGAAACGCGCCAGCTCGGTGCGCAGTGTGTGGCAGGACGTGCGGCCATGAAAAAAGGGATGAATCCGTCATCGGATTCATCCCTTTCATCGAGCTGTTACAACGATTGGAACGAATCAGCCAAACATGCTGAACCCGTCATTGATCGGCAGAACATCACCGTTGGCCGCTTTGAAGTGCTCGATGGTGTTGCCACCGGCGAACCAGTCCTGCAGTTTTACGCCTTGGGCGGTTGGATCGGACAGTGGGGAATGGCCGTCGTTGAGGTACAGGTCATCGCCTACCCGTGCCAACTGCAACGTACTGGCCGAGCGGATGTTATTCAGGATCAAGGTGTCATTGGTGCTGAGCCCGTCATCCCGAATCGTCACCAACATACCGGTGTTGACGAAATAGATGTCATCCCCCTCTCCGCCATTGGCGAAGCCGGTGGCCTTCATCTGCCCGAAGGCAGTACCCAGGGCGCCAAAGGTCAACGCATCATTACCCGCGCCGCCGAGCAGGACAAAGTTCGCACCTGTACCGAGCAGATCATCGTTGCCTTCCCCGCCATCTGCGGTACCACTGACGACATAAATGGTGTCATGCCCGGCCTCGCCATAGGCGATGGTGCCACGGTCGTCCGGGGCACTGACGATCTTGTCGTTGCCAGTGCCACCGAACAACATGTCGGCTTGTGGACCCGCGGCAGCCACGTCGACGGCGAACGGCCCGAGCTCGGTGTAGAAGCTGCCGTAGATGATGTCATTGCCATCCCCGCCATAAATGGTGTCATTGCCGAGACCGCCTTCAAGTCCGTTGGCCAGCGCATTGCCGGTCAGAATGTCATTGAAGTGGGTGCCGATAATGCTCTCGACGTTGATCAGCACATCGCCCTGCGCGTCGCCTCCCTGATTGAAGCCGGTTTGCAAATTGATGTTCACCGCCGCGGTGCTGTTGAGGTACCAGACAGTGTCGACCCCTTCACGAGCGTCAATCACATCGGCACCACCGCCGCCGACGAAGTTGTCATTGATCGCGGTACCGGACAAGGTGTCGGCAAAATTGCTGCCCTGGAAGATCTCTATCCCGGCAAAGGTATCGCCAGTGGCATCACCAGCGTTGACGTTGGTTTTCAGGTCGATAGTGACACCACTGGCAGACGACTGGTAGCTGACCAGATCGAAGCCCGTACCACCGTCGAATGCCAGTGCGGCAGCACCGCCAACAAAGACGTCGTTGAAGTTTGAACCACGCATCGCTTCGATGCTGTTGTAGGTATCACCCAGCGCGATCCCGGTATTGATACCGGTTGTCAGGTTGACGCTGACGCCCACGGTGCTGTCAAGGTACGACACGGTGTCCATGCCGGCGCCACCAATGAATTGGTCGGCACCACCACCGCCATAGAACACGTCGTTGCCGTTGCCGCCAGTGATGATGTTGTCACTGGCATTGCCCCAGCCGATAAACGAAGCCGTGCCGGTGTAGGTCAGGCGCTCGACGTTCGCCGCCAGCGTATGGTCCTTGTAGCTGACCCGTACTTCATCGTTGCCGCCGCCGGCCTGCTCGATGACGGTCACACCGCCACCCGAGACATAGTAAATGTCATCGCCGGCGCCGCCATCGTAGGTAACAAAGAGAGAAGCTTCGGTGGTGAAGGTATCGTTGAATGCCGACCCGATGACCTTCTCGATACCGGCCAGGGTCATACCCTGCGAATCGCCGCCAACGCCCGCCAGCCCGGTGCCCGGACGGATATCGACATTGATGCCGGCAGCAGAGGTCGAGAAATCGACAGTATCAATACCTTCACCGCCATCGACGCCGGAAATTCGGGTATCGACCACGAACGTGTCGTTGAATCTGGAACCGGCGATCACCTCGATGCCGTTGAACGTATCACCTGCACCGATCCCCGAAATGATGCCGGTTTTCAGGTTGATGCTCATGGCCACCGTACTGTCGAGGTACGACACGGTGTCGCGACCAGCGCCACCAATGAACTGGTCGGCACCACCACCGCCATAGAACACGTCGTTGCCGCTGCCGCCAGTGATGATGTTGTCGCTGGCATTGCCCCAACCGGTAAACGAGCCAGTGCCGGTGTAGGTCAGGCGCTCGACGTTGGCCGCCAGCGTATGGTCCTTGTAGCTGACCCGTACTTCATCGTTACCGCCGCCAGCCTGCTCGATGACGGTCACACCGCCACCCGAGACATAGTAAATGTCATCGCCGGCGCCGCCATCGTAGGTAACAAAGAGAGAAGCTTCGGTGGTGAAGGTATCGCTGAATGCCGACCCGATGACCTTCTCGATACCGGCCAGGGTCATACCCTGCGAATCGCCGCCAACGCCCGCCAACCCGGTGCCCGGACGGATATCGACATTGATGCCGGCAGCAGAGGTCGAGAAATCGACAGTATCAATACCTTCACCGCCATCGACGCCGGAAATTCGGGTATCGACCACGAACGTGTCGTTGAATCTGGAACCGGCGATCACCTCGATGCCGTTGAACGTATCACCTGCACCAATCCCCGAAATGACGCCGGTTTTCAGGTTGATGTTCATGGCCACCGTGCTGTCCAGATACGACACGGTGTCGCGACCGGCGCCACCGAAGAACTGGTCGGCACCGCCACCGCCATAGAACACGTCGTTGCCGCTGCCGCCAGTGATGATGTTGTCGCTGGCATTGCCCCAGCCGGTAAACGGGCCAGTGCCGGTGTAGGTCAGGCGCTCGACGTTGGCCGCCAGCATATGGTCCTTGTAGCTGACCCGTACTTCATCGTTACCGCCGCCAGCCTGCTCGATGACGGTCACACCGCCACCCGAGACATAGTAAATGTCATTGCCGGCGCCGCCATCGTAGGTAACAAAGAGAGAAGCTTCGGTGGTGAAGGTATCGCTGAATGCCGACCCGATGACCTTCTCGATACCGGCCAGGGTCATACCCTGCGAATCGCCGCCAACGCCCGCCAGCCCAGTGCCCGGACGGATATCGACATTGATGCCGGCAGCAGAGGTCGAGAAATCGACAGTATCAATACCTTCACCGCCATCGACACCGGAAATTCGGGTATCGACCACGAACGTGTCGTTGAATCTGGAACCGGCGATCACCTCGATGCCGTTGAACGTATCACCTGCACCGATCCCCGAAATGACGCCGGTTTTCAGGTTGATGCTCATGGCCACCGTACTGTCGAGGTACGACACGGTGTCGCGACCAGCGCCACCAATGAACTGGTCGGCACCACCACCGCCATAGAACACGTCATTGCCGCTGCCGCCAGTGATGATGTTGTCGCTGGCATTGCCCCAGCCGGTAAACGGGCCAGTGCCGGTGTAGGTCAGACGCTCGACGTTGGCCGCCAGCATATGGTCCTTGTAGCTGACACGCACTTCATCGTTGCCGCCGCCCGCCTGCTCGATGACGGTCACACCGCCACCCGAGACATAGTAAATGTCATTGCCGGCGCCGCCATCGTAGGTAGCAAAGAGAGAAGCTTCGGTGGTGAAGGTATCGTTGAACGCCGAGCCGATGACTTTTTCGACGTTGGTCAGGGTGTCGCCCTGCGAGTCGCCGCCAACACCGGCCAGACCGGTACCCGGCCGGATGTCGATATTGACCCCCGCTGCGGAAGCCGAGTAGTCGACCGTATCAAAACCGGCCCCACCGTCGATCTTGTCCGCACCGGCACTGCCCTTGATCAGGTCGTTGCCATCCAGACCATTGATCTGATCATCGTCACTGGTACCGTTCAGCGTATCCGCGCCGTTTGTCCCGTTTATAACTGCCATTACTTCTTCCTTGCCTTGTTTGTGAACCGGTACAGGCCAGCGTGGCGATCACACGACATCGCGGCGAAATTTTCTGGAACAGCGATTGTGTTGATATCGACAGGAAATACCCAATCCTTGAGCCCGCCGAAAAGAAATGTATCGGGAATGAAATAAAGACGAACAGGCAGGCAAAAAAAAACAGGCGACTGTGAAAGTCGCCTGTTTTTTCGCTACTGCCCGGACGAACCGATCAATCCGCCAGCCAGCCATTCTCCCAGTAACGCAGATTGTCGCCGCGCAAGATGTAGTCGCGCAGCACCACCTCGCGCAACTCGTCGCCCATGCGGTAGCTCGCATCCGGGTCGGCCAGGTGCATGCGGATTGCCTGCAGCCATTCATCCGTGGTGTTGGTCTTGATCCGTGTGCACGGCAGGTAACCGCGATAGGCCTCGGTGTCGGTGCAGATCACCGGGTAGCCGCAGGCGCCGTACTCCAGCAGACGCAGGTTGCTCTTGCAGTCGTTGAAGATGTGGAACTCCAGCGGTGCCAGGGCCAGATCGAGATTGAGGCTGGCCAGTTTCGCCGGGTACGCATCAAGGGGAATCACCCCGTGGAACTCATGCATGTAGGGACGCAGGTCGTCCGGGCACATGCCGAAAAACACCCAGTCGACCTCATCGGCCAGTTCGCGCACGACATCGGCGATCACCGCCAGGTCACCATGGTGACTGGTGCCGCCGCCCCAGCCGACGCGAGGCTTTTTCGAAGTGCGGCGCTGGCTGCGCAGGTTGCACCAGAACTCTTTCGCCAACATGTTCGGTACGACGCGAATGTCGTGATGCATGTCCGACAATGCGTTGGCCAATGGCTGAGTCGAAACCACGACACGGTCGCACATGCCGATTGCCCGGCGAACAATGCGTTCCATTTCATACTTGTCCGGCATGTTGCGGATATGCGCATTGCGATGCGGCACATCAATGACGTAGTCATCCAGCTCGTAGATGCGCCGCGCATTGAAGTAGTTGCGCAGCACCGGCATTTCGTTGACCGACGCCTCTGTGTAACGCCCTTGCAGAACGATTACATCAGGCGACATGCGCTCGATTTCAACGATCGGCGGCAGGTTCACGCTATAGCGAATCTGCCCTTGCACCCGCCCTGCCGCTTCGAGTTCGATCAGCGGTTGCGTGACACGATAGTGACCGATCGCCGAGGCGTTGATCGGCAACCCGAGAATCTTCGGCTGGGTGCCAGTGCTGAAAGGACTCCAGCCGGTGCGCAGGCCCGGTTCGAGCGTGAAGCTTGAGCCCGTGTGCTTGTGCAAAGACAGATTGGGATTGTAGGCAGGGTCACGGGCAACGACCGGCAGCCAGCGCTTGAAGAACGTTTCTTCCTGCTGATTGTGCGAGACCCCTTCCTCATCGTTGACCGCATCGACTGGCTGCGCGCCCAGCGCCAGCGCCGCATAGGGCGTCCACACCACCAGATAACCCTGGCGGGCCACGCGCAGCGCCAGATCCACTTCATACAGCATGCGCGGCAGGCTCTGCTCATCCAGGCCGCCCACTGCATCGAACACTGACTTGCGCACCATCAGGCAATCGGCGCCAACGGCGCTCAGATCCTGGACCACCTGCAAACGGAACATGTAGCCGGAGGATTGCATCGACTGGCCATAGAACGGCAAGCCGGCCGGCCCCTGCAAACCGAGCACCAGACCCGCATGCAAAACATAGCCATCAGGATTGAAAAGCTTGGCACCGACGATGCCGACTTCCGGGCGCTGCGCGTGATTGAGCAGTTCGTCGAGCCAGTCAGCCTGAGTGATCACCGTATAAGGATTGAGCAGCAGGACGTATTCGCCCCTTGCCTGACTCACGGCAAAGTTGCGCAATGCGGCGACATTGCCCTGCTGTGGGTAACTCAGCACGCGTACACGCTCGCTGCCCAATTGCGCCATGCCGTCCAGCCAGGCACGAGCCTCGGCGGTCTGACTGCCATTGTCGACCAGCAGCAGCTCATATTCGCTGTAAGCGGTTTTTTCCAGCAGGCTCTCGACGCAGCGTTGCAGCGCCGCAATCTGGTCGCGGGTCGAAATGATGATCGAGACCAGCGGCCGCTGCGCATGCCGATAATCGACTCGATTGAGCAGGTCGACACTGCCTCGGCGCAGGTCGTGGGAGATACCCAGACGGTCAAGATGAGCCGACAGCAATCGTGAATTGTTTTGCGTCACGGCCGGCAGCGACAGCCACTGGGTCAGGTCGAATGTCGACTCGATGGCAATCTCGGCCAGGTGTCCGACCGCCTGGGTGCCGTGATCCTCAACCATGCGCCAGAGCATGTCGTGAGGCGCAAGCTCAGTGAAGGTCGAATCGAAACCGCCGAGCGCCAGAAAAACCTCGCGCCGGAACGCCAGCGCGCGGCCGACATAAGGGTAGCTGCGCAGCAGATCCAGGTTGAAGTCGGGCTTGAATGCCGGCTCCACCGATTCCCCTGCGCGCAAGCTGCCTTCATCGCTGTACAGACAATGCAGGGCGCTGTTGAAGGCGATGCGCTCGGCCATCATCAGCAGGGCCGGGGGCACCAGACGATCACCGGCGCGCAGCAGATAAAACCAGTCAGCACCTTCCAGCTGCGGCAGCAGTTGATTGATCTGTTGCAGGTAATCGTCCTGCAACGGCAAATGGAACACCCGACCGTCCAGTACCGGCTCGGAACAATCGGTGGACAGTACCAGCGTCAACTCGGGTGGATAGACCTGCGCGGCGAGACTCTCCAGGGTGCGTTCCAGCGCCGCGGAACTGCCCTGCTCATCCACCACGACTGGCACGATTCGCGGCGTGGACGGCCAGCTCGCCAGCGTGTCCGGCAGCAGTCTGTTCTGCACGTCGCTGAGCCTGCGGCACTCCAGCCATTGCGCATAGAGTTCGGCAAAACTCTGGCTGTCCGCGCCGACCTGCCAGATCTGCGCACTTTGTTTGGTGCCCAGCGTGCGGCTCAGCGGCAGCTCCACCCAGACCCGGGGCGACTCATCTGCCTTGGGCATGGGCACATAACGCACCCAGCCCTTGGCGGGCGCCGATTCGCCGCTGCGCGCCTTGAGCATTTGCAGCAGCCATTGCTGCTCGACGGCCAGAGCATCCTTCATCACTTGCTGGCCACTCAGGCGATCCGGATACAGGCGTTCGATACTCAAGACATGATTGGAGATCACCGCGTTGCCGCGTCGCAGCAAACACACGAACAATGCGAAATCCAGGCTCGCCACAAAACAGTGGCCCGGCTGCGTCAACGCCGGCAGCAATTCGACAACGTCGGCGCGGCGGAACAGGGCATTACTGAAACCACCGAGAAGGTTCGACGGGAACGTCTCGAAGAGCGCCAGCAGGTCCTCCCCCTTGAACAACCCACTGACCGGTGACAGTGGCGTATTTTCCAGGCGTGAAGGCAGGACCATGTCGTCGGCGTCCCAGAACAGACGCTGGGCCAGCACCAGATTGACTTCGTCACGATTGGCCAAGACATCAGCCTGACGCTCGATACAGCTGGCGAACAGCTGATCGTCGTCACACAAAAACTTGATGAATTCGCCCTGGGCCAGATCCAGGCAGGCTTGCAGATTGCCGACCATGCCCAGGGTGCGCGGGTTACGCACGTAATGCACGACAACCCCGCTCTGCTCGGTTATCGCCGCGACGATGGCTTCGATTTCAGGACCACGACTGTCATCACACACGATGATTTCGAGATGGCCATAGCCCTGGCTGACGGCGCTGCGCAATGCGCGCTCGAAGAAGCGCGGGTTGAAGGCAGGAATGACAAGGCTGACGAGGGGAAGTGAATTCACGGCGGGCTCGCAGGCGGTACGAGCCCGCTCGGTAAAGCGAGCCCATGAAACCGCAAAAAACATTAACTGAGGAACTGGGCAAACGGGCGCTCGCGCGCCCGTTCAGTGTCAGATCTTGTTGAACAGACCCAACTGACTGATTTTGCTGAAGGCCAATTGCGAGGCTTGCAGCATGGTCTGCTGCAACGTCAGGCGGGTCATCACCTCGGCCGGATCCGAGTCACGGATCGAACCCTGGGTCATGGTATTGGCCTGGATCAGACTCTGGTTAGTCGTGTCCTGGTCGTCGAGCGACTGTCCACGAGCACCGATCGAGGTCACGGCAGCGCCAATCTGATTGGAGGCGCTGTCGAGGTTGCCCAACGCCGACTCCATGGCCCCCTGGAATTTCTGCTTGACCACCGGATCACCATCGACCGGCAGGTTCAGCGCCGTGACCATCTGGCCCAGGGTGTCGAGCACGTTCTGGGTCTGGTGGTTGTTGGACTGGATCGAGAACTGATCGCCCGCGCCCGGCGTACCGCCGATGGCGAAAGTCACACCGGCAGCCGTGGCGTTGCCACCGACCATGGTGCCCGAGGACACCGGTTTGCTGTCAGCGGTCACGGGGGCCGCGTACAGATCGAAGTCGGTGGCGCTGGTGAACTTCAGCACCGCACCGCCGCCCGACGGGAAAGCCCCACTGTAGGCCGCTTGGTCGGTCACGCTGGCGCCGGTGATCACTGCGGTCGACGGGTTGCCGGGGCTGCGCGCGGTGGTGAAAGAGTCAGGCGTGGCCGACAGCTGGAAGCTGTGACCGGCGATGACCGCGTCCGGATTGGTGTCACCGGCCTTGAGGTTGATGTTCAACTTCAAGTCGACGCCGCGGAAGCTGACGGCCTGGTTGGTGCCGTTGCTGTTGCTGATCACGCCGTTCTGGCTGGCTTCGGACGTCACGTCGTTGCCCAGGGCATCGGTGATCTTCAACTGGGTGCTGCTGACAAAACTGACAGTGTATGGCTGTCCGCCGGAGAATTTGGCGTTGTATGTCGCCGCTGTGCCGACCGTACCGTTGGACAGCACCACACGACCGTCATCCACCGCCGGAGCGGTCATGTTGGTCTGGGTGCGGCTGGTGTTGATGGTCTGCTGGAACGCATCCCAACCGGTGGTGTTGGTCGCGACCGACATGCCGTCACCAATGCCCAGGTTGATCTGAGTCTGGTCACCGTTGTAGGTGTAGGTGCCGTCGACGTTCTGCGAGTACGGCGCGGTATCGGTCTTGGAACCGGAGAACAGATAGTTGCCGTTGGCGTCCTTGGAATTCATCAGGCCCAGCACCTGTTGCTGGATCTGGCCCAGTTCCGCCGCGTACGCCTTGCGGTCAGCATCGGTGGCGATGCCGTTGTTGGCCGCCAGGCCGATTTCCTTGGCGCGCTGCAGTGCCGTGGTGATGGAGTTCAATGTGGACTCCTGCACGGTCAGCGCGCTCTTGGTGGTGTCGATGTTGCCCTGATACTGGTCGAGCATCGCACTTTGCTGACCCAGCTTGAGCAGACGACCGGCGCCGATCGGATCGTCGGCAGCGGTGTTGATGCGCTGCAGGCTGCTCGCTTCGTTGGCGGTCGCGACCGTCTTGCTGTAGTTGCGCTGATATTGAGCAGCTTGCGTCGCGTAATACTGGGCGGTGGAAATGCGCATGAATTACGACTCCTTAAAGACTGTTGATCAGCGTGGCGAAAGTTTCCTGCGCAGCTTTGATGATCTGCGAAGACGCTGTGTAGTACTGCTGATACTTGACCAGGTTGCCGGTCTCTTCATCGAGGTTGACCTGGGACAGCGAATCGCGCGCGCCCTTGGCCTGATCGAGGATCACCGAAGTGGCGTCGCTGTCGGACTTGCTCTGCGCAGCCTTGGTACCGACGTTGGTCACCAGTTTGTTGTAGGCGTCGGTCAAGCTGATGCCTTTGCTGCCGCTGCCGGTGTCCACGGTCTGCTTGGTCTGCAGGCCAACCAGCGCCTGGGCGTTGCGGTTGTCCGAAGAGGCTGCGCCGGTCAGGTTGATGGTGAAGGTCTCGCCGGACTTCGGCGTCGCGCCCACGGTGGTCTGCACGGTGAAGGTCTTCTGCACGTTCGGCGTGACAGTGGTGTCCATCACCGGCGCACCGGTGGAGTCGACCATGCCGACCTTGAGGTTCAAGGTGTTGGCCTGCCCCGGCACGATGGTGCCCGAACCGATGGTGTTGCCCTTGGCGTCGACCATGTTGTACGACTGGCTGCCGCTGGCGACCGCACCGAACACCAGTTTGACCGGCGTCGAATATTTGAGCGCATTCTGCAACTCGGTCTGCGACGCCGGGTTGTAGATGTCGATCGAATCGGTCAGCGTCGGCTGGGTGTAGGTACCGGAGTTGTTGGCACTGGCCACCCCGGTCAGCGGTGCTGCCGCAGCGATTTTCTTCGGATCGGTCAGCACGGTCTGGATGGAACTGGCCGCGTTACGGGTCGGCGTCACCTTGAAGGTGTCGCCAGCGCTCAGGGCGCCGCCGTTGAGGGCCAGGGTGAAGCCGTCGATCACCGGCGGTGGCGTCGTCGTGGTGCTGAACGAGCCCATGTCGGTGCCATCGGAGCGCTTGACCGAATAGTTGGTGGCGCTGGTGAAGGTCACCTGATAATCGCTGGTGGTCAGCTTGCCGGTGTCCTTGATGGTGACATCGAGGTTGCCCGAGCCTGCGCTGTTGCCCGACTGCGCAATGCTGCGCTGACTGACCAGCGCGGCACTGTTGATGTTGTTGAAGAGCGCTGCGCCGAAGTCACCGTTCTTGTCGATGCCCTGGGCTTGCTGGCTGTTGATCTGATCGGCGACGACCAGCGCGACACGCCCCAGCTCATTGAGCGACGGATCGAGCACTTCCTTGCGATAGGTCAGCAGGCCGCCGATTTCGCCGCCGCTCATGGCCGACGTGATGTCGATGACGCTTGAGCCACGGTCCATCTGAATGGCCATGCGCGTCGGATCGTCCTTGCTCGGCACGGTGCTCAGGGTGTTGGTGGTGTTGCCGATCACCAGCGGCTGGCCGGTGCCGATATACACGTCAAAACTGGTGCCACGTTCGACGACCTGTGCACCGGTCAGCTCGGAGAGCTGGCGCACCGCTTCGTTACGGGTGTCGAGCAGGTCGTTCGGCTGGCCGCCGCTGGTGGAAATCTCGCCGATCTTCTGGTTCAGGTTGGCAATCGAAGTCGCCAGTTTGTTGACCTGGGAGGTCATGTCGCCCAGGTTGCCGTTGATCGTGGTGTTCTGATCGTTCAGCTGTTTGGCCAGCGCATTGAAACGGCTGGTCAGCGCCTGCGCACCCGTCAGCACCGACTGACGAGAAGTGTCGTCAGTGGCCGAGGTCGCCACGCCCTGCATCGTGGTGAAGAACTTCTGCAGCACACCGGTCAGGCCAGTGTTGGTATCGGACATCGAGGCATCCAGCGCAGTGGCCTGGGCACCGTACGCAGCCGCTTCGCTGTTGAGCGAGGTGGCGGTATGCAGCTGGTTTTCGAGGTAAGAGTTGTAGACCCGGCGCACGTCAGCCAGGGTGGTACCGGTACCGATGAAGACGTTGCCGAACTGCTGCGAGGCCTTGGTGCCCTGCACGGTTTGCTGGCGTGAATAACCGGCGGTGTCGACGTTGGCAATGTTGTTACCTGTCGTCGCCAGAGAGGAAGAGCTCGCGGCCAACCCCGACATCCCGATATTGAGCAAACTCATGATTCAAACCTTACCGTATGTTTATAGAGGCGTCGTGGAAACGCCGGCCGCAGCGTAGTTTTCGAAACTGTTCATCTGCTTGGCTATCTGCGAAATCTTCGTCGCGTAGTTCGGGTCGGTCGCGTAACCGGCCTTTTGCAACTCGCGTACAAACTGTTCTGGGTTATCGGCCGACTTCACCACATCTTGATAGCGATTGTTGGTCTGCAGCAAAGTCACCAGATCGTGGAAACTGTCCTTGTACGAGGCGTAGGAACGGAACTGCGCCGTCTCCTTGACCATCTGCCCGTTGCGGAACTCGCTGGTGATCGCCCGGGCCGAATCGCCGGTCCAGTTGCTGCTGGCCTTGATCCCGAACAGGTTGTGACTGCTGCTGCCATCCTGGGCGCGCATGACCGATTTGCCCCAGCCGGTTTCCAGTGCGGCTTGCGCCACCAGATAACGCGGATCGACGCCAATACGCGCAGCGGCTTCTTTGGCCATCGGCAGCATGGTGTTGACGAATTCGTCGGCGGAGCTGAAGGCGCGCTTGGCCGGCGCCAGCGGAATCTGCGCCATTGCCCGGCCGTAAATCTGCATCTGCCCGCCGGACGCCTTGGCGTCTTCGGCACGGCTCAGCCAGTCGCCGTTGTACAGCGGGCCGGCGCCGGTGGCGGCCGTGGTCGCGGTGCGTTGCGGCAACGCATTGGCGGCGGCCGGCGTGGCCGACGGCACCAGACCGGCGAGCAAACGATCGGCCAGCTTTGGTGGCAGCGCCAGGCGACGCTTGTTGATCATCGCCATGTCATTGCTGTGCGAGGCTTCGGTATTGGCGACACGCCCGGAACGCGAGGCCCACAACGGACGCTCGCCATTGAGCCGCGATAACGGCCCGCTGGTGGCGGTGGTGCCGGCAGCAATCGGGGTCTGCACCGCAGCGGCTTTCGCCGCCTCTTGCTTGGCGGCGGACGCGGCTGCAGCCTCACCCGGCGCCAGCGGCTTGTTCCTCGACATCTGCTTCATCAGCACGTCGGCCAGACCGATACCACCGCCCTCGCGGGACAGCGACACCGCCAGTTGCTGGTCGTACATTTCCTGATATTGCTTGGCCGCCGGGGTGTTCATCGGGTTGTCTTTACCCAGCGCCTCGGTGGCCGAACGCATCGACTTGAGCATTTCGCCGAGGAACAGCGATTCGAATTCCTGCGCCACCTTGCGCATGTTCGCATCGCTGTTCTTGTCGCCGACCTTGAGCTGGTTCAGACGATTGAGGTCGGAGTACGACCCCGAATCGCCCGTGCCCACCAGACTGCCTTTGCGCATATCCATGGTCGCCGTCCTCAGATCACGATCAGGTCGGCTTGCAACGCGCCGGCCTGCTTGAGTGCTTCGAGAATGGCCATCAGGTCGCCCGGTGCCGCGCCGACCTGATTCACCGCCCGCACGATTTCGTCGAGGGTGGTGCCCGGGCCGAACTTGAACATCGGCTTGGCTTCCTGCTGGGCATTGACCCGCGAGCGTGGCACCACGGCGGTCTGCCCATTGGACAACGGGCCCGGCTGGCTGACGATCGGGTCTTCGGTGATGGTCACGGTCAGGCTGCCGTGGGTCACGGCCGCCGGCGAAACTTTCACGTTCTGGCCGATCACGATGGTGCCGGTACGCGAGTTGATGATGACTTTCGCCACCGCCTGACCCGGGTCGACTTCAAGGTTTTCGAGGATCGACAGATAGTCGACGCGCTGGCTCGGATCCAGCGGCGCGGTCACACGGATCGAGCCACCGTCGATGGCTTGCGCCACGCCAGGGCCGAGCATGTCGTTGATCTTGTCGACGATGCGCTTGGCAGTGGTGAAGTCGGAACGGTTGAGGTTCAGCGTCAGGCTGTTGCCTTGGTTGAAACCGCTCGGCACCGAACGCTCAACCGACGCACCACCGGGGATACGACCGGCCGACGGAACGTTGACGGTGATCTTCGAACCGTCACGACCTTCGGCATCGAAACCACCGACCACCAGGTTGCCCTGAGCGATGGCGTAGACGTTGCCGTCGATACCCTTGAGCGGGGTCAGCAACAGGGTGCCGCCGCGCAGGCTCTTGGAGTTACCGATCGAAGACACGGTGATGTCGACCTGCTGCCCCGGTTTGGCGAACGCCGGCAGATCGGCACTCACCGACACCGCCGCGACGTTTTTCAACTGCACGTTGCCCGACCCTGGCGGCACCTTGATGCCGAACTGCGAGAGCATGTTGTTGAAGGTCTGCAGGGTGAACGGGGTTTGCGTCGTCTGGTCGCCGGTACCGTTAAGCCCGACCACCAGGCCGTAACCGATCAACTGGTTGGAACGCACGCCGGAAATGCTGGCGATATCTTTCAGCCGCTCGGCGTGGGCACCAAAGGCTGCGGACAACAGGGCCGCAGCCAGCATGAGGCTCTTGAAATTCAAAGTCGCCACCTAGAAAGGGAACAGCGGGCTGAGGAAGAAACGGTCGAACCAGCCTGGCTGACTCGCATCGGCAAACGAACCGGTGCCCGAGTAGGTGATGCGCGCATCGGCGACGCGGGTCGACGACACGGTGTTGTCGGTGGCGATGTCATCGGCACGCACCAGACCGGCGATCCGCACCAGCTCATCGCCGGTGTTGAGGGTCATCCACTTCTCACCGCGCACGGCGATGATGCCGTTGGGCAGCACGTCGGCCACGGTCACGGTGATCGAGCCGGTCAGGGTGTTGCCCTGCGCCGCCTTGCTGTCGCCCTTGGTCGCGCGGTCGCCGCTGTAGCCGACGTCCAGGCTCAGGTCATTGCCACCCAACGGGTTGTTGGTGGTGCCACTGCCGCCAAACAGCGAAGTCAGGCCGATGCCGGTCTTGCTGTTCTTGGCCACTTGGGAGTTAGCGTTTTTGCTGGCCTGAGTCTTCTCGTTCAGGGTGATGGTGATGATGTCACCGACCCGGAACGCCTTGCGGTCGCTGTACAGGTTCTGCTCGAAGCCGGCCTGATAGATCGAGCCGTTATTGGCGGCTGCCGGCAACGGCGTGCGCGGCAACACCGGAGCGTAATAAGGGTCATTGGGCTTGGGCGTCGGTGCGACGCAGCCCGCGAGCGAGACGACCCCACCCAATGCCAGAACAGATACGAAGCGTTTCATGACCCTACCTCACGGTGTTGCTGGCGACCGCATGGCCGCCCCATAGACTTGATTACAGATTCTGCGTTACGAACGAGAGCATCTGGTCGGCGGTGGAGATCACCTTGGAGTTCATCTCGTAGGCGCGCTGAGTGGTGATCATGTTGACCATCTCTTCAACGGTGCTGACGTTGGAACCTTCCAGGGTGTTCTGCAGCGTGGTACCGAAACCGTTCAGGCCCGGGGTGCCGATTTGCGGCGCGCCCGAAGCAGCGGTTTCCAGGAACAGGTTGTTGCCCACTGCTTGCAGACCGGCCGGGTTGATGAAGTCGGCGGTTTGCAGGTTGCCGATCACCTGAGCGGCCGGGTTGCCTGGCACCGTGATCGACACGGTGCCGTCGGTGCCGACGGTGAAGCTCTGGGCGTTGTTCGGGATGACGATGGCCGGCTCCAGGGCGAAACCGCTGGCGTTGACGATCTGGCCGTTGGAGTCAAGGTGGAAAGTACCGTCACGGGTATAGGACGTGGTGCCGTCCGGCTGCAGGATCTGAAAGAAACCGCGACCGTCGATGGCCATGTCCAGCGGCTGCTCGGTGGTTTGCAGGCTGCCGGCGGTGAAGTTTTTCTGGGTGCCGACGATGCGCACACCGGTACCCAGTTGCAGACCCGACGGCAGTTCGCTGTCCTGGGTCGACTGGGCGCCTGGCTGACGCTTGATCTGGTACAGCAAGTCCTGGAACTCGGCACGGTCACGTTTGAAACCCGTGGTCGAGACGTTCGCCAGGTTGTTGGAAATGGTGGTCAGGTTGGTGTCCTGGGCGGACAGACCGGTTTTGGCAACCCATAGAGCCGGAAGCATTCGATTCTCCTCGTGCGCCTGTTTTACGGCGCGACGTTCTGATAATTAGCTGATCTGCAAGACCCGAGCCATGGCCTGGTCGTCGTCTTTGGCGGTGTTCATCATCTTGACGTGCAACTCGAACTGCTTGGCCAGGGCCAGCACCGAGGTCATTTCTTCCACGGCATTGACGTTGCTCGACTCAAGGAAACCCGACACCAGTTTGACGTTGGCATCGGCCGGCGCCGGTTGGCCGTCCTTGGTGTAGATCGAGCCATCGAGGCCTTTGTTGAGGTTCTTGATGTCCGGGTTGACCAGTTTGATCCGGTCGACTTCCGCCATGACGCGCGGGCCTTCGCCCATCGCACGAATACTGATGGTGCCGTCTTCACCGACTTCGACCTGCTGCTCCGGCGGCACGGCGATCGGACCGCCATTGCCGAGTACCGGCATGCCGTTGCCGGCGCGCAATACGCCGAGGGCGTCGATGTTCAGGCTGCCGGTGCGCACGTAGCTTTCACCACCGTTGGGGTTCTGCACGGCAATAAAACCGTTGCCGGTCACGGCCACGTCGAGATCACGGCCGGTCTGCACCAGCGAACCGGCGGTGAAGTCGGTGGCGGGCCGTTCGCTCATGGCAAACGCACGCGCCGGAAAGCTGTCACCGAACACCGGCATCGAACGCGCCTGCTCCAGGTCGCGCTGAAAACCATTGGTGGAGATGTTCGCCAGGTTGTTGGCATGGGCCTTTTGCGCCAGTGCGTTCTGACTGGCGCCGGTCATTGCCACATAAAGGTACTTGTCCACACTCTTTCCTCTGCATGCCGGACGTTTGCCGCCCACCGCTGTACTGCTGAGCCATAAGCAATTTGCAGACCAACTTTTTTCTGGCGGCTTGCAGCCCGGTAAACAAAGGACTTGCGGGGTTTTGCGGGGGAACTGGAAATGTATCGAAGTCGAAAAACCGGCGGTGTTATGCCGCTAGGCGGCAATCCCGATTTTTGCAGATGGAAAAAGAACCTTGTGGTGAGGGAGCTTGCTCCCGCTGGGTTGCGTAGCAACCCCAAACCCATTCAATACGGTGTATCAGACAAACCGCATTGATCCGGTTTACGACTGCTGCGCAGCCGAGCGGGAGCAAGCTCCCTCGCCACAATGGTTACTCGGCAGAATCTTTACCGACTTCGTATTCACGCAGCTTGTTGGCAATGGTGGTATGCGAAACCCCCAACCGCTTCCCCAGTTGCCGACTGCTCGGGTGCTCGGAATACAGGCGTTCCAAGACGGCTTTTTCAAAGCGCCCGACGATCTCGTCCAGCCCACCCTCCAGCGAGAAATCGCCAAGCGGCTGACGCACGCCGTAATCCGGCAGGCGGATGTGCTCGACCTTGACCGTGCCGCCGTCACACAGCGAAACCGCCTGAAACAGCACGTTCTCCAGCTGCCGCACGTTGCCCGGCCAGTGATAATGGCTGAGGCGATCCATCGCCGCCGGCGCCAGTTTCGGCAGCGAGCAGCCGATCTGGCGGCTGGCCTGATCGAGGAAATGCTCGACCAGCGGGGTCAAACCGTCGAGGCATTCGCGCAGCGGCGGAATGTGCAGCGACAACACGTTCAAGCGGTGATAAAGATCCTGACGAAATTCGCCACGGGCGCACAATTCGGACAGGTCGACCTGGGTCGCGCAGATCACCCGCACATCCAGATACACCTCTTCATCACTGCCGACCCGGCGGAAGCAGCCGTCCTGCAGAAAGCGCAGCAGCTTCACCTGCAAGCGCGGGCTCATTTCGCCGACGCCATCGAGGAACAGGGTGCCGCCTGCCGTCAGCTCCAGCAGGCCAAGCTTGCCTTCGGCGCGCGCCCCTTCGAACGCGCCGGGGCCGTAGCCGAACAGTTCGGTCTCGGCCATCGACTCCGGAAGTCCTGCGCAGTTAAGCGCCATCAGCGGCGACTGCCCGCGCGGACTGGCGAGGTGACAGGCGCGGGCGAGCAATTCTTTGCCGGTGCCGGTTTCGCCTTCGATCAATAGCGGCGCATCCAGCGGCGCCATGCGCCGCGCTTCACGCACGACAGCGGCCATTACCTTCGAACTCTGGAAAATACTGTCGAAGCCGCGCAGCTCCTGTTTACGCACGTTATAGATGCGCTCGCCGACGCGATCGGCGCGGTGCAAGGTCAGTACCGCACCGGCCATGGCCTCACTGTCGTCATGTTCCGATTGCAGCGGCGCGATGTCGGCGAGAAAGATGTCGCCCTTGACCTTGACGCGCATGCCGTTGATTCGCGATTTGTTGGCGCGCACCAGTTCCGGCAGGTCGAAATCCTCGGCATAGCGCGACAGCGGAATCCCCGGCACTTCATCCACGCGCACTCCGAGCAACTGCGCCGCCGCGCGGTTGGCAGCAACGATCGAGCCGCCCATGTCGATCGACAGCACCGGGAATTCCAGCGCGCCGAGCAACGCGTTCAGCTCCATGTGCCGACGCTCGCTGGGCATCAGCCCGACGCGCTTGACGCCAAACACCCCGGCAATCGCCTCGAATTTGGGCCGCAGCGCCTGGAACTGGATGTTGATGAGGTTCGGGCAGTGCAGGTAGATCGCATTGCCGTGCTCACCACCGACCTCGCCGCGCGCCACGTTGATCCCGTACTCCACCAACAAGTTGAGGATGTCGCGCAGGATGCCGATGCGGTTTTGGCAGTGGACTTTGATACGCATATGAATGACCCGAAAAATTGGGATTGAACACAACTCCTGTGGGAGCGAGCTTGCTCGCGAAGGCGTCAGCACATCCAACATTGATGTGTCAGACCTAGCGCGTTCGCGAGCAAGCTCGCTCCCACAGGGTATTGCGGTGCGCCCGGAACCCATTTTTCTGTCGAGGCGCGCAGATTGTTGTCAAGATTATGTGACAGCAACCGCCGTTTTCAAACCTGCAAATCACCGCAAACCCGAGATACGCGCCAATGCGTAACGATTTTTTTACGAAATCCAGCGACTTTTCCTACGAGACATGCGTTCAACCTGCTGCATCCCACCCCGCTCTCAGGTAATTCTGAAGCCATCGCTGGACATAACAAGAACGAATTCCCCTAGCAGGAGAGCAGTATGAAGCAGACGCAATACGTGGCCCGCGAGCCCGATGCGCAAGGTTTTATCGACTACCCCGCCGAAGAACATGCGGTGTGGAACACGCTGATCACTCGCCAGTTGAAAGTGATCGAGGGTCGGGCGTGCCAGGAGTACCTGGACGGTATCGAAAAACTCGGTCTGCCCCACGACCGCATTCCGCAGCTCGGCGAGATCAACAAGGTGCTCGGTGAGACCACCGGTTGGCAGGTTGCCCGCGTCCCGGCACTGATTCCCTTCCAGACCTTCTTCGAATTGCTCGCCAGCAAACAGTTTCCGGTGGCCACGTTCATTCGTACCCGCGAAGAACTGGACTATCTGCAAGAGCCGGACATTTTCCACGAGATCTTCGGTCACTGCCCGCTGCTGACCAACCCGTGGTTCGCCGAATTCACCCACACCTACGGCAAACTCGGCCTGCAGGCCACCAAGGAAGAGCGTGTGTACCTGGCGCGCCTGTACTGGATGACCATCGAGTTCGGCCTGGTCGATACCCCGCAAGGCAAACGCATCTACGGCGGCGGCATCCTGTCCTCGCCGAAGGAAACCGTTTACTCGCTGTCGGAAGAGCCAGAACATCAGGCCTTCGATCCGCTGGAAGCCATGCGCACACCGTATCGCATCGATATCCTGCAGCCGCTGTATTTCGTCCTGCCAAACCTCAAGCGCCTGTTCGACGTTGCCCATGAAGACATCATGGCCATGGTTCGCCAAGGCATGCAGCTGGGGTTGCACGCACCGAAATTTCCGCCAAAACCGAAAGCCGCGTGATCCGCGACTTTTGCTGAGAATTGAGTCTGTCAGTCGCCGCCACTTTGGTTTAGCGTGACGGCATTGACGGGCCGATAGCTTCTATAAAAAAAACACACTCGATTTCAGGAATCACACCATGTCCACTTTGAACCAAGCCCACTGCGAAGCCTGCCGTGCCGATGCGCCACAAGTCAGCGACGAAGAACTGCCGATCCTGATCAAGCAGATCCCGGACTGGAACATCGAAGTACGCGACAGCATCATGCAGCTGGAGAAGGTCTTCCTGTTCAAGAACTTCAAACACGCACTGGCCTTCACCAACGCCGTCGGCGAGATTTCCGAGGCCGAAGGTCACCATCCGGGTCTGTTGACCGAGTGGGGCAAAGTCACCGTGACTTGGTGGAGCCACTCGATCAAAGGCCTGCACCGCAACGACTTCATCATGGCCGCACGCACTGACGAAGTGGCCAAGACCGCAGAAGGACGCAAGTAATGCACTTCGACGCCATCGGCCGGGTACCCGGCGACCCGATCCTCGGTTTGATGGAGGCCTATGCGCAGGACACTAACCCGCGCAAGTTCGACCTCGGCGTTGGCGTCTACAAGGATGCCCAGGGCCTGACGCCGATCCCCGAGGCGGTGAAAATCGCCGAGGCGCGACTGGTCGAAAGCCAGGACACCAAGACCTACATCGGCGGTCACGGCAATCCATTGTTCGGCAAGGTCGTCAATGAGCTGGTGCTCGGCGCCAACTCGAAGCTGATCGCCGAACAGCGCGCCGGCGCCACCCAGACCCCGGGCGGCACTGGTGCCCTGCGTCTGGCTGCCGACTTCATCGCCCAGTGCCTGCCGGGCAAAGGCGTGTGGCTGAGCAACCCGACCTGGCCGATCCACGAAACTATCTTTGCTGCGGCCGGGGTCAAGGTCAGTCACTACCCCTACGTGGGCAGCAACAACCGCCTCGACGTCGATGCGATGCTGGCCGTGCTTGACGAAGTGCCGCAAGGCGACGTGGTGCTACTGCATGCGTGCTGCCACAACCCGACCGGTTTCGACCTGAACCATGACGACTGGCAGCGCGTGCTCGACGTCGTGCGCCGCCGTGACCTGCTGCCGCTGATCGACTTTGCCTACCAGGGCTTTGGCGATGGTCTGGAGCAGGACGCGTGGTCGACCCGGCTGTTCGCCGCCGAAGTACCCGAGCTGCTGATTACCAGTTCCTGCTCGAAGAACTTCGGCCTGTATCGCGACCGCACCGGCGCATTGATTGTCTGCGCGAAAACCGCCGACAAGCTGACCGACATTCGCAGTCAACTGGCCAACATCGCCCGCAACCTGTGGTCAACGCCACCGGATCACGGTGCGGCCGTGGTCGCGACCATCCTCGCCGATCCGGAGCTGAAAGCCCGCTGGGCCGACGAAGTGGAAGCCATGCGCTTGCGCATCGCCCAATTGCGCAGCGGTCTGGTCGAAGCACTGGAGCCGCACGGCTTGCGTGAGCGCTTTGCGCACATTGGCGTGCAACGCGGCATGTTCTCCTACACCGGGCTGTCACCGGAGCAGGTCAAACAACTGCGTGAGCAGCACAGCGTGTACATGGTCAGTTCAGGCCGGGCCAACGTCGCCGGGATCGATGCCACGCGCCTGGCGCTGCTGGCACAAGCCATCGCTGACGTCAGCAAATAGATCCAGCCACTGCAATACCCCTGTAGGAGCTGCCGCAGGCTGCGATCTTTTGATCTTTGTTTTTAAAATCAAAGTCTAAAGATCGCAGCCTTCGGCAGCTCCTGCATTTGTTCGCGGCGCCTCCCCCTGCGGCCATCTGTCGCATTATTTTGAATTAAAAGTCTGTTTGTCATTTTTCCTGCTGTATCCTGCGCAGGCTTTCAAGAAGCGCGGATCTACCAGATCTATCAACAGACTTAGCGAGGAGCGCAACCATGCACGAGATTCCTAATCTCCCCTTCCCAAGCCTGCACGTACCTGAGCAGACGACCACGCAACAAGCCGGCGCGGAGCAGCCCGAGCAGAAAGAAGCCGTTGAGAGCCGCCAGGCCGACAGCGAAGAGTAAAACCCCGCCGTACAGACCGTGTGGAAAGCGCTAAGATGCGCTTTCCACACTGCCTGAAACCGAGCCCGCCATGACCGACGAATTCTCTGAAAGCCAAGCCGCCGTCCTGATCGGCGCCACCGAAAAAATGATCGAGATCTGGCAGCGCCTCTCCCCGGAAAAACAGGCCGCCCTGCTCGCCCGTTTCGGCAGCGAAGAAAACGCTCTCGCCGCTCTGGTCACCACACAACTGGTCGCCCCGGCCAAACCCTGAAGCCAGCGCCCGGAAATAGTTTTACTTTTCCCCGCCCCTGACACGTCCGCGCCGGTATCATAAGCAGCCTATCTAATCCTGCTTTGCCGTGGATCGTTACCCATGTCGTCCTCTATGCCACAACCCCAGCGTCCCCTGGCGGTCACGCTGCAAGTCGTTTCCATCGTCCTCTTCACCTTCATCGGCTACCTGAACATCGGCATCCCGCTCGCCGTGCTGCCGGGTTACGTCCATAGTGATCTGGGCTTTGGCGCGGTGATCGCCGGGCTGGTGATCAGCGTGCAATACCTCGCCACCCTGCTCAGCCGTCCGTACGCCGGCAAGATCATCGACAATCAGGGCAGCAAGCGCGCGGTGATGATCGGTCTGGCCGGTTGCGGCTTGAGCGGCGTGTTCATGCTGATTTCGGCCTGGACACCGAACCTGCCGATGCTCAGCCTGATCAGCCTGTTGATCGGCCGACTGGTGTTGGGCAGCGCGGAAAGTCTGGTCGGCTCCGGCTCGATTGGTTGGGGCATCGGCCGGGTGGGCGCGGCGAATACCGCCAAAGTCATCTCGTGGAACGGCATCGCCAGTTACGGTGCGCTGGCGGTCGGCGCGCCGTTCGGTGTGTGGCTGGTCGGCCAGTTGGGACTGTGGAGCATGGGCGTGAGCATCATCCTGCTGGCGGCGCTGGGCCTGCTGTTGGCGTGGCCGAAAACCGCGGCGCCGATTGTCGCCGGTGAGCGCCTGCCGTTCATGCATGTGCTCGGTCGGGTGTTCCCGCACGGCTGCGGTCTGGCTCTGGGCTCGATCGGGTTCGGCACCATCGCCACCTTCATCACCCTGTATTACGCCACCCGGCACTGGGACAACGCGGTGCTGTGCCTGAGCCTGTTCGGCGCCAGCTTCATCGGCGCGCGGCTGCTGTTCGGCAACCTGATCAACCGTCTTGGCGGCTTCCGCGTGGCGATCGCCTGCCTGTCGGTGGAAACCCTTGGACTGTTGCTGCTGTGGCTGGCACCGGATGCGCATTGGGCGCTGGCCGGGGCAGCACTCAGCGGTTTCGGTTTCTCGCTGGTGTTCCCGGCGCTGGGCGTGGAAGCGGTGAATCTGGTGCCAGCCTCCAGCCGTGGTGCGGCGGTCGGCGCCTATTCGTTGTTTATCGACTTGTCACTGGGGATCACCGGGCCGTTGGCTGGGGCCATTGCGTCGGGCTTCGGTTTTGCTTCGATCTTCCTGTTTGCCGCTGTCGCCTCACTGAGCGGCCTGATCCTGAGTGTGTATTTGTACCGCATTACAGCAAAACACCACTTTCAGTAATCGCCCAATATTGGCCATTCAGGTGGTTCCGAATGGCCAATAAACACCTGCAGCTTTTATACGCTAACCATGCAAACGGAAGATGGCGAAGCTACCGCGCTCTCTATTTTTACTGGAAACAAACACAATTTTTCGATCTTCCTGGACCGCGAGATCGTGAATAATCTGATCTTTTTCTGGAAATACAATCTTTCCACCATCACCAAACCCCTCATCCCACCCCATGTCTTGTTCAAGACTGGCAATAAATGCCTGGCTATCCGACCCGCCACTCAAATAAGCATAACCTGCTACCACGGCGGTTGATTTCAAATTATAGAGGGCTGCTTTGGTTATATAGATATCGCTGAAATAATCTTTGATATATCCTCCCCATCCTTGTTTGCCAAAAAGTGGATCTTCCTCGCCTTCGAGCCCGCGACGTTGAAGCTGGAGATATAGATACTGCGGAACTCCATTATCCGAAGTACCTACAATATAAAACTGAGAACGATCGTCGCGTTTCAGAATGACGTTTTTAACCGAAGGGACTCCATCATAATATCCTTCGACCCCAAAACTGGAGTCAAGATCACCACGGGCATCATACCGACCAACAAACCAACTTTTATCACGAAGGCCTTCTGAAGCGGCGACAACATAACCAACACCTTGACGAAACATATCCTGCCCTATGACCGAAGCAGATGAACCTCGAAAAACAAGTACATACCCGCGATTACCGAACACTACGTCCAAACTACCGTTATTTTTTAACTTGACCACATAAGCTCTATCAAAAGATCCTCTGTAGTCAAGCGTGGTCAGAAGCAAAACGCCGCCATCGTCCAATAATTCCATAGTTCCGTGGTAGTCGCGCCCCTTATCCGCCAGAAGTTGCTTCACCTTCGGAACATCTGAACTTGCAGGAACAACCTCCTTCAAATCTGGAAACCACAGCATGATGCCTTTGCTGCCAAACCCTTCATCGAACTCCCCATTCAAATCGAATCGAGCCAGGCCGGTAGCACGATTAAAGCCGTCTTTACGAGCGAAGAACCCCAACACATACTTACTATGAACACTATCAAATTTCACGCTATAGGGCTGCGCCAAATCCCACCCAGGAAAAAATTCCGAGAGTTTAAAAACAACATTACCCGAATTGCCGAAGCTTTTGTCGATACGTCCTTCCTCATCAAGCATGGACAGGTAAGTTTCTTGCCGCGCCTCGTCAGTTGCGCCGCAGAGAATCCTGTTCGGATTTGAGAGGAGAGTGACGACCCGAGCTTGAAGCCTCTGACCTTGTTCTCCATATAAAACAACCTCGCTGCGCACACCAAAATCAGTATCAGGAGCACCACGCCCATCAATTAAGTTGCTCATTTGCTTTTGCTCAATCAAGAAAAGAGAGCTCAGTAAACGTGCAATAGCAATCCGGCACACCTGTCAGATATGACAGTCTGGTAGACCGATTAGTTATAAGAAAACAAAAGTTGATTGATTTTCTTATGTGCACGTGTACTTCAACATTCGGGAACTCATTTAAGTTGAGTGGTGCGCAATGGATACAATGCCCGCTCCTGATGGAATGGAACACTTTCAGGACGCCAAACCTTAAAAATCCACCTTGCCACGCCCAGCCTTGATGTTGCCGCGCTTGGTCTTGGATTCGAGCCGGCGCTTCTTCGAGCCGAGGGTCGGCTTGGTCGGGCGACGTTTCTTTTCGACCTTGGTGGCGCTGAGGATCAGCTCGACCAGACGCTCCAGCGCATCGGCACGGTTGGCTTCCTGCGTGCGGTATTGCTGAGCCTTGATGATCAGCACGCCATCGCTGGTGATGCGACTGTCACGCAGCGCCAGCAGCCGCTCCTTGTAGAACTCGGGCAAGGACGAGGCCGGAATGTCGAAGCGCAGGTGCACGGCGCTGGAGACCTTGTTGACGTTCTGTCCACCGGCGCCTTGCGCGCGAATGGCCGTCAATTCGATCTCGGCATCCGGCAGATGCACGTTATTGGAAATCACCAGCATGGAAAAGCATCCGTATTCAGAAGGTGCAGGATACGCCATCAACCCTGCAGGAGCTGCCGAAGGCTGCGATCTTTTGATCTGCTTTAAAGATCAAGATCAAAAGATCGCAGCCTTCGGCAGCTCCTACAGGGGCAATAAAAAACCCGGCACATTGGCCGGGTTTGTTGTTTGTTGCCTTAGCGCTTACTTCGAAGCACTCGCCGCGTGCAGCGCCTGCTGCGCGCCGCGCTTGTTCTTGATCACGTAGCAGACCCACATGAACACGACCCACACCGGAATCGCGTACACCGAGATCTGGATGCCAGGGATCAGCAGCATCACGCCAAGGATGAACACCACGAACGCCAGGCAGACATAGTTGCCGTACGGGTACCACAGCGCCTTGAACAGCGGCGTCTGCTGCGTCTTGTTCATGTGCTGACGGAACTTGAAGTGCGAGAAGCTGATCATCGCCCAGTTGATCACCAGGGTCGCAACCACCAGCGACATCAGCAATTCCAGCGCCTGCTGCGGGATCAGGTAATTGAGCAGCACCGCCACCAGCGTCACCGCTGCGGAAGCCAGGATCGAACGCACCGGCACGCCGCGCTTGTCGATCTTCGCCAGACCTTTGGGTGCATCACCCTGTTCGGCCATGCCCAGCAGCATGCGGCTGTTGCAGTAGGTGCCGCTGTTGTACACCGACAGTGCTGCGGTCAGGACCACGAAGTTGAGGATGTGCGCGGCGGTGTTGCTACCGAGCATCGAGAACACTTGCACGAACGGGCTGCCGCTGTACGAATCGCCGGACGCGTTGAGAGTCGCCAGCAGACTGTCCCATGGGGTCAGCGACAGCAGGATCACCAGCGCGCCGATGTAGAAAATCAGGATGCGGTAGATCACCTGATTGATCGCTTTCGGGATCACGGTTTTCGGCTTGTCCGCTTCAGCGGCGGTGAAACCGAGCATTTCCAGGCCACCGAAGGAGAACATGATGATCGCCATCGCCATCACCAGACCGCTGACGCCGTTGGGGAAGAACCCGCCGTGCGACCACAGGTTGCTGACCGAGGCCTGCGGGCCGCCATGGCCGCTGACCAGCAGGTAGCTGCCCAGCGCAATCATGCCGACAATCGCCACGACCTTGATGATCGCGAACCAGAACTCGGCTTCACCGAAGACTTTGACGTTGGCCAGGTTGATCGCGTTGATCAGCACGAAGAAGGCGGCAGCGGTGACCCAGGTCGGGATGTCCGGCGCCCAGTAGTGGATGTACTTGCCGACCGCGGTCAGCTCCGACATGCCCACCAAAATGTACAGAATCCAGCAGTTCCAGCCCGACAGGAAGCCGGCAAAACCGCCCCAGTACTTGTGCGCGAAATGGCTGAAGGAACCGGCCACCGGCTCTTCGACGATCATCTCGCCGAGCTGGCGCATGATCATGAAGGCGATGAAGCCGCAGATGGCGTAGCCGAGGATCATCGACGGGCCGGCGGATTTCAGAACCCCGGCCGAGCCGAGGAACAATCCGGTACCGATCGCACCACCGAGGGCGATCAGTTGAATATGGCGATTTTTCAGGCCGCGTTTCAGCTCGCCTGATTGCGAGTTTTGTCCACTCATGAAAAAGGTCCCACGCAAGGTTTGATGATGTTCAGTAGACGTTGCTGCAAGGTTGCGATTTCAGACAACCTCGATCAAACCCCAGCGCAAGCACCAGGAATTCAGTTTTTTTACAACGGTCATGCGTCACCTGTTTGTTTTTATCTGTGACGAAATCGAACCCGACACGCTTGTGACGTGGCGGAGTGAACAAGGCGGATAACCTTGAGGTTTACGCGATTACGCAGAGGGTCACAGTTAAAACGCGGCGCATTGTACACCGCCAACCCCCTGCTGCCAGACCCCGCTGGATCAGCGTGGCGCTTGCCGGGATTGCGTGGGTCCGCCTCGAGATGCCCGGGCGGCTGCAAAAATTGAGTCAGGCCTTTGCAGGCCATCGACGGGGACGAGCGAAAAACCGCCCCACGGAGAGAAGTGAAGATCAATCTCGGCGTTCATTGCGCCTCCTTCTTGTTATGCGCCTGCACGACAGGCATGAGGCGCATCTCACCCTGCAAACAGCGCTGAAACAAGCGCGCCAGAGCCCTGCGCGACGCCTTTGCAGCCGGGCTTCGGCAGGTTTTCCTTACAGCGTCGGCAAAGGGGTAAATCCACTGGGCTTTACCGGTGTTTCCGTAAACTTTTCTTTACGAGGCGTAACGTAGATTTTCCATTTCGGAAAATTCTGTAGGACGTCTGCAAATTGACGGTAGCAAGCTTGCTAATGAAAGTTGCCGCTTAGTTTTTTGTTTTCAAATAAGAAAATCTCCGCTTGAAAACAGAATAAAAAGTTTATTTAAATTTTAAATAAATAATTTTTTGCATTACAAAACACCCTGAACTAGGTTTTTCACGTCTTGCCGGCCAACTCGACCGGCCAGTCATAACCGCGAAAGTCATCTAGGAGATCGACCATGCAAGCACTGGAAAAAGACTTGGATACCGAACTGCAACTGGACGAATGGTTTGAAGCACCAACCCATGAGGCCGCCGTGGAAATGATGCAAGCCGACGCGGTGGTTCCGTTCGGCACGGCGATGTGGCCTCTGTAAGACATCCCCAGGCAGGCACGATCCGGCCGGTCGTGCCTGCCGCTTTCTTCACGGTCAGTCAGGGAGGACTCATGGATAAGCCCCGCGCGATCTCGCATTTCCTTTACTACCTCGAACATCACCCTGCCCTTGCCGGTCTCGATTCGGCGAAGGTACTGCTCGGCCACACCGCCGATTACGAAGCCCTGACCGGCGCCATCGCCGAACAGGCCGGCGATCATCCCCGCTTCACCTTCAGCGCCAGACGCCTTGATCTGGAAAGCACCGCCACGCTGACCGCGGCGATTGCCGACAGCGATCTGTACATTTTCTTCTACGACTCTTCCACCCTGCCCAACCCGCGCCCCGACGGCCCGGAGTTCGTTCGCGCCTTGCAAGGCGTGATGGCGGAAAACTGGAAGAAGTCGCTGCTGTTCAAGGATTACGGCGACTATTTCTACGACACCTTCAGCGTCACCCCGCAGCGTATCGCCGGGCTCAACAGCCACTTGATCCAGCGCATGTCCCAAGCGACGACGCTGAGCTTCAAGGACGACCACGGTTCCTGGTTTGAAACGCCGCTGAGCAGCATCAAGAAATGGACCGACATCAACGGCGTCGGCAACTTCGACCTGGCCCCCGGCGAAATCGCCACCCATAGCGAAGCCATCAACGGCCATGTGAAATTCAAGGGCACGTTCCTCAGCACCATCCCGTTTGCCCGCAAGTACGGCGTGCTGGAGTCGCCACTGGAACTGTGGATCGAGAACTCGACCATCAGCCGCATCGCCACCGATGTGCCGGGGCTGGAGCATGATTTCAACAAGTACCTGGACGCCAACCCGTCGAACCGGCGCATCGAGGAACTGGGGATTGGTACCAACGAAGGGGTGAAAGATCTGTACGCGCGCAACGCCGGGTTCGAGGAGCGCCATTGCGGCCTGCACCTGGGCCTCGGCGGTGGCGCGAAAGGCAGTCATCACCTGGACCTGATCTTTTCTGGCGGCGTTTTGGCGCTGGATGACAAGCCGGTGTTTGACGGGCGGTTTGTGTTCTGATCCTGCATATTAGGTGGCTGCATTGGCGTCATCGCTGGCAAGCCAGCTCCCACAGGTTTTTGTTGCGCTGCATAAATCCTGTGAACACCGCAGATCCATGTGGGAGCTGGCTTGCCAGCGATGAGGCCCTCAAAAGCACCACATACCTTTCGCCAGACGAAAAAAAACGCCAACCCTGCGGTTGGCGTTTTTTTGCTTTAGCTCGAAGCTTGCCGCTCAAAGCTCACAGCTGCCTTATTCCGGCTTCTTGCGACCAAAACCCGGGCGCTGACCGGAGCCGGCCGGGGCGCCACGGCGCTTGCCCGATGGCTTGTCACCGTCGACCAGTTTGATCCCCGGGCGCTTGGCTGCAGGCTTGGCCGGACGCTTGTTGGTGGTGTCGGCAGGACGATCCGCCACTGGCGTACCACGACCGGCAGGCGCACGACCTTCGCCACGCTCGGTACGACCATTGGCCGGACGCGGTGCGCGTTCGCCATCACGGGCAACCGGCTTGCGGCCAGGACGCTCGCCTTCGATCTGCGGCTCACGGCTCGGACGCGGACCGGTCGGCGCGCCAGCGGCTGGACGCAGGGTACGCACGCGCTCGGTCTTGGCCATCGGCCGCGACGATTTGCGCTGCATACGCTCCAGCTTGTCCTTGCTCTTGGCGTTGAGTTGCGGCATCGCCACCGGGGTCAGGCCGACTTCGGCGCTGAGCACGTCGACTTCGTACTGGCTCATTTCGCGCCAGCGGCCCATCGGCAGGTCGGAGTTGAGGAACACCGGACCGAAACGCACGCGCTTCAGACGGCTGACCACCAGACCTTGCGATTCCCACAGACGACGAACCTCACGGTTACGGCCTTCCATCACCACGCAGTGATACCAGTGGTTGAAGCCTTCGCCGCCCGGTGCCTGTTGAATGTCGGTGAAACGCGCAGGGCCGTCTTCCAGTACCACGCCGGCCTTCAGGCGCTCGATCATTTCGTCGTCGACTTCACCGCGTACACGCACGGCGTACTCACGATCCATTTCGTAGGACGGGTGCATCAGACGGTTGGCCAGCTCACCGTCAGTGGTGAACATCAGCAGACCGGTGGTGTTGATGTCGAGACGACCGATGTTGATCCAGCGACCTTCTTTCGGACGCGGCAGCTTGTCGAACACGGTCGGACGGCCTTCCGGGTCGTCACGGGTGCAGATCTCGCCATCGGGCTTGTTGTACATGATAACGCGGCGCACTGATTCGGCAGCCTCTTCGCGCTTGATCACCTTGCCATCGATGGTGATGGCGTCGTGCATGTCGACGCGCAGGCCGAGGGTGGCGTCTTTGCCATTGACCTTGATCCGGCCCTGGCTGATCCAGGCTTCGACGTCACGGCGCGAGCCGACGCCGATACGGGCGAGGACCTTCTGCAGTTTTTCGCCTGCTGGGCCGATTTCCTGGTCGTCTTGCTGATTGATGTCACTCATCTGGGCACCTCCCGGTGTGGTCTGTTCAGGCGGCGCCTGAAGCATTGAAATCTGGTTTTCGGGCGAAGGGATCGCCGAAGGGTCGCGAATCATACGCGGATGTGCGCCATCGCGCATCAGAGACTAGCTGATGGTGGGCGACTTATTTCTTTTTCCGCCGACCGGCACCACCGAGTTTGATCAGGCGCAGCGCGGCTTCGGCCAGTACCGTGCGCTTGTCGTCCTTGTCGAGTTTCTTCCAGGCACGGATCTCGCGCTTGCTGCGGCCACAGCCCAGGCAGATGTCGTCGGTGAATTTGCAGAGGCTGATGCAGGGGTCTTTTGTCGAGCTCATACCTTTCTCCAGAACACATTGATCCCTGTGGGAGCGGGCTTGCCCGCGATGACGGAGCGTCAGCCAGCATATTTGTGTCTGATGCACCGCAATCGCGGGCAAGCCCGCTCCCACAGGGTTCGTCAGTGTTCAGAAAATTTGATTGTCAGTCCTCGAACTCGCGGCGTTCGGCCTCGATCGCTTCGGCCAGGGCGCGGGCTTCGGCTTCTTCTTCGCTCAGCTCGGGTTCAGGCACCGATTGTTCGAGCGCGGCGACAGCGGCCAGGAGTTTTTCCCGGGCTTCGGCGACGCCAAGAATGTCCTCTTCCGGTTCGGCCTCTGGCTCGGTCTCGAGTTCAACTTCAACCGCCGGCTCGACGGTCTCGACTTCCGGCTCAGTCGTCGACGCTTCGCCATCCGCGGCATCGCGCAACAGATCATCGAAGTCGGTCTTGATCCCCTCCTCCATGCTGTCCAGTTCCAGCAACAGCGTATGGAAGCTGGTTTCTTCCTTCGGCTCTTCCGGCTCGGCGCTGGCGTCGACCTGTTCCTGCAGGCCCTGCGGCACTGGCGCGTCGTCGAAATCGAGGACTGGCTCGGTTTCCATCTCGCGCAGTTCGGCCAGCGGCGGCAGGTCTTCGAGGTTCTTCAGGTTGAAGTGATCGAGAAACGCCTTGGTGGTGGCGAACATCGCCGGTTTGCCCGGCACGTCGCGGTAACCGACGATGCGGATCCACTCGCGCTCGATCAGCGTCTTGACGATGTTGGTGTTGACCGCCACGCCCCGCACGTCTTCGATCTCGCCGCGAGTGATCGGCTGGCGATAGGCGATCAGCGCCATGGTTTCCAGCAGCGCACGGGAATAGCGCTGCGGACGCTCTTCCCACAAACGCCCGACCCACGGCGAAAACTTCTCGCGGATCTGCAAGCGGTAGCCGGAGGCGACTTCCTTGAGCTCGAACGCGCGGCCCTCGCAGGACTTGGCCAGCAGGCTCAGGGCTTTCTTGAAGACCGGCGGTTCGGGGCGCTCGCCCTCTTCGAACAGTTCGTAGAGGCGTTCAAGCGATTGCGGTTTTCCCGAGGCCAACAGAAAGGCTTCAAGCAGGGGCGCCAGCTCGCGGGGTTCAGTCAGGTTCATGTTTCGACTCGTTATTCGGCTCGGGCTCGCACGTGGATCGCGGCGAACGGCTCATTCTGCACCAGCTCGACCAAGGATTCCTTGACCAGCTCAAGGATCGCCATAAAGGTCACCACCACACCCAAGCGACCTTCCTCGGCAGTGAACAGCTCGACGAACGGCACAAAACCACCGCCCTTGAGCCGTTCCAGCACATCGCTCATGCGCTCGCGGGTCGACAGTGCCTCGCGGCTGACCTGGTGGCTCTCGAACATATCGCCCCGGCGCAGCACTTCGGCCATGGACATCAAAATCTCTTCCAGCGCCACGTCCGGCAGCAGCTTGCGCGCCCGGGCTTCCGGGGCGTCGAGTTTGGGCACGACCACGTCGCGACCGACCCGGCTCAAGCCGTCGATGCCTTCGGCGGCAGCCTTGAAGCGCTCGTATTCCTGCAGGCGACGGATCAGTTCGGCGCGCGGGTCGTCCTCTTCGTCTTCGACGGTTTCGGCGCGCGGCAGGAGCATCCGCGACTTGATCTCGGCCAGCATCGCGGCCATTACCAGGTATTCGGCGGCCAGTTCCAGGCGCACCGACTGCATCAACTCGACATAGCCCATGTACTGGCGGGTGATTTCCGCCACCGGGATGTCGAGGATGTTGATGTTCTGTTTGCGGATCAGGTACAGCAGCAGGTCAAGCGGGCCTTCGAAGGCTTCGAGAAACACTTCCAGTGCATCCGGCGGGATGTACAGGTCCAGCGGCATTTCCGTGACCGCCTGGCCATAGACCATGGCAAACGGCAGTTCCTGCTGGGCGCCGGCCTGGGGATCGACAACGGTTTCCACTGCGGACATTCAGGCCTCGACCATGAACGGCGCGGGGTCGCCGCAACCGACGCGGATCACTTCCGGGTCGTCGCCGGGCAGGTCAATCACGGTGGACGCCTTGATCCCGCCAAAACCGCCGTCGATGATCAGGTCTACCTGATGTTCGAGCAATTGGCGCATTTCGTACGGATCACTCAGCGGGTCTTCGTCGCCGGGCATGATCAAGGTCACGCTCATCAGCGGCTCGCCGAGTTCGGCCAGCAACGCCAGGGCAATCGGATGGCTCGGCACCCGCAGGCCGATGGTGCGTTTTTTTGGATGCAGCAACAGCCGTGGCACTTCGCGGGTGGCGTTGAGGATAAAGGTGTAAGGCCCCGGCAGATGCGCCTTGAGAATGCGGAAAGTGCCGGTGTCGATCTTGGCGTAGTTGCCCAATTGCGACAGGTCACTGCAGATCAGCGCGAAGTTGTGCTTCTCGTCGAGCTGACGCAGACGGCGCACGCGCTCGATGGCAGTCTTGTCGCCGATCTGGCAACCGATGGCGTAGGAAGAGTCCGTGGGATAAATCACCACCCCGCCTTTGCGGATGATCTCGACCGCCTGTTTGATCAGGCGCGCTTGCGGGTTTTCCGGATGGATCTGGAAAAATTGACTCACGTTTTCTACCTGTTCAGACGGCGGCAATAACTGTGTCATGTTTGAACCGACACCACAGGGGTGGAAGGTCCTCGGGAACCGGCCGGTACTGGCCAATTTCGGACCAGCCTCCAGGGCCATGGAAATCACTGCCGGCGCTGACCAGCAGACCGAACTCGCGGGCAAGGATTGCCAGGCTGCCGACCTGTTCCGCAGGCTGATGGCCATTGACCACTTCGATTGCATGCCCGCCCGCTTGAATATAGTCGGCAATCAGCTTTCGGCGCTTGCTGCGGGTGAAATCGTAATGCCAGGGATGCGCCAGACTGACCCACGCCCCGGCGGCACGCAGGGTGCCGACGGTGTCTTCCAGGGTCGGCCAGTGCTGCTTGACGTCACCCAGCTTGCCGGCGCCGAGCCATTTGCGGAATGCTTCGGCGCGATCCTTTACAAAACCTTCACGCACCATCCAGTCGGCAAAATGCGGACGGGCCGGGGCGTTGCCGCTGTCGCCCAGTTCCTGCTGGATCTGCCGAGCGCCGTCGAGGGCTCCGGGCATGCCTTTAAGGGCGAGCTTGCGGCTTATTTCTTCCGACCGCAGCCAGCGACCATCGTGCAACTTGGCGATGGCCTCGACCAATGGCGCGGCGTTGACGTCGAAACCATAGCCCAGCACATGAATGGTCGCGCCGCCCCAGGTGCAGGACAGCTCGACGCCATTGACCAGTTGCATGCCCAGCGCCTCGGCAGCCGTGCGCGCTTCGGCGAGGCCTTCGAGGGTGTCGTGATCGGTCAACGCCAGGACTCGCACGCCGTTTTCGAACGCACGCGCAACCAGAACCGCAGGCGCCAAGGCGCCATCGGAGGCCGTGCTGTGGCAGTGCAAATCAACATTCACGGGGAGTTGTAACCTCAAATCAGCTGGCGCTATCGCGCGCCCATATGTTTGTTATTATGCCGCCACATCCAGCTTCTGGCTCTCACTGTGAAACAATTCATCGATTTCATCCCGCTTCTGCTGTTTTTCATCGTTTACAAACTGGATCCACGGGTCGTCGACATCGCTGGCCATCAAGTGACTGTAGGCGGTATCTACAGCGCCACGGCGATGCTGATCATCAGCTCCCTGGTGGTCTACGGCGCGTTGTTCATCAAACAGCGCAAGCTGGGAAAGAGCCAATGGCTGACCCTGATCGCCTGCCTGGTGTTCGGCAGCCTGACCCTGGCCTTCCACAGCGAGACCTTCCTCAAATGGAAGGCCCCGGTGGTCAACTGGCTGTTCGCCCTGGCCTTCATCGGCAGCCACTTCATCGGTGACCGCCTGCTGATCAAACGCATCATGGGCCACGCGCTGACCCTGCCGGATCCGGTCTGGACCCGCCTGAACATCGCCTGGATCGCCTTTTTCCTGTTCTGCGGCGCTGCCAACCTGTTCGTGGCATTCACCTTCCAGAGCATCTGGGTCGACTTCAAGGTGTTCGGCAGCCTGGGCATGACCGTGCTGTTCCTGGTCGGTCAGGGCATCTACCTGTCCCGCCATCTGCATGACGCCGATACCACAACGCCAAAAACCGAGGACTGACATGCTCTACGCAATCATTGCCACCGACGTCGCCAACTCGCTCGAAGCCCGCCTCGCCGCGCGCCCGGCCCACCTCGAACGCCTGCAAGTGCTCAAGGGCGAAGGCCGCATCGTACTGGCCGGCCCGCACCCGGCGGTCGACAGCAATGATCCGGGCGCTGCGGGTTTCACTGGCAGCCTGATCGTCGCCGAATTCGACTCCCTCAGCGCCGCCCAGGCCTGGGCCGACGCCGATCCGTACATTGCCGCCGGCGTGTACGCCAACGTGACCGTCAAGCCGTTCAAGCAAGTCTTGCCGTAACCAAGGAATATCGAGGGACTTTGTGGCGAGGGAGCTTGCTCCCGCTGGACTGCGCAGCAGTCTCATTGCCTATGAGCTGGAAAGCGGGGGGCGCTTCCGCCCCAGCGGGAGCAAGCTCCCTCGCCACAATGACTCCCCAAGCTCAAATTGTTCAACTCACCACGCTCGACATTGCCTCTGACACTGAACCTTCCCGCTTCTCCCCACTCTCAATCGCTCATTATTCTCGTTTGCCTGCCGACAACCTGCCCAATATCCATTTGCAAGCAGGAATCGCAATGCGCAAAGGTCCGTTGTGTCTGATGTGGGTCACGTTGACGATCATGGCACCCGCCCATGGTGAGGAAACCACCGAAAGCGGCAGCTCCACGCCATTGTCGTTAAGTGCCGGCAGTCAGATTACCGAACTGCAGCAGCGCCTGAAGGCCAGCGAGCAGCAGCGGGAAGAATTGAGCAAACAACTGCAAAATGCCGACAACACCCGCGAAAGCGCCCAGCTCGCCCGGTTGCGTCAGGAGAACCAGCGCCTGAAGCTGCAACTCAAGGAAGCCCAGGCAAGCCCCTTGCCACGACTGTTGACCGAACAGCAGCAATGGTTCGTCACCGGCGCCGGGGTAGCGCTATTGGCGCTGCTGTGCGGTATCTTTGCCAGTGGAGCAAGCCGAAAACGTCGGCAATGGCTAAATTGAGTGAGTCATGAGCGAGCTGTTACTGATTGATGATGACCAGGAGTTGTGCGAACTCCTGAGTAGCTGGTTGAGCCAGGAAGGCTTCCAGGTACGCGCCTGCCATGATGGCCAGAGCGCGCGCAAGGCGTTGGCCGAATCCGCCCCGGCGGCGGTGGTGCTGGACGTGATGCTGCCCGACGGCAGTGGTCTGGAACTGCTCAAGCAGTTGCGCAGCGAACACGCCGATCTGCCGGTGCTGATGCTCTCGGCCCGGGGCGAACCACTGGATCGCATTCTCGGTCTGGAATTGGGCGCCGACGATTACCTGGCCAAACCCTGCGATCCGCGTGAACTCACCGCGCGCCTGCGCGCCGTGCTGCGCCGCAGCCATCCGGCCGCTGTGTCGACCCAGCTCGAACTGGGCGATCTGAGCTTCAGCCCGGTGCGCGGCGTGGTCAGCATCGACGAGAAAGAACTGACCCTCACCGTTTCCGAAAGCCGCCTGCTCGAAGCACTGCTCAAGCAGCCCGGCGAGCCGCTGGACAAACAGGAACTGGCGCAACTGGCCCTCGGCCGCAAGCTGACCCTGTACGACCGCAGCCTCGACATGCACGTCAGCAACCTGCGCAAGAAAATCGGCCCCCACCCCGACGGCCGCCCGCGGATCGTCGCCCTGCGCAGCCGTGGTTACTACTACAGCCTGTAAATCGGGAAAGACCTGCCTGAATGCTATATGTGGCGAGGGAGCTTGCTCCCGCTGGGCAGCGAAGCGGCCCTCGTTTTTCAAATCAAAAAAGAGGGACTGCTGCGCAGTCCAGCGGGAGCAAGCTCCCTCGCCACAGGCGGAGTGCCAGTGATATTTGTCAGGCAGGGTACGAAGCGTCTTTACCCAAGCTTTACGCAGCGCTGACCGCCGCTGACCTTGATCTCCGTAATCTGAACTCATCCGGAACGTACCGGGAACGAGACAAGGAGATACACCATGCGCAAGACTCTTATCGCTCTGATGTTCGCTGCCGCTCTGCCAACCGTCGCCATGGCTGTGCCACAGGATGGCGGCCCGATGGGTGGCCCGATGGACGGTGCACGCCACGGCGGTCAGATGCACGGCATGCACGGCAAAGGCCCGTACAGCCAACTCGACCTGTCCCGCGAACAGCGCGATCAGATCCGCAAGATCATGGGCGAGCAGATGCACGAGCGTCGCCAGGTAGTCGAGAAGTACCTGGAAAAACTCTCGCCGGCTGACCAGAAAGCCATGAAAGACGAGATGGCCGCCAACCACAAGAAAGCCGAAGCTGACGTACGTAACCTGCTGAAACCGGATCAACAGAAGAAATTCGACGAGATCCAGAAAAAACAGGCTGAACGCCGCGCCGAATGGGCCGAGTTCAAGGCGTGGAAAGCGCAGCAGCCGCAAAAAGCGCAATAATGTTCTAATCACAGGCCCGACGGCTAACCCCGTCGGGCCTGTTCACATCCGCCCTCTGTAGGAGCTGCGGCACGCTGCGATCTTTTGATTTTGCTTATGAAAAATAAGATCAAAAGATCGCAGCGTGCCGCAGCTCCTACAGGGGTTACGCGTCTGATTGAGGATTTTCTGTGCGTTCATTGTTCTGGCGTATTCTCGCGAGCTTCTGGCTGGCCATCGCTCTGGTGGCGGGGCTGTCGATCTTGCTCGGGCACATGCTCAATCAGGACGCGTGGATTCTCAGCCGTCACCCGGGCCTCAACACCCTGGCCGCCGAATGGACGCAAACCTACGAAGCCCAGGGCGAAGACGCCGCGCAGGACATCCTCGAACAACGCAAACGCCAATATCACATCGACGTGCAGGTGTTGAACGAAAGCGGCGACCCCGTGGTGCGCGGCACCTTCCCGCGCCGCGCCGCGGCGTTTGAAGCCCGGCAGAACAACGATGACCGACGCCTGCCCTGGCGGCGCCTGACCGACGAGTTCACCAGCGAAAAAACCGGTGACACCTACCTGTTCATCTTCCGCATCCCGCACCCGGAACTCGATGCCTGGCACCGCGAAAGCCTGCTCTGGCCGCTGAGTGCGCTGGGCATCGCGCTGGTGGTGCTGACCCTGTTCAGCCTGCTGGTGACCTTCTCCATTACCCGCCCGCTCAGCCGCTTGCGTGGGGCGGTGCATGATCTGGGGCAGACCACCTATCAACAGAACAGCCTGGCGAAACTGGCGAACCGCCGAGACGAATTCGGCGTGCTCGCCACTGATTTCAACCGCATGGGCGCGCGCCTGCAAAGCCTGATCGGCAGCCAGCGCCAATTGCTGCGTGATGTATCCCACGAACTGCGCTCACCGCTGGCGCGCCTGCGTATTGCCCTGGCACTGGCGGAACGGGCCAATCCTGAAGAACGGGAAAAACTCTGGCCGCGCCTGACCCGCGAATGTGATCGCCTCGAAGCGCTGATCAGCGAAATTCTGGTGCTGGCGCGAGTCGATGCCGACAACGCCAGTGCTGAAGAAGTAGACCTGAATGCGCTGCTCGGCACACTGCAGAAGGACGCGCAACTTGGCTCGCCGGAGCAGACCGTGCGCCTGGATGCCGAACCACACCTGACGCTGACCGGTTGGCCAACCATGATCGAGCGCGCCGTCGATAACCTTTTGCGCAACGCCCAACGCTTCAACCCGGTGGATCAGGCAATCGAGATGCAGGCCACGCGTCAGGGCGAGCGGATTGTGGTGAGCGTGCGCGACCACGGGCCGGGCGTGCAGACCGAGCATCTGAGCCAGTTGGGCGAGCCGTTCTACCGGGCGCCGGGGCAGACGGCGCCGGGACATGGCCTGGGCCTGGCGATTGCCAGACGCGCGGCGGAGCGGCATGGCGGGAGTCTGCTGCTGGCCAATCATCCCGAGGGCGGGTTTGTCGCCAGTCTGGAATTGCCGTTGGTACCGGGCGCTGTCGTGCAACCCTGATCAAAACTGTAGGAGTGAGCCTGCTCGCGATAGCGGTGGATCAGTCAATGAATTTTCGTCTGATCCACCGCTATCGCGAGCAGGCTCACTCCTACATTTGATCGGTGGTGTCAGGCCTTGCCGGGCCAGGCGCTGACGAATTCGGCCAGATCAACCTTCTCGGCCACACGCGGCTCCTTCTGTGGCGTGCCGAGGTACAGGAACGCGATCACCTCTTCGCCTTCCGCCAGCCCCAACCCTTGGGCCACATGTTTCGAATACGCCAGTTCACCAGTACGCCACACCGCACCAATCCCCTGCGCATACGCCGCCAGCAGAATCCCGTGGGCCGCACACCCCGCCGCCAGCAACTGCTCGGCCTTCGGATATTTGACGTGGTCCTGCAGTTTCGCGATCACCACCACCACCAGCGGTGCCCGCAGCGGGCCGTTGCGCGCCTTGTCGATCATCGCTTCAGTGACTTCGCCTTCCTGCATCTGCGCCGCTTCGGCCAGCAACTCGCCCATTTGCTCACGTGCCGCGCCTTCGACGGTGAGGAAACGGTACGGCTGCAAGTGGCCGTGATCAGGGGCACGCAGGGCTGCACCAAACAGAGCTTCGCGCTGCTCGGCAGTAGGGGCCGGTTCGACCAGGCGTGGAACGGAAACACGGTTGAGCAACGCGTCGAGAGCCTGCATCGGCCACCTCCAGAGAAAAATGTGCGGCTATTCTAGCGGTATCCGGCAACAGGGTGCCGGTTTACATGCCCTGCCCCACGGGTAGAATGGCGCCCTTCCTCCTTCAGCCCGAGCGGACTTCATGGCGTTGCCGACCTTACGGATCATTGGTTTCATCATCGGCATCTTCCTGATCACCCTGGCCATCGCCATGGTCGTGCCCATGGCCACCCTGGTGATTTTCGAGCGCACCGGCGATCTGCCGTCGTTTCTCTGGGCGAGCATGATCACCTTCGTCGCCGGCCTCGCGCTGGTGATTCCCGGCCGCCCCGAACACATCCACCTGCGCCCGCGCGACATGTATCTGCTGACCGTCAGCAGCTGGCTGGTGGTGTGCATTTTCGCCGCGCTGCCGTTCTTGCTGACCCAGCACATCAGCTACACCGACTCGTTCTTCGAAAGCATGTCCGGTATCACCGCCACCGGCTCGACCGTGCTCAGCGGGCTCGACACCATGTCGCCGGGGATTCTGATGTGGCGCTCGCTGCTGCACTGGCTCGGCGGGATCGGCTTCATCGGCATGGCGGTGGCGATTCTGCCGTTGCTGCGCATCGGTGGCATGCGCCTGTTCCAGACCGAATCGTCCGACCGCTCGGAAAAGGTCATGCCGCGCTCGCACATGGTGGCGCGCCTGATTGTGGCCGCCTACGTCGGTATCACGATCCTCGGCAGCCTGGCGTTCTGGTGGGCCGGGATGAGCCCGTTCGATGCGATCAATCACGCGATGTCGGCGATCTCCACCGGCGGTTTCTCGACCTCCGACCAGTCGCTGGCGAAGTGGACGCAACCGGCGGTGCACTGGGTGGCGGTGGTCATCATGATCCTCGGCAGCCTGCCGTTCACCCTGTACGTCGCGACCATGCGCGGCAATCGCAAGGCGCTGATCAAGGATCAGCAGGTGCAGGGTTTGCTCGGCATGTTGCTGGTGACCTGGCTGGTGCTCGGCACCTGGTACTGGTGGACCACCAACCTGCACTGGCTGGATGCGCTGCGGCACGTGGCGCTGAACGTGACCTCGGTAGTCACCACCACCGGTTTTGCCCTCGGCGACTACAGCCTGTGGGGCAACTTCTCGCTGATGCTGTTTTTCTATCTGGGCTTTGTCGGCGGCTGCTCCGGCTCGACGGCGGGCGGGATCAAGATCTTCCGTTTCCAGGTCGCCTACATCCTGCTCAAGGCCAACCTTAACCAGCTGATTCACCCGCGCGCGGTGATCAAGCAGAAGTACAACGGTCACCGTCTCGACGAGGAGATCGTGCGTTCGATCCTGACCTTTTCGTTCTTCTTCGCCATCACGATTTGCGTGATCGCCCTGCTGCTGTCGCTGCTCGGCGTGGACTGGATGACCGCACTGACCGGCGCTGCCAGCACCGTGTCCGGCGTCGGCCCGGGTCTGGGCGAAACCATCGGCCCGGCAGGCAACTTCGCCACCCTGCCGGATGCGGCCAAGTGGATCCTGTCGTTCGGCATGCTGCTTGGCCGACTGGAGATCATTACGGTGTTTGTGCTGTGTATTCCGGCCTTTTGGCGTCATTGATCGGCGCCTGCAACAGTCGCGCCCGGTAATCGCCGGGCGTGGTGTCGAACCAGCGACGGAACGCGCGGAAGAAGTTGCTCGGATCGGCAAAACCCAACAGATAGGCAATCTCCAGCAAGGTCATGCTCGGCTGCGCCAGGTACTGCTCGGCCAGTTCGCGGCGAGTGTCGTCGAGCAACTGCTGAAAACTGGTGCCCTCCTCCTGCAACCGGCGCTGCAAGGTGCGCTGCGACAGATGCAGGGTCTGCGCCACCGTATCGCGCTTGGGCTCGCCCTGCGGCAGTAAACGGCACAACACCTGGCGCGCCTTGTGGGTCACGCGGCTTTCGGAAAACCGCGCCAGGTATTCCCCGGCAAACCGGTCGTGCAGCAGCGCCATGGCTTCGTTGGCGGTGGGCAGCGGTGCTTCCATGTCGGCCCGTTCGAAAATCAGCGCATCGTACGGCGCGTTGAACATCAGCGGCGCGTGGAAGGCTTGTCGGTAAGGTTGCAGATCGGCGGGCTCGTCACCCTGAAACAGCACTTTGACCGGATGCAGGGTGCGCCCGGTCAACCAGCCGCATAGACCCAGCGCGCAGGCCAGCGAGGCTTCGGCGCTCTGCCGGGTCGGTGGCAGGTGATCGCCATGCACGGTCAGGATCAGTGCGTAGCCTTCTTCGAGCAGACGAAAACTCAGGTCGGCGCTCTCGGCGATGATCCGCTGATAACGCACCAGGCGTTGAAAGCCTTCGGCCAGGGTGTTGCTCGACATCAAGGCGTAGCCGGCAACGTGGAACGACGCCGGGCGCACCACCTTGCCCATGTTCAGGCCGATCGCCGGGTTGCCGGACAGCTCGACCGCCCGTTGCCAGAGGCGGGTCATGGAATCTTGCGGGAAGCGCGCATCCGGATCATTCAGGGCGGCGTAATCGAGCCCCAGTTGCTTGAACAGTACCCGGCAATCCAGGCCGTCCATCTCCAATGCTTTGACAATCCCCATCGCCCAGCTTGCAGAAGTCGTTCGTTCGCTCATGGCGTTATTCTTTTACATGATGGATCGCATGTTACGACCCGATTTGCGAAGGATACTAAAGTGGCGCCCATTGTCACTGTCTGATGCCAGTGTTCACTCTAGACTCAAATAAGCTACCCGCCGAACAACTTGCCGTCAGAACAATAACCACAGAGATCGCGGTCGTGGAAAACATCAAGCAATTCAATACCTTCGCCGAGTTCTATCCGTATTACCTCAGCGAACACGCCAACAGTACCTGCCGCCGGTTGCATTTCATCGGCACCACGCTGGTGATATTCATTCTGGCCATGACCATCGCCAAAGGCGCATGGCTGTTGTTGCTGGCCCTGCCGCTGGCCGGTTACAGCTTTGCCTGGGTCGGCCACTTCTTCTTTGAAAAGAACCGTCCGGCGACTTTCCAGCATCCGCTGTACAGCCTGCTCGGCGATTTCGTCATGTACCGCGACATGATTCTCGGCCGCGTGGCGTTCTGAAACCCGACACACCTGGAGGCTGGCCGATGAACGCCAATGCCCGCTTCACCCACATGCAGGACGGCACCCAGGAAGACTGGGCGATCATCGCCGCTGACTTCAGCGCCTACGCCCGGCAACTGCCGTCACGGATCGTCGCGCACCTGAAGTTGCTCGAAGGTGATTTCGGCGGCTTCCCGGTGGATCGCCTGACCCATTCGCTGCAAACCGCGACCCGCGCCTATCGCGACGGGCGTGACGAGGAATACGTGGTCTGTGCGCTGCTGCATGACATTGGCGACACCCTCGGTTCCTACAACCACCCGGACATCGCGGCGGCGATTCTCAAGCCGTTCGTCAGTGCCGAAAATCTGTGGATGGTCGAAAAGCACGGGATCTTTCAGGGCTACTACTTCTTCCATCATCTGGGCATGGATCGGCACCTGCGCGAGCAATTCGCCGCGCATCCGCAGTATCAGGCGACGGTGGAGTTCTGCGCCAGATACGATGCGGCGGCGTTCGACCCGGCGTATGACAGCCTGCCGTTGAGTTTTTTTGAGCCGATGCTGGAGCGGCTGTTTGCGCAGCCGAAGCACTCGATCTACAAGGCGGCGATGGAAGAACACGCCCCCGCCTGATGTTGTCTGCACCGGCCTCATCGCTGGCAAGCCAGCTCCCACAGTGATCTGTGGTGTTCACAATACCTGTGGGAGCTGGCTTGCCAGCGATGAGGCCCTTTTGTACACCTGAAAAATCAGGCGATCTCGGCGACCTTGGCCGCCTTGAGCTGCGCCTCCCGCGCCTGCGCATCCGCCAGGCGATACAGCTCGATCGTGCCGTCCCAGTGCTCGATCAATGCTGTGCACGATTCCACCCAATCGCCGCAATTGAGGTAGTCCACCTCGCCGACTTTACGAATCTCGGCATGGTGAATGTGCCCGCAGACCACGCCGTGCAACTCGCGCTTCACGCATTCGTGGGCGATGGCTTCTTCGAAGTCGCTGATGAAGCTCACCGCCGTCTTCACCTTGTGCTTCAGGTACGCCGACAACGACCAGTAACCGTAGCCATACCGGGCGCGCCAGTGATTGAGCCAGCGGTTGAGGGTCAAGGTGAATTCGTAGGCCGAGTCGCCGAGAAAGGCCAGCCAGCGGTGGTAGCGGGTGATCACGTCGAACTGATCGCCATGGATCACCAGCAGGTGCCGGCCATCCGCCGTGACGTGCACCGCCTCATCGACCAACTGGATGTTGCCGAGGATCAGCTTCGAATAACGGCGCAGGAATTCATCGTGGTTGCCGGTGACGTAGATCACCTCGGTGCCGCGCTTGCTCATGGTCAGCAGGCGGCGGATCACGTTGGTGTGCGCTTGCGGCCAGTACATGCCACCGCGCAGCTTCCAGCCGTCGATGATGTCACCGACCAGGTAGATCTTGTCGGCGTGGTAGCCCTTGAGAAACTGCGACAAGTGCTCGGCCTGGCAATCCCGCGTGCCCAGGTGCACGTCGGAAATCCACAAAGTACGCACCCGTTGTTTGCGGCTGGGTTTGGCAAGCTCGGCGCTGGTCATGGGCAACCCTCTGCGATGTTTTCGCCACTGTGCACGCGCCGGGTTAATCGACCATGACAGGCAGGCGTCAGTCGTGTGACAGCGCGCAAGCCCGGTGTCCCGGTGTAGACTGGCGCTCACTTCGGAGACTTCTGCCATGCGCCCGATCCTGACACTGCGCCAGTACACCCACGATCTGATCATCCACAGCCACGACCACGCGCAACTGGTGTTCGGCCTGTCCGGCGCGCTGGATTTCGAAGTCGAAGGTCAGGGCAGCCAGGTACGCCAGCAGAGTTTCGTGGTGGTTCCCGGCGGCGCGCATCACGCTTGCGGCAGCCCCGATGGCAGTCGTTGTCTGGTGCTGGACGTGCCCGACGGGCAATGGCTGAACGATTCACTGGGCGAGCATGCCGACGCCAGTCAGCGCTTGCTCGACCAGCCTGCGCGGTTGTCTCTTGATGCGGGACAAAGCCAATTGGTCAACTGGCTGGCGAACAGTCCGGTCAGTGATCCGTTGATTGCGCAACAAGGCGCAGTCTTGCTGCTGGCCAGCCTGAATCACGCCAGACCTGGCGAACTCTCGGCACGGCGCCTGCCCTACGCGGCGCTGGATGCGCACATCGAGCAACACGCCGCCTACCCGCTGCAAGTGGCCGATCTGGCGCAGATCGCCGGGCTGTCCAGCGCCCGCCTGCATGCGCGGTTCATGGCCGAATGCGGGCAAACGCCGATGGACTACATTCGCAGCCGACGCCTGCACAAGGCAGTAGGCTTGCTGCGCGAGACCGCGTTGCCGATCGGCGAAATCGCCAGTCGGGTCGGTTACAGCTCGCAAAGTGCCTTCTCGGCCGCCGTGCTGCGCGAGTTCGGCGCGTCACCGGGGCAGTTGCGCCGAGACTCCTGCGACAAAAAACGCTAGTTCGCCGACAGACTTGCGAGCCGCAACACGCTTCAATGTGCATCCACGTGTAGGAGCTGCCGAAGGCTGCGATCTTTTGATCTTGCTTTGAAGGATCAAGATCAAAAGATCGCAGCCTTCGGCAGCTCCTACAGTGATCATGTTGCGTATCGACAGACTCAAGAAGGATTGCAATGACTCCGCGTACCGCCCTCGGCGCCCTGCATATTGGCGCTTTGATGTTCGGCCTGACCGGTGTGTTCGGCAAACTCGCGGCCGCCTCGCCGGCGGTGATCGTCTTCGGACGTGCGGCGTTTGCCGTGCTCGCCCTGGCCTTTTTCGCCCGCTTCGCCAGTCAGAACGGCTGGCAGAAACTGCAGGCGGTTGACTGGCGCCGTCTGGCGCTCAGCGGCGTATTGCTGGCCGGGCACTGGGTGAGTTTTTTCATCGCGGTGAAGGTCGCCGGGGTGGCGATTGCTACGTTGGGTTTTGCCAGTTTCCCGGCGTTCACCGTGATTCTCGAAGGGCTGATCTTCCGCGAACGCATCCGCGCCAATGAAATCGTGCTGGTGGTGCTGGTCAGCGTCGGTCTGGTGCTGGTCACCCCGGCGTTCGATCTGGCCAGCGGCGCCACCACCGGGTTGCTCTGGGCGGTGCTGTCGGGCTTGCTGTTCGCCCTGCTGTCGCTGACCAACCGCGCCAGCTCCGGACGCATCCCGGCGGTGCAGGCCGCGCTGTGCCAGAACGTGGTGGTGGCGCTGTGTCTGCTGCCGGTCGCGGCCCCGCAACTGAGCGAAGTACGTGCATTGGACTGGCTGTGGATCGCCCTGCTCGGGGTGTTCTGCACCGGCGTCGCCCACAGCCTGTTCGTCGCCAGCCTCGCGGTGATCAAGGCACGCACTGCCGCCGTGGTGTTCGCCATGGAACCGGTTTACGGCATCACCATCGCCTGGCTGCTGTTCAATGAAAACCCGACGCTGCGCATGCTGCTCGGCGGCGCGCTGATCATCGTCGCCATCGTGGTCTCGGCGCGGATGTCAGGCAGCGCCGACAAGAAAACCGTGGCTGCCGAAGCCGCGTCTCACTGAGTGCGGTCGTTGTGACCGAGGTCGCGGTCAGGATCGATCTGATCGCGCACTCGCTGCTTGAGCACCTTGGCCTCGGGAAAACCGCCGTCGGCCTTGCGCTCCCAGATTTGCACGTCGTCGCAGCTGATGTGAAATACCCCGCCGGTGCCCGGCACCAGCGAGACCTTGCCGAGGTCGTCGCCGAAGGTGCTGAGCAGTTCCTGCGCCAGCCACGCGGCGCGCAGCAGCCACTGGCATTGGGTGCAATAAGTGATGACGATTTCCGGTTTTGCAGCAGACATGTGCGCTGAAACTCCTGAGACAGAGGGCGCCGCTATAATAGCCGGCTTTATCGCTTGCCCCGAGACTCACCATGCGCCGTTTGCTGTTCTGCCTGCTGCTTGGCTTCCTGCCAGTGTTTGTAAATGCCACTGAAGCCCCCCGCCCGAAAGTCGGCCTGGTGCTGTCCGGTGGTGCCGCACGTGGCCTAGCGCACATCGGCGTGCTCAAGGCTCTGGAGGAACAAGGGATCAAGATCGACGCGATTGCCGGTACCAGCATGGGCGCGGTGGTTGGTGGCCTGTATGCCTCGGGCTACAAGATCGACGAACTGGAAAAACTCGCGCTGAACATCGACTGGCAGCAGGCGCTGTCCGACGCACCGCCCCGCGAAGACGTGCCGTTTCGACGCAAACAGGACGACCGCGACTTTCTGGTGAAACAGCAACTGAGTTTTCGCGATGATGGCAGCCTCGGCCTGCCGCTGGGGGTGATTCAGGGCCAGAACCTCGCGCTGATGCTGGAGAGCCTGCTGGCGCACACCAGTGACACCCGCGACTTCGACAAGCTGCCGATCCCGTTCCGCGCCGTGGCCACCGACATCGCCAATGGCGAAAAAGTGGTGTTCCGCAAAGGCCACCTGCCGCAGGTGATCCGCGCCAGCATGTCGATCCCGGCGGTGTTCGCCCCGGTCGAACTCGACGGACGGCTGCTGGTGGACGGCGGCATGACTGACAACATCCCGCTCGACGTCGTGCGGGAGATGGGCGTTGACGTGGCAATCGTGGTCGACATCGGTACGCCACTGCGCAACCGCAAACAACTGACGACCGTGGTCGATGTGCTGAACCAGTCGATAACCCTGATGACCCGGCGCAACTCCGAAGAACAACTGGCCGCCCTCAAACCCACCGATGTGCTGATCCAGCCGGCGCTGGCGGCATTCGGCGTGACCGACTTCGGCAAGGCCCAGGAGATGATCGATGCCGGTTACCGCGCCACGCGGATTCTCGACGCCCGCCTCGCTCAGCTCAAACCTCACGAATCTCAGGACGCCGAACTGAACGCAGCCCGCGCGCCGGGCCAGCGCACGCCGATCATCACCGCGATCAGGGTCGAAAACGACTCGAAAGTCGGCGACGAAGTGATCCGCTATTACATCCGTCAGCCGATCGGCGAGCCGCTGGACCTCGGTCGACTGCATTCGGACATGGGCACGCTGTACGGCCTCGATTACTTCGAACAGGTGCAGTACCGCGTGGTGCACAAGGGCCAGGATCACACCCTGGTGATCAGCGCCCGGGGCAAACGCAGCGGCACCGATTACCTGCGGGTCGGCCTGAATCTGTCGGACGACATGCGCGGTGACAGCGCCTTCAACCTCGGCGCCAGCTATCGCATCAACGGCATCAACCGCCTCGGCGCGGAATGGCTGACCCGCGCGCAGATCGGCGACAAGCAGGAACTGTATAGCGAGTTCTATCAGCCACTGGACGTCGGTTCACGCTACTTCGTCGCCCCGTATGCTGCGTTTGAAGCGCAGAACGTCGATTCAATACTCGACAACGATCCGATCGCTCAATACCGCGTCGAGCGCTATGGTTTCGGCCTCAATTTCGGTCGGCAGATCGGCAACAACGGCGAAATCCGTTTCGGCGTCGGCGAGGCCTGGGGCAAAGCGGATGTGCGAATCGGCGATCAGGATCTGCCGAGGGAAAACTTCACTGAAGGTTTCTACTCGCTGAAGTACTCGTTCGACTCGCTGGACAATGTCTACTTCCCCCACGAGGGCAAGGACGTCAGCCTGACCCTGATGCAATTCGAACCGGGGCTGGGGTCGGACACGCGCTACCGGCAATGGGAATTCAAGCTGGACAAAGCCATGAGCCATGGCCCGGATACGCTGATTCTCGGCGGCCGTTATGGCCGAACGCTGGACGATGCCAACGTGGTGACGTCGAGCTTCCTGCTCGGCGGTGCGCGGCAGTTATCGGGCTTTCGCGAGGATTCGATTTCGGGACAAAACGTCAGCCTGATACGCGCGGTGTATTACCGCCGGCTGACACCACGCTCCTACCTGCCACTGGACTTCCCGCTGTATGCCGGGGCTTCGCTGGAACGTGGGCGGGCGTGGAACAACGACAATGAATTCGACAGCGGCTACATCAATGCAGCGAGTGTGTTTATCGGCTTCGATACGCCGTTGGGACCGCTGAACTTCACCTATGGCTTGAATGATGCGAATGAGCAGGCGGTTTATCTGAATCTGGGGCAGACGTTCTGAGTATTTTCCTGGATTGATGGCGCCTGACAGGCCGTCATCGCGAGCAGGCTCACTCCTACAAGGGATCTGTAAATGCAGTTCAAATGTAGGAGTGAGCCTGCTCGCGATGGGGCCTGAACAATCTCCTCATCAATATCAACCACCTTGGCTAGCGAATACCCGCGAGTAACGTCCGCGCCGTCTGTTTGAGTGGCTCGTCCCCCTCCTTGAGCAATTCATTGAGCAAGGCAATTGCGCTGTCGATATCCCCGTCATCAATGCAAGTCTGCGCCTGTTCGAGCTTCTCAGAACCGTGTTCCGGCTCAGTGCCCCCAAGCTCCAGCGGTTCCAGTGCCAGCGACTCGCCCGGATCACCGAACTCGTTAAGAAAGTCATCGTCCAGCGGCTGTGCGTCCGGTTCGGGGATCCACTCCAGCTCCGCCTCTTCGCTGGCCACCGTTTCGGGCAGCTCGAAGTCCGGCGGCAGGATTTCAAGATCGGAGTTCGATGCAGTCCGTTCTGCGGGCGGCTCAGGTGTCGAACGACTGTCTTCAAGATCCCAACTGGACGCCATCGACAGCTCACCCAGATTCAATTCGAAATCATCCTCGGGCGCCGATGGCTCAGGCGCCACCGCTGTGGCTGCGACCATCGACACCGCCGGGGTTATCGGCGCAGCGCCGGTCAATTTTGGATGCCGCTCACGGATCGCGGCCAGCTGCTGCGGATCCACCCCGGCATCACGCAGGCGGTTTTCCTGTTGTTCATAAGCTGCGCTGTCCCCTTGCCGCCCCAACACTTCGAGCAATTGCACACCCAGCTCCGTACGCTCTGGCTCCTTGTCCATGGCATTGCGCAACAGCCCGACCGCCTCACCCAAACGCCCATAGGCCAGATAGATCCCCACCGCCTCCAGCACATCGCCGGCCGCCGGTTCTTCGCGGTGTTCGGTGGTGGTTCGCAGGCTGGCGGATTGTGTGGCTGGCGGGTCTTCAGGATCTGTTTGCCGAACGGCGGGCAGAGCTGCCAGTGGCGCCGTGACCTCCGCCAGTTGCCGGCGACGTCGGACGAAAAGCCCGGCACCCAACAATCCCAACAGCACCAGCAAGCCACCGAGCAGCGGCCAGTTGAGGCCATCGTCGGCAGCTTCAGGCGCGGTGGTGACTGGCGCGGGTATTGGCGGCGTGATGGCTGGCGCCGGTGGCTGTTGCAGTTCGCTCAATCGCGTTTGCAGATCACTGATCTGCTTTTTGCCGTCGGCAATCTGCACATCCTGCGCCTGCAGTCTGGCGTTGAGTTCGTCGACGGTCTTTTGCAGTTGCTGACTGAGCAACACGCTGGCCGCCAATTGCTCGGCCACGGCATCGTTGGCTGGCGCCGCCGGAGCGGGTGGCGCTGAAGGGGCGGCATCGCGTTTGCCCTGAGCAGCCTGAGGCGCCGCCGTGGCGGGCTCGACGGTGGGGAATTCAGAGGATTGCGGACGTGGATCGGGCTCGTCGGTAGCCGGCACGATACTTGGCGATCCGGGCGGATCGATCAGCACAGTGTACTCGCGCAGCAGGCGGCCATTGGGCTGATCGAGCTGCACCAGAAAATTCAGAAAGGGTTCATTGACCGGTTTGCGCGAGGTCACCCGGATCATCTGGCGATTGCCATGCAGGATCGGGGTGAACTTGAGGTCATTGAGGAAAAACACCCGCTCGACCCCGGCCCGGGCGAATTCATCGGCCGTGGCGAGGCTGGCCGAGAGATCGCCGGCACTCAGGCCAGCGGCATCCACCAGCGCGATATCGGCCTTGAGCGGCTGATTGAGGGCCGAGTGGACGGTGATGTCGCCCAGCCCCAGTGCCATCGACCAGGTCGAATAGCTGAATACACCAGCGACCAGCAGCCATCTGGCGCCACCGCGCAGTACAACGTGCCGACTTGCGAGCATGAGCATCCCTTAAATAAGCAAAACCGGTTTCTATGCGTTCGCACATCCGGTACGAACACGATATTGCCCAGTAGTTCTTATAGTCTGCTCTGCGCGATCCCTCAAAAAACCTGCGCGCGGTTATGCCTCAAGATTTTTCCAGGTTGGCCAGAATGTGCCCGTGAACGCGCATGCATACCTTCAAATCGGCCTCGTCGACGCCTTCGAACAATTCGTGACGCAACTGTGTAGCGATGGTTTCGATTTGTTCGATCAGCGGCAGTGCCGGGGCGCAGAGCACGATTTTTTTCGCCCGGCGGTCTTCCATCACCGACTGACGTTGCACCAGGCCCTGGCTTTCCAGGCTGTCGAGCAAGCGCGCGAGGGTCGGCCCTTCGACACCGACGCTTTGCGCCAGCTCGCGTTGGGTCGGCGCGTCTTCGAAACGCGCCAGATGCAGCAGCACCAGCCAGCGCGCCTGGGACAAGCCCAGACCAGCCAGCCGGCGATCCAGTTCGGCACGCCAGCCTCGGGACATCTGGGCCAATTGCATGCCAAAGCGGTGTTGATCGGTTAACGGCATAAAACACTCATGAGTAGACTGACAAATAGAGAAAAACTAATTATTAGTCAGCTAAGCATGACATTTAGCTATAGGCAAGAGCCGACCTGTACTGAATCGTTACAACTGCCTGACGGTTGGCGCAAACGCCCTCTTACATTTCAAACTCGGATTGCAACGCAGCCCTTACGCAGTAAAGAACGCCTTCCGGAACTCGACCGGCGAACAGTTCGGCCACTTCGGCGACCGACGGTAACTCGCCCTCGCCGTCGAGGAACGCGTCCTGCACTTCGCCCATCAGTTCTTCCGGCAAGTCCAAGGCCTGCTCCAGCGATAACTGCTGTTTGCCAATGGCCTCGGCGAGCATGGTGTAGACGTTCTTTTCCGAGCACTGCAGTTGCCCGGCGATCTGCATCGGGGTCATGCCGGCGCGGGCCAGGGTGATAAGTTCGTGGCGCACGTCGGCCACCGCTTTCGGCGCTTCGGCCTCGCCGCCAAGTACTTCGAGGAAAGCCTCGCCGTAACGCTCCAGCTTGCGTGCACCAACGCCGCTGACCCGCGCCATGTCGGCCAGCGAGGTCGGCTGACTGCGGAGCATTTCCAGCAGGGTCGAGTCGGGGAAGATGACGTACGGCGGCACACCATGCTCCTCGGCGAGTTTGCGCCGCAGTGCACGCAGGGCTTCCCACTGTTCGCGCTCTTCGCCACGCACCAGCTGACTGGCCGGGCTCTTGCTGGCGGTCTTGGCGGTGACCTGCGGCTTGAGATCGCGGCGCAGTTCCAGGGTCACTTCGCCCTTGAGCAATGGCCGGCAGGTGTCGCTCAGGCGCAGGCCTCCGTAGCCCTCGTGATCGACATCGGCCAGACCACGCGCCACCAGTTGCCGGAACAACGAGCGCCATTCGCTCTCGCTCAGCGCCTTACCGACGCCGTACACCGACAGATGCTGATGGCCGAAGCTGCGCACCTTCTCGTTGTCCTTGCCCAGCAACACGTCCACCAAGTGGCCGACGCCATAGCGCTGGCCGGTGCGATAGATCGCCGACAGCGCCTGGCGCGCCGGCTCGGTGGCGTCCCAGGTCTGCACACCGTCGACGCAATTGTCGCAGTGGCCGCACGGCTCGGGCATGTCTTCGTCGAAGTACGCCAGCAGGGTCTGCCGGCGGCAGCGGGTTTCTTCGCAGAGCGAGAGCATGGCGTCGAGCTTGTGCTGCTCCAGACGCTTGTGACGCTCATCGCCTTCGGAGTTCTGCAGCATCTGCTTGAGCATCACCACGTCCTGCAAACCGTAGGCCATCCACGCGTCCGCCGGCAGGCCATCACGGCCGCCGCGCCCGGTTTCCTGGTAATAGGCCTCAAGGGATTTCGGCAGGTCGAGGTGCGCGACGAAACGCACGTTGGGCTTGTCGATGCCCATGCCGAACGCCACGGTGGCGACCATGATCAGGCCTTCCTCGTTGAGGAAGCGCTTCTGGTGGTAGGCGCGCAGATCATTGGGCAAACCGGCGTGATACGGCAGCGCCGGGAAGCCCTGCTCGCTGAGAAACGCGGCAACTTCCTCGACCTTCTTGCGCGACAGGCAATAGACGATGCCGGCATCGCTGCGCCGCTCGGCGAGGAACGCCAGCAACTGCTTGCGCGGCTGCTCCTTGGGCACGATGCGGTAAAAGATGTTGGGCCGGTCGAAGCTCGACAGAAAGCGCTCGGCGTTCTGCAGGTGCAGGCGGGTGACGATTTCTTCGCGGGTGCGCTTGTCGGCGGTGGCGGTCAGGGCGATGCGCGGCACGTCGGGGAACATTTCCGCCAACTGGCCCAATTGCAGGTATTCCGGACGGAAGTCGTGGCCCCATTGCGACACGCAGTGCGCTTCGTCGATGGCGAACAAAGCAATGTTCAAGCCCTGCAGGAACGACAGCATGCGCGGCTGCACCAGTCGCTCCGGCGCCAGATAGAGCATTTTCACTTCGCCGCGTTTGATCCGTGCCGCCAGATCGCGCTGCTGTTCGGCGCTCAAGGTGGAGTTCAGTGCAGCGGCGGCCACGCCCAGCTCTTCGAGGGTGGCGACCTGATCGTCCATCAAGGCGATCAACGGCGACACCACCACCGCCAGGCCTTCGCGCAGCAGCGCCGGCACCTGGAAACACAGGGACTTGCCGCCACCGGTAGGCATCAGCACCAGCGCATCACCGCCGCTGGCCACGCGCTCAATGATTGCACCCTGACGGCCACGGAAACTGTCGTAGCCGAAGATGTCTTTGAGGACGCGTTGAGCCTGTTCGAGCATAAAAACTCCAAAAATCTACCGAAACATCCCTGCACAGGCTGGTTCAGGACAGCCACAGCTGCTTAAACAAAACGTAAGAGCGCATTGCCAGACCACCGCAATACGAGCAGGGAGCGCAAAACGCGGCAGTATACCCGAGCCCTCCCCGGCAGGGGGTGCCGCTGAGAAGACTCATCTTCTGTTGGAGTTGCCGAAGGCTGCGATCTTTTGATCTTGATCTGGATCTTGAAAAACAAAATTAAAAGATCGCAGCCTTCGGCAGCTCCTACAGGGATGGGCGGTGGATCTGCGGGCCGTGGCGGGGCAAATCTGCCGTGCGGCTGGCTTGAGCGCGCAAGAAGGCCTAGAATTCCCGCATTGTTTATTCCCCCAAGGTAGCCCCGTAATGTCCTTCGCTGAGCAACTAACCCGCCTGCAAGTCTTTCTCGACGCCGACGAGCTGCACGAAGAGGCGCTGGATTACGTGGCCGCCCACGGTTACCTGACCGCCCTGTCGATCTGTGCAGAAGATGTACCGGAGCGTGAGTGGATCGACGCCCTGTTCGCCGAAGAGCCGCATTACAGCAGCGAGGCCCAGCGCGAAGAGATCGAGGCCACGCTGATCGGCCTCAAGGCGCACATCGCCCGTCAACTGGCGTCCGACGAAGAATTCGAACTGCCGTGCGACCTGGACCTGGGCGACGAGCCGGACGACTCCGAACTGCGCGGCTGGTGCATCGGCTTCATGGAAGGCGTGTTCCTGCGTGAAGCGGCCTGGTTCGAGACCGCCGAAGAAGAAGTCAGCGAAATGCTCCTGCCGATCATGGTCGGTTCGGGCTTGTTCGACGAGCAGCCAGAGTTCGAAGACATCGCCAAGGACGCCAACCTGATGGACGACATGATCGTGCAGATCCCGGAAGCCCTGACCGCGCTGTACCTGCTGTGCCAGGCGCCAGACGAAAAACCGGCGATCCTCAAGCCACGTCACCACTAAGATCCGGCCTATGGACAACCCCATAGGCAACCGCTCCCTGATGTTGCGCTACTTCTTGCTGGCCGTCGGCTGGCTCAGCGTGGCATTGGGGGTGATCGGGATTTTCCTGCCCGTGCTGCCCACCACCCCTTTCCTTTTGCTGGCGGCCGCCTGTTTCGCGCGCAGCTCTCCGCGTTTCTATCAATGGCTGATCGAGCACCCGAAGCTCGGGCCATGGATTCGCGACTACCTCGACGGCAACGGCATACCGCTCAAGGGCAAGGTCTACGCGATCGGCTTGATGTGGGCGAGCATTCTGTTCTCGTGCTACCTGGTGCCACTGCCGTGGGCGCGGGGGTTCATGTTGACCAGCGCGGTATTGGTGACGGTGTATATCCTCAAACAGAAAACCTTGCGCAATCCCTGATTTCACCCTGCTCTCACTCTCGTAAAAGCGACCAACCGTTCATCGGATATACCCGCCCACCTGTTATTTCTGACAGTAGCCAGTCCCTCCCCTTCAGGCCTTAAATCACTCCTGCCCCTGATCCACAGCTCGAACTTTCAGAGCCAGAAATCCTTGAGTTCACGGGTGCACCAATCTGGATGGAGTTGATCATGTTCACTTTCCGTCGGTCCCTGTTCCCCAGTCGCAATGAACTGCCCGCCCCGTTGTCAGGATTGTACCCACCCTACTTCGCCGACATGGTCATCCCGGTGCCGGGTGCTGACGGAGGGATCAACAAAAAAGCATTTGAGGCGTTCCCTGACGGTCTGTTTGCCCTTATCGACCCCTACCTAGGCATGGCGATCGATGATCTGCTGGAAGTTTTCCTGAATGACGAAAAGGTCGCCGAACTCAAGGTCAGCGATGAACACCTCAATCAGCGATGGTTCTTCTTCGCTCCCAAGGACGGGTTGCTACCGGGATTATTCACCTGCCACTACCTGTTGACCCGGGCCGGCGAAACCGTGCCCGACGATCCATCGGCCAAATTGACGCTGTTGCTGGAAATCGACGACCCGGCCGGTGACGACACGCGTCCCTTCGAGCCTTGGCATTCGGAGCTGAAGATGGTCGGGTTACCGCAGGATGTCATCGATAACGGTGTGACCAAGCCGTGGCTCGACACGGGCGTGCCAATGACCATCACGCGCTATCCGAATATCGCGGAGGGCGACATCATTCTCGCAATGTGGGGTAGCGTTTTTCTTCTGCCACATGTGCTGACAGAGGCAGAAGTGGAAGGCACCGTCGACATTGTCGTCATGGCCCGGCCCGAAGATATCCTCACTGCCGGTGACAGTGCGGCAATGAAGATCCACTACGATGTTTGCGATGTGGTTTACAACTGGAGCGTGAAGTGGTCAGAGGCCACGACCGTAAAGGTCGATGCCGGGGTATCACGTCTCGATGCGCTCATCATCAAGGAAGCGGATGACGGGAAAATCATCCTTGCGGACCTGGATGCCAACCCGGTCACCCTGCAGATCCTGATCAAATCCAACGACGTCTTCACTGCCGGTGACACGCTCGTGATCACTGTAGTTGGCACTCCGATTCCCGGCAGACCACCTCAGACATTCAGCGTTGAAGCCATCGTCCGCAACCCGCCCTATTTGCATGAGATCCCGGTTGCCTACGAGTTCGTGAAACTCTTTGCCCAAGGCACCCTCGACGCCTCCTATGCATTGCGCAAGCAGGATGGCAGCCCGACGCTTTATTCCAGGCGCACCTTCGCTACGGTGATCGGTAATCCGTCTTTGCTGCCGGCTCCGACCATCAACGAGGTGGTCGGGAACATTTTGCCGGTTACGGTAATGGCGGCATCCGTGGTGGTCAGGTACCCGGGTATCCGCAATGGCGATCACCTCACGTTGATCTGGCTGGGCAAAAAGTCCAACGACGATGCCTATCTGCACGAAGAAGAGCACACCGTCTCAGGTGAAGAGCAGAAAGCCGGCGAGGTGACGATTTACGTCAGCAGCGAGCACGTTTTAGCGCTGGACAACGGCAGCCTCAAACTGCAATACCGGGTATTCAACGATGCTACCGGCCAGTATGGAACCAGTGAGTCCGAGTTTCTGCGGGCCAGCGTGGGCACATGGCGAGCAACGCTTCCAGCGCCCAAGGTCGAAGAAGCACCGGATGACATTCTCGATCCGTCTCAAACAGACAAACTGGTGCATGTGCTGGTCAGACCGGTGGACTGGGTCAAGGGCGATACGCTGACTTACCACTGGATCGGGGTCACCCTCTACGGCAGCACCACCGCAAGCGTGCCGATCACCCTGGCAACAGTCGGCCAACCCGTAAGGTTCCGCGTGGACAAACGCTATGTCTCGGCCAATATCGGCTACTACGTGACCGTCATCTACACGTTGCTGCACGCTGCCTCCGGGGAATACAGCTATTCCGCGCCTCTGGAGGTGATGGTCGGCATCCCTCTGGGCAAATTACCGCCACCTACGGTTGTCCAGGCCCCCGGCGGCATGCTGAATCCAATGGACGCACGTAATGGCGTGGACATCGATTGCAGCTACGCGACCATGGACACCTTGCTCGACACACTCGGATTGAAATGGCGGGGCACGCCAGGCGCCGGGACTTCGGAAGACCTGGAGAAACCCGCCGAGGCCACCGGCACCGTGAGGTTCCACCTGCCACCTTCGTTTGTCGGCGCCAATATCAATCGCGAGGTAGCGGTCAATTACGACGTCCAGCGCTATGGCTTGTGGACCGCTTCGGAAACCCTCCCGCTGAAAATTCTCACTTTTCAAGACCCTGAAACGGAGCTGCCAAGACCCGAGGTTCCACAGTCGACCGCAGGTGAATTGCTGGTAATGGAGCTCACCGGGAACGCGAACGTTCTGGTCAAGGCATGGCCGTTTATTGCCTTGAAGCAACGGGTCTGGCTGTACATCGAGGGCCTGGCCAGCACGGGCGCTTATCGAATCGATCTGCTCAGCGCGCATGAAGTGAACTCAACGCAACTCACTCAAGGTCTGAATGAAACCCTGCTCAAGACGGAACTGCTGAAATTGCTTCACGGCTCCAACGCCATCGTGGTTTGCAAAGTCATGTTCGATAACGGCACGGATGAAGATGCCGCGATCGTTTTCCCGAAACTGCCGCTGATCATTCACCAGCACTACGAGTACGTCACACCCGTCATCACCACCGTGAAGACGGCACAAGGCACGGTCATTCCCGAAGCGGGCCAGACCTATGACAAGCGTGTGACGATCGAAGGGACAGCCACGCGGGCCGAAGAAGTCGATGTCCAGATCAATGGCGTATCCAAAGGCATGCCAAGCGTGGATGCCAGCAGCAAATGGACATTGACGGTGGATTTGATTGAGGGTTTGCAACGGGTGGAGGCAATTGCCCTATACGACGTCGATGACAAAATCAGCGAGCCGCGAACCTTCACGATTGCTGTCGCTACGAAGCCAAGCATTACCGCCGTTACGGACGCCAATGGTCCCGTTGATGACAACGACACGACCTATTTCACTGAGGTCGCTGTATCAGTTCACGCGGACAGTCATCAGGTGGTGCAGCTTTACGACGGGGCAACGGCAATCGGAAACCCGATAACACTTGGCGGCAATGGCGAAGGAAGCACCCGGCTGCAGAATCTGACGCCAAGGACTTACCCGGTCAAAGCCAAGGCAACCTATGGCGATCAACTGGAGTCGACAGTCCGGACATTTAAAGTGGCGCAAGCTACGGCTCCAGCCATATCCGGGGTGCGCGACTCAAAAGGTGATATCAGCAACAATGGCACGACGTTCGAAACTGACGTGGACATCTTTGGCACTGCTGTCGCCAACCAGCGTATCCAGATTTACAACGGCACGACGCCCATTGCACCCGACACACCCGTCGACAACAATCGGAACTGGACCAAGACGCTGACCAACCTGACCCCGTCCGTGTACCGAATCTCGGCAAAGGGACTGTACGGTAGTCAGCCAGAATCTGCGGTTAGAGTTTTCACTGTGCTGGAAGCGTTGGCTCCAATCATTTCCCTGATCAGTGATTCAAAGGGAGAAATCCCTCCCAATGGCACAACGTTCGACGCCACGGTGACGGTTACCGGCACTGCGAGTAACGGCCAGAGCGTGCAAATCTACGATAACAACACGGCTGTCGCTCCCGTCACACCTGTAGATTCCAGTGGCAATTGGACCAAAACACTGACCGGTCTGAGCGCCATCACCCATACCATCAAGGCCAGGGCTTTGTACGGTACGCAACCGGAATCTGCGACTCGTGCCTTTACCGTGGCAGTTTCTACGACTCCTCGTATCGTTTCCGTCACCGACGTCAAAGGCTCCATTGGCCACAATGGCACGACGTACGAAAGCGAGGTCACAGTAACCGTCAGTGCGGACAGCAATCAGCGTGTCCAGCTATACGACGGTGCAGCACCCATTGGTGCGCCGATACCACTGGGCCTCAATGGCAGCGGCAGCATTCGACTTGCCAGCCTCAGTCAGAACACCACCTACACCCTCAAAGCCAAAGCACTCTATGGAGGTCAGCTTGAGTCACCCCTCCACTCATTTACCGTCAGGGCCCATCGCACCACTACGCTGACTTCGGTCCGGCATTCAGGCGGCGAACTGGGCCCGGGCGGGACAACCACCGATACCTCGGTGGTCGTGAGCGGAGCAGCAACGCCGCTGTACAGCGTGCAGATTTTTCTCAACAACGTGGCGGGGCAAACCGTGCCTGCCAACGGCAGCGGTGACTGGTCACTCAGCCTCGGCATTCATCTGGGCTCGAACACGGTGTACGCGAAGTCGGTAGCCAACAATCAACAGACCGCGTCGCGCAGCTTTATTCGGGAAAATCCGTTGGCACCGTTGAACTTCAATACCAGCCCGGTCACGTTGGGTGGCAAGACTTACATCATTCCGGGCAACCCCGAAGTTCTTCCTGCTTTCGACTCTGGTAACTCGGTGCGACATCAGGCCTCCGGTGGCCTGCCAGGTTATACCTATGTCTCAAGCAACACGGGAGTAGCGGTAGTCGATGGAACCGGGTTAGTGACCGTGCGCGGCAGGGGGGTAGCGACCATCACCGCCCGAGACAGCGCCAACCAGTCCAAGAGCTACAACGTGACGGTGACGAACGTAATCCACTGCATAGGCTTAGGGAATGCAACCTGGGGGCAAGCCAACTCATCGGCCGCGTCGGCAGGCGCTCGGATCCCCAGCATGGCGGAGTTGTACGAAATACATGTGGCTTATGGAAGTCGGTGGCCCATGGGAAATTATCATTACTGGTCAACCGATGACAGTAACTATTGGTGGCCATATCCGGCAAAAAAAACCAGGTATCTGGTTTCAGGAGGTGAAGGATCCGCCACAACAGGGGGTGGTTATTCTAACGTTGTAGGCATTCGCTGATGAAGGGGACAACGGCCTTCGCTGGCCGTTGTCTTTTTGGCTGAGAAACACCGTAAAGCGAATCCAAGGGTGTGACCGCTGGTCGAAAATCCATACTCACCTGTCAGATCTGACAGTAGCCAAATCCCCCGTCTGATCGCTCAATCACTCCACCGCCCACACCGTTCGGCAGGAGTTCCCGTCATGCTCGTCCAACCCAAAAAGGCCATCAGTACACGCGCGCTGCTCGACCCCGAAATCCCCGGCGCCAAGTTGCTACCGGACGGCAAGTGGGCCATCAACCGCGCCGCCGCACTGCTCAATTTTCCCGCTCTGGGCCTGAAGGTGCAGCTCCCGGTCTGGTCGAACAAAGGTCTGGGCGACAAGGTCGAGCTGCTGCTCAACAACGTTCCGGTCGACCAGCAAACCGTTACCCAGCCGGCCGAGCAAACCCAGCGCACCACCCTGTTCGTCGCACCGGGCCGCTTTCAGACCGGCGCCTGGGAGCTGGCCTATCGGGTGACACGAGTCGCTCAACAGCCGGAGCCTTTTGCTCCACCGCTCCAACTCGCGGTCAAACTGGAAATCCCCGCCGGCCAGGACACCAACCCAGAGCAGGGCCACTCCAACCTGCACATGGCATTCAGGCCACCGGAAATTGTTCAGGACGGTGTCGACAAGGACACCGCCGAAAAGGGTGTGGAGATTATGGTGGTTGCCGTACCCGGCAGTGGCTCCAACCTGCCTTATCCCGACATCGCCGTGGGCGACGTGATCATCGCGAGCTGGGGCGGCAAGCTGGTGGCGTCGGCGCCGGTCACTCAAGCGCAGATCGACGACCCGCTGAATAACCCGATCGTCATCCATATCAGTAAAGACATCATCCTGGCGGCGGGTGATTCCGGGAACGAAGGGCTGGCGGTGTCATTCCTGGTCAGAGACTTTGTCGACAACGACTCCGAGGACTGGTGCAAGGAAGCGCGCATTGTCGTCGACACCGGCAACTCGCGGCTGGATGCGCCGATTCTCAAACAGGCTGACGGCAACGAACTCGACCTCGACCAGTTAGGCAATGAACAATTGCTGCTCCAGGTCTTTGCTGCATCGTCCGACGACTTCAAACTCGACGACATCATCATCATGCACTTGCAGGGCACCACCCTCGACGGCGACCCCGTGGCGGTCGACGCTTGCCAGCGCATCGACAAAAACCCACCGCTTGTGGTCGAGGTGCCGATGGACAACGACGGTGCCCGGGCACTGGCAAAAACCCAGGGGGTGTTTTTCTTCGATCTGGAACGTGACGGCCGCATCATTCAACGCTCCAGAGGCCGCTTCATCAACATGAAGGGTGAACCCAAACGCCTGGCAGCCCCCATCGTCGAAAGCGCCGTGAGCGGTGCGCTGGATCCGGACCTGGCGAACGTGATCGTGCGCTTCCCCTTCGATCCGCTGATCACCGCGGACAACGCCATCGAACTGCTCTGGAGCATCACCCAGGCGGATGGCACCGCTTTCGAACCCGAGCTGGACTGGATCTTTCCGACCCTGCAGGAGACCAATGACCCCGACGGCTTCATCGTCATCATTTCAGGCCCCGACTACCTGAAACCCGGCGAAGGCGGCACGCTGAAGGTGTCGTATAACCTGCTCAGCGAAGGCGAGAACGACGAGGTCATTCGCCGGCCTTCCCTGCCCGCCGCGCCGCTGAACATCGGCGAGCCCAGGCTTGAGCTGGTTCCGCCCATCCTGCTCGGTGAACAGGACGGTGCGCTGGAACCCAAGGACCTGCCCAACGGCATCAGCGAAGTCACCTGCCCCAACCCGGTGAACAATCCGACCCTGCCCAAGGATGTGGTGCACTGGCAATTGCATGATGCGTCGAACAAGTTGCTGTTCGAAGACCACAAGACACTCAATGCCCTGAGCGCCGGCAAAGACGTTAAATTTCCGCTCAACGCCGCGTTTGTGCAGCAGTACTTTGAAGCCCGTCGCGGTGAACAGTTGAGTGTGCGCTACCACATCGTTCGGGATGCGACGGACAAGATCAGTTATTCGAATCCGTTGGTTTTTGTCGTCGGGGAAGTGGTGGAATTGGTACCACCAACTATTGACTCGGTGAAGGGTTTACCTGGCGAGGTGGAAATCCCGGATGGCGGTACGACTGTCGACACCATGGTCAAGCTTAAAGGGAAAGGGGCCAAAGGCGAGAAGGTCCAAATCAAGGATGGCGCCACCGTCAAAGGTACGGCTGACGTTGATGCACAGAATGGTGACTGGGAGTTCACGGTGACGGGACTGGCCGTTGCGTCCCACAACTTCACTGCCACTGCCCAATATGGCAGTGGGCAGGTATCGGATCCATGGGTCGTGGTCGTAACGGCCCCCCTCGCCCCGACCGTACGCGGTCAGACCGGCAACACCTTCAAGCCGACTCTGCCTGAAATCGTGGTGCTGATCCCCGGGGCAAGCCTGCTCCACGATGACAAACTGAGCGTGCAATGGACAGGCGCCACTGCGGCAGCCGGCGGCTCCCACACCAGCCCGCTGCAACTGGTCAGCGAAGGGCTGCAGATCACGGTGCCACTGTCGGTGTTGGCCTTCAGCCTCGGCAAAACCGTCACCGTGACGTACACCGTCATCCGCAGCGCTGTGCCCCGTACCTCGTTGCCGCTGTTGTTGAATATCGAAGTCCTGCCGGACTCAAGCTTGATCCTGCCGGTGATTCTGGACGCCGACAACAACGGCGCCGGTCCACAGTTCGATGTGAGTAAATTGACCGCTAATGCCACCTATCGCATGGGCGTCTGGCCGTTGATTGCCACAGGCCAATATGTCTGGCTGCGTCTGAAAGGGACGAACACGGATGGCAGCGACTACAACCTGCAGATCCATACGGCACCAGGCTCAATGGTCAGCACTCAGTGGCTCGATCAAGGCTATTACGAGCGGAGCATCGCCCTTGCAGGCTTGAGAAACCTCAAGAATGGCAGCACGCTGAGGATGGAATTCAAGGCAGCGTTCGGCAAGAGCACGAATGAAAGCGAGGCAGTGGTTTTCCCTGTGCGCACTTACATGATCAAAGCATTTGAAGATGTGCGGCCAGCAATTACCGGATCGAAAGACTCCAAAGAAGTAGCAATTGCCGAAGGCGCAATCACCGTTGATACCCAAGTCAAGCTTGAAGGAACCGGCGCCAAAGGGCAGAAAGTCCAGATCAAGGATGCCAATACCGTCAAAGGCGAAGCCACGGTTAACCTGACGACCGGCCTGTGGGAGTTGACCATGACAGGCTTGAGCTTGGCCGCTCACAGCTTCACCGCCACTGCGCTGTATGGCATTGGGCAGGTATCCACGCCGTGGACGTTGACGGTGACGGCCAATACCGCACTGACCATCACCTCAGTAAAAGATCAGAGCAACTGGAGCATTCCCGATAACGGTCATACCGTGCACACCAGCGTCACACTCACCGGCTCCGCGCCTATCGGCCAGAAGGTGGAAGTTTTCCTCGGCACGATCTCCAAGGGCTTCGCGGAAGCTGGACCCGACGGGATCTGGACCCATACCGTCAGCGAGTTAGCGCTGAACGTGCTGCACTCCTTAAAGGCCGTTGGCCAATACGCGAACAACCCGACGTCTAACCTCTGGCGTTTGACGGCGTTGAATGGCGTGGCGCCGGCCATCACCGCCGCGCATGATTCCAACGGGCAGCCGATCAATAATGGTGGCAACACTGTTGACCGCACTGTTCATCTGACGGGGACGGCGAATACCTTTCTTGAGGTGGAGATTTTCGACGGTGCCACCTCCACTGGCAAAAAGGACAGGGCCGATGACAAAGGTATATGGACGGTTGAGCTGACCGGGCTGACAACTACGGAGCATGTGTTCAAGGCCAAGGCGTTGTATGGCAGCGGGACGGAGTCGGGGGTGTGGACGCTGACAGTGACGGCCAGCGCCCCCCCGACCATCATTCACGCTGAAGACTCCAAAGGCGTAGAAATTCTCCCGGGCGGCATGACACTCGACACCTCAATCAATCTTGAAGGCTCCGGGGCTAAAGGGCAGGAAGTGGAAATCTTGGACGGCGTCGTGCCCATGGGCAAAGTCAAGGCCGATGCATCGACCGGTATCTGGACGTTGACAATCAATGGGCTGAGCGTAGCGTCCCATAGTTTTACTGCCAAGGCGCTGTACGGCACGGGGGCCTCGTCGGATCCGCGGGTGGTGAACGTGATTTCAGAGCTTAGGGTGGATACATCAGACCTGACAATTAATGGCGTTAATATCAATGCCGATGGAATCAGCGGGTGGCGCCGTGTAGGTGATCCGGCTGGCACTGTAGTAGCAAGACCAGCTACGGGTGGAGTTCCTCCTTACAAATACTCAAGCCTAAACAGCAATGTAGCCTCAGTTGATGGTACTGGCCGCGTTAGAAGCACCGGAAACGGAACAACGGAGATTACGGTCCAGGACAGCGCTCTTCCGCCCCAACAGAAGCACTTCAAAGTGACGACAAGGAACGTTGCAATGCTTTTCAGCAGCGGTACAGTCATGACCACGCCACAGGCAATAGTTTGGATGAATCAGCACGGTGGCTCCCCCTTTTACCCGAACCATCCTACGAACTATCCACTCTATGAAGCCCTGCAGAGTGCTTATGTTGAGGACTCGCAGCAAACGTATCTATGCTGTCTGAACAACTCACAGCCCGACCCAAGTAACGGAGGGTTCGGCTTCGTCTCTTACGGTGGCGCGGGCTGGGTCCTTAGGGCGTTGTCAACCGGCGCAACTGGAATCCCGGTGTGTATTAGTGGATAAGTGGACGAATTTGTTTAATGGCAATCGCGAGCAGGCTCACACCTACAAGGCATCTTTGCCGGGCACATAACCTGTGACCAACGCGGATCCACTGTGGGAGCGAGCCTGCACGCGATGAGGCCAGACCTATCAGCGCCTATTCCTTGGGCACAACATTATCCAGCGCCTGATTCACCGCCAACTCTCCCAGCATCACCACCTGCGCAATGCCCAACACCGTATTGCGACTCGCCCCTTCCAGCGTCCCGGCGAAATCGCCGAGCATCACCGTGGCCGAGGCCAGGGATTCGCAGGCGTTGGCCAGCAGGGACTCGGTGTCGGTTTGCGGGTTGACCAGGAACATGCTGCTGGGGGTGTAGGGCGTCGCCATGATTTGCGCGGGCGCGAGGTAGTGGTCGAGGGCGCGTTCGGCGGCTTCGTGGAGTTTTTTGGAGTTGTGGGATTCGTAGGGTGATACCGATTCTGTGATCGGCGGATTGGTTGGGGTTTCGGGCATCAGTTGGAACTCCGATCAAGGTACTTTGAAAGGATTACGACCTGTAGGAGCTGCCGCAGGCTCGGGCCGCGTTCGGACGATCTTTTGATCTTGATCTTGATCTTGAAAAACAAGATCAAAAGATCGCAGCCTGCGGCAGCTCCTACAGGGGACCGGTGATTAGTTCGGGACGCGGCGGCCGTCCAGTACCCGGTTGACCATCAGTTCACTGAGCATGATCACCTGATGCAGCATCAGCATGGCCCGGCGCTGTGAGTGGTCGACGGTGTCGCCGATGTCGCGGGCCATGTCGCTGGCGGCGGCCAGAGATTCGCAGGCTTCGACGAGCAAGGTTTCCTCGTCCACGGTGGGGTCGATGAGGAAGATTCTGCTCGACTGGCGTGACGAGGCTGTAGGGATCGAAATCTTCAGTGCGCCGGGGTTGAGGTAGAAGTTGATGGCGCGGTCGGTTGCCGCTTTTATCTTCTGCGGTTCGAGCGCTGGGTCGTACGGGATCGAGGTGTTTGGGGGGTTGGGTGTGGCTTTGAACATAGATGAAGCTCCAATTTGAAAAATGGGAGCCATCACCCCTCGCTACCAAACGATGGGTGGCGGCCATGCGCGGGTTGGTAGACCGGTCGAATTGGCAAAACCCGGCGCTCACGAATGAGCCCCACGCATGACCACCATACAAAGCCGTTCTCAATAAGAGGCAGCATTTGGAGGTGTCGCAAGAACGACAATTCAAGACGGGCTACCAAACCCGATCACTGATTTTCAGTGACAGGGAAACGATACAGCCCGCCCCATAGCCGTGTAAGCCGGCGGATTCTGGCGTACGCGTAGGTAACGGCGCAAGGCGTTGTAGCCGTTATGGCGTAACGGTTCGTGTACTTTAAACATGCTCATGCTAGTTACGTTTACGTGCAGACAGTGGCCGAATAATTCACCCGCGATGTTGATGTTGTTTGCCAGGCCGCTATCGCCAGCAGGCTGGCTCCCACAGTTGGAATGGGTGCATCCAGTCGGGTATTGGTCGGCTCGCAGGCTGGCCCCCCTCCTCTGTAGGAGCTGTCGAGTGCAACGAGGCTGCGATCTTTTGATCTTGTTTGATGACGAAAAGAGCAATGGCAAAAGATCGCAGCCTGCGGCAGCTCCTACAGGGAGATTGGGTGCACCGGCAACACATTCCGTCAGGCAGAAAAAACCCGCCGCCCCGATCAACCGGAGCGGCGGGTTTTGTCGTTTCAGGCCTTGATCACACCGTGTCCACCTTCAGTGAATGATCATTGAGCATCCCGCTGATGATCGTCGCCGTGTCGTGCCCGCCGGCCACCACCCCACCCGCCCCCGGCGTCACGCCGTAGTGGCTGGCAAGGTTGACGCCGGCCAGGTCGATGGTCTGGTTCGGCGTGGCGCCGGCCAGGGCGCTGACGTCGATGCTGGTAAGGACAGAAGCGCCGCTGCCGGTGACGGTGAAGTGCAGGTAGTCGTCGAGCGACGCCGTGGTGCCGTTTTCACCTTGCAGCAGTTGCGACAGGTCGAGCTTGTCGGTGCCGGGGGTGAAGTCGGTGATGGTGTCGTGGCCGCTGTTGCCCTTCAGGTACTGGAAGGTGTCCGCGCCCGGGCCGCCGGTCAGGGTGTTGTTGCCCATGCCGCCGATCAGCAGGTCATCGCCGCCGCCACCGTTGAGGATGTCGTTGCCCAGGCCGCCGTTGATCACGTTGTTATTGTTGTCGCCGGTCAGGGTGTCGTTGAAGTTCGAGCCGACCAGGTTCTCGATATTGCTGATCGTATCGGTGCCGGCGCCGATGGTGTTTTGCGCACCGAGCAGGCCGAGGTTGACCGTGACCCCGGCGGTGGCATGGGCATAGCTGACCGTGTCGATGCCGGTGCCGCCGTCGAGAATGTCATTGCCCGGGCCGCTGTAGAGCAAGTCGTTGCCCGCACCGCCGTGCATCTCGTTGTTGCCGGAACCGGCGGTGAGTACGTCGTTGCCGTCGCCGCCATTGAGGATGTTGTTGCCGGTGCCCGCCACCAGAATGTCATCCCCGGCCGTACCGGTGAGGGTGTGGCCATCCTGATAGGTGATGCTGACGTTGGCGGTGTCGCTGCCGCCATGGTTGTCATTAGCGGTGTAGGTGCCGTGGAAATCCGGCGTCACGTCGTGGGCGCCGGCGTAGTTGACCGTCATCGTCAGTTGATAGTTTTCCGCGGCCGTCGGATTGCTGCCGCTGGTGTTGCTGATGTTGGTCACGTGAATCTGGTAGGTGCCATCGGCGCTGGCAGTGATGGTGCCGCCGTCGGCGATGCTGACGAATGCGCCGCCATTGACCGAGTATTCCATCGTGACGTGACCGGCCGCGAGGTTGTGATCCAGGTTCAGCGTCTCGCCCTGTTTCAGTTTGACGGTGATCAGGTCCTCATCGTTGGCATTGGCGTTGGTCACCGCACCGAGGTAACCGCTGACCACCAGCACGGCGGTCATCGCGGCGGTGTTGGCGGCGAACGCGTTGCGCACGTCGGCCAGGGCCTGGTTGGCCGCGGTGTTGCCGGTGCCGGCGAAGTTGATCGCACCGGTACCGGTAAAGTCCGCACCCTTGGCCGCCCAGCCAGTGTTGAAGGTGGTTGGCGAGGCGTTGAGCGGGTCGCCGTCCGGGTCGCTGTCGTTGGCCAGCAACAGTTCGCCCGGCACCGTGACGCTACTCGACAGCACGTTGGTGATGACGTGGTCGTCCGTCGCCACCGGTGGCGAGTTGGGGATCACTTTCACGGTCAGCGTCGAGCTGGCGAGGTCGCCGTCGTTGTCGCTGAGGGTGAAGCCGATATTCTCGGTGATCACCGTTGTTGTGGTTTTTTGCGAGGTGTAGCTGTAGTCACCGGTGTCGAGGTTGATCACCAGCGTGCCGCTGTTGTTGGTGGCGATGCTGATCGTGTTGTTCACGGTGTTGAACGTGCCGTGATTGGTGCCGCCGGATGCGGTCAACGAACCCTGGCCGCTGTTGGCGCGCGGGTCATAGGTGTAAGTGGTGCCGTCGACCACGATGGATTTGATGAAGCCGCCATCGGCGCCGAAGGTACCGCCCTCGCCCAGCAGCGAACCAGTGACCGGCGCGCCTTCGACGGTGCCCGACAGCACCGAGTTGAGCTGATTGAGATCGGTGACCACCACCGCGTTGGTGTTGGTGTGGCTGATGCCGTCATAGGCCAGCGGGTCGAGGTTGGCGTTGCTCACGCCGCTGCCCAGACCGATCGCGTAGTTCTTGATGTTGTTGGCATCGAGGAAGTTTTTCAGCGCGGCTTCGTCAGCAGCGTTGATGTCGCCTTCGTTGGGTTTGCCGTCGGAGAAGAAGTAGCCGACGTTCTGCGCCCCGGTGAGTTTGCCCGAGGTGTTGAACGCGGACTGCATCACCGCAACGGCGGCGTCGTAGTTGGTACCGCCACCGGCGGTGAGGCCGGCGAGTATGGACTTGGCCGTCGCCACATCGACCCACACCGAAGTCCGGTCAGTGGCATTACTACTGAAGGTGACGAGCTGCACCTTCACATCACCGAGGTCATCGTATTTATCGAGCAAGGCACTGATGGCCTGCTTGGCCAGCGCCAGCCGTGACAGCCCCGGCACACCGGAGGCGTCGGCCATACTGCCGGAGATGTCGAGGACGATCAGCAGGTTGGAATCGATCTCCACCGCCGCCACCGAGCGATCCGACGCCACGGCTTTGGGCACGTCGTCGACGATATTGACCACGATCGTGCTGGTGGTGCTGTTGCCCAGCGCATCGGTGGCTTTGTAGGTGAAGCTTTCGCTCAGGGTATTGGCGCCGTCGTTGGCGTTCGGCGTGGTTTTCGGCGCCGAGGTCAAGGTGTAGGTGTAAGTGCCGTCGGCGTTGAGCTGGATCTGCCCATAAGTGCCGGTGGCGCTGCCGACCAGGGTGTAGGTGAGCGCCCCGCTGCCGCCGGTGACCGCGCCGACCAAGGTGCCGGTGGCGGTTTCGCCGGTGTTGCTCGGGTCGCTGCCGGTGACCGTGCCGGGGGCCAGATCCTGGCCGTCCTTGGTCAGGTCGAGGGCTTTTTCGTAGACCGTCACGTCCTGATCGACCGACGCCACCAGTTTGCTGTCGGCAACGTTGATGGTAATGGTGGTGGTGCTTTCGTCGCCGTCACCGTCGCGGATGGTGTAGGTGAACGTGTCGGTGGCGCCCGGCGGGTTCACCGAGTTCGGGTTGCTGTGGTAGATGGCGTTGCCCGCCGCGTCCAGAGTCAGGTAGCCGTAGGCGCCGTTGATGTTGCTGTTGAGGCCGCCGATCGCCGAGGTCGCGGTGTTGCTGCCGGCGCGCACGCCGACCACTGCCCCGCCTGCCGCTGCACCATCGGCGCCGGTCACATCGTTACCGAGCACGCTGAGGTTGACCGTACCGCCCTCCGCCACCGAGCCGGTGTCGGCCTTGGCGGTCGGCAGGTCATCGATGATGTTGACGTTGATCTGGCCGCTGGCGGTACTGCCATCGGTGTCCGTCGCGACCACGTTGAAGTTTTCGGTGAGGCTGTTGGCGCCGTTACCGGTCGGGTGGTTTTCGTTGTCCACCAGGGTGTAGCTGTAGCTGACCACGCCGGTCGCCGGGTTGTAACCGGTGATGGTGAACGTGCTGCCCAGCGGCGACACCACCGATTGCGGGAAGCCTGCGGCAACCCCGTTGGTCACGACGGCAATGCCACCGACGGTGAGGGTTTGCAGGCCATCCAGGGCCGTGACGGTGAAGGTACCGCTCTGGGTCAGCGCCGGAGTATCGGGGCTGGTGCCGTCACTGAGGTTTTTCTCGTAGACGGTGAGCTCGCCGCCATTGACGTCGAGGCCGTTGAGCACCACCGGATCGTCGTTGTTGTGGATGTTCAGCACCAGGTTGGCGGTGCTGGTATCGCCGTCGGCATCGGTGAGCGTGTAGGTGAATGTCTCAGTGCCGTTTCCACCGCCGTGCAGCGCCTTGAAATCGGCGTCAGCCGGGTTGAGCGTGTAGGTGTAAGTGCCGTTGGCGTTGAGCACCAGCGTGCCGTAAGTCCCGGTGAACGTACCGGCGGTGATCGGCCCGGCATTCGGTCCGGTGGCGACCACGTCCGCGCCTTGCACGTCGTTAGTCAGCACGTTACCGGTCAGAGTCAGCTGGGTTTCCGAGGCGCTGGTGGCGTTACTGTCGTTCATCGCCTTGGGCACGTCATCGACGATGCTGACGACGATGGTGCTGGTGACCACATTGCCCAGCGAGTCGGTCGCCTGATAGGTGAAGGTTTCAGTCAGGGTATTGGCCCCGTCGTCGGCATGCGGCGTGGTGGTCGCGGGTGAGGTCAGGGTGTAGGTGTAAGTGCCGTTGGGGTTGAGCACGATCTGTCCGTAGTTGCCGGTGGCACTGCCGACCAGCGCATAGCTGATGGCGCCGACCGCACCGGTGACCGAACCGACCAGTGTGCCGGAGGCGGTTTCGCCGGTGCTGGTCGGATCGCTGCCGATGACCGTACCGGGGGCCAGATCGGCGCCGTCCTTGGTCAGGTCGAGGGCTTTTTCGTAGACGGTGACGTCGGTATCGCTGGTCGCATTCAGCTTGCTGTTGGCGACATCGATGGTGATGGTGGTGGTGCTTTCATCGCCATCGGAATCGCGCACGGTGTAGGTGAACACATCCACCGCACCGGGGCCGTTCACGGCATTGGGGTTGCTGTGATAGACCGCGTTGCCGTTGGCATCCAGCGTCAGGTAACCGTAGGTGCCATTGATGTTGCTGTTGAGGCCGCCGATGGCCGAGGTCGAGGTGTCGGAGCCGGCGCGCACACCGACCACCGCGCCGGTCACGGCCGGGCCGTCGGCGCCGCCGATGTCATTGTCGAGCACGTTGCCGCTGACGGTGCCGCCCTCCGCCACCGAGGCGGAATCGGCGTGCGCACTCGGCAAGTCATCGATGATGTTGACATTGATCTGGCCGCTGGCGGTGCTGCCGTCAGTGTCAGTCGCCACCACGTTGAAGTTCTCGGTGATGCTGTTGGCGCCGTTGCCGTTGGGATGGGTTTCGTTTTCGACCAGGGTGTAGCTGTAGCTGACCACGCCGGTCGTCGGGTTGTAGCCGGTGATCGTCAGCGTGCTACCCAGCGGCGTGACGACCGATTGCGGGAAGCCTGCCGCGACACCACCGGTGACGACGTTGATGCCGCCCACGGTCAGGGTTTGCAAGCCGTCGAGGGCCGTTACCGTGAAGGTGCCGCTCTGAGTCAGCGCCGGTGCATCGGGGCTGGTGCCGTCGCTGAGGTTTTTCTCGTAGACAGTGAGTTCGCCGCCATTGACGTCGAGACCGTTGAGGATCACCGGATCGTCGTTGTTGTGGATCTGCAGGACGAGGTTGGCGGTGCTGGTATCGCCGTCCGAATCGGTGATGGTGTAGGTGAAATTTTCAGTGCCGTTGCCGCCGCCGTGCAGGTTCTTGAAGTCAGCGTCAGAGGTGTTCAGCGTGTAGGTGTAGGTGCCGTCGGTGTGCAGTTCCAGGGTGCCGTAGGTGCCGGTGAACGTGCCGGCGGTGACCGGGCCTGTCGGTACGCGGTCGGCGCCTTGCACGTCGTTGGCCAGGACGTTGCCGGTCAGGATTAACTGGCTTTCCGACGCGGTGGTGGCGTTGCTGTCGTTCACTGCTTTTGGCAGGTCGTCGATGATGTTGACGTCGAGGGTGGCGTTGGCAGTGGTGCCGTTGTCGTCCACCACGGTGACGGCGAACTGTTCAGGCAGATTGTTGGCGCCGTTGGCGGTCGGGTGTGCCTCGTTGTCGACCAGAGTGTAGCTGTAGCTGACGACACCGGTGGTGGCGTTGAATCCGGTGATGGTCAAGGTGCTGCCGAGCGGTGTGGTGACCGATTGCGGGAAGCCTGCGGCTACGCCGTTGGTGACCACCGCAATGCCGCCGACGGTCAGCGTGGTGACGCCGTCCAGAGCGGTGATGGTGAAGGTGCCGCTCTGGGTCAGCGCGTTAGCATCAGGCGCACTGCCGTCGCTGAGATTTTTCTCGTAGACGGTGAGTTCGCCGCCGTTTACATCCAGGCCGCTGATGATCACCGGATCGTCGTTGTTGTGGATCTGCAAGACGAGGTTGGCGGTGCTGGTATCGCCGTCCGAATCGGTGATGGTGTAGGTGAAATTTTCAGTGCCGTTGCCGCCGCCGTGCAGGTTCTTGAAGTCGGCGTCAGTGGTGTTCAGCGTGTAGGTATAGGTGCCGTCGGTGTGCAGTTCGAGGGTGCCGTAGGTGCCGGTGAACGTACCGGCGGTAACCGGGCCGGTGGGCACGCGGTCGGCGCCCTGAACATCGTTGGTCAGCACATTGCCGGTGAGGGTCAGATTGGTCTCTGACGCGGTATTGGCGTTGCTGTCGTTCACGGCTTTTGGCAGGTCGTCGATGATGTTCACATCGAGGGTTGCGTTAGCGGTGGTGCCGTTGTCGTCCACTACGGTGACGGCGAACTGCTCGGGCAGGTTGTTGGCGCCGTTGGCGGTTGGGTGGGCGTCGTTGTGATCCAACGTGTAGCTGTAACTCACAACACCCGTAGTGGCGTTGAAACCGGTGATGGTCAGCGTGCTGCCGAGCGGTGTGGTGACCGATTGCGGGAAGCCTGCGGCTACGCCGTTGGTGACCACCGCAATGCCACCGACGGTCAGCGTGGTGACGCCGTCCAGAGCGGTGATCGTAAACGTGCCACTTTGAGTCAGCGCACTGGCATCAGGCGCGCTACCGGTGCTGAGGTTTTTTTCGTAAACCGTCAGCTCGCCGCCGTTTACGTCGAGGCCACTGATGACCACCGGATCGTCGTTGTTGTGGATCTGCAGCACCAGATTGGCGGTGCTGGTATCGCCGTCCGAATCGGTGATGGTGTAGGTGAAATTTTCAGTGCCGTTGCCGCCGCCGTGCAGGTTCTTGAAGTCGGCGTCGGTGGTGTTCAGCGTGTAGGTATAGGTGCCGTCGGTGTGCAGTTCGAGGGTGCCGTAGGTGCCGGTGAAAGTCCCGGCGGTGACCGGGCCGGTCGGTACGCGGTCGGCGCCTTGTACGTCGTTGGTCAGGACGTTGCCGGTCAGCGTGAGGTTGGTTTCTGACGCGGTGCCGGTGTTGCTGTCATCCACTGCTTTAGGAAGATCATCGACCACATTCACATCAAGCGTGGCGTTGGCAGTGGTGCCGTTGTCGTCGACCACCGTGACGCCGAACTGTTCGGAAAGCGAGTTGGCGCCATTGGCAGTCGGATGCGCATCGTTGTGATCGAGGGTGTAGCTGTAGCTGACGACACCGGTTGCTGCGTTGAAACCAGTGATGGTCAGGGTGCTGCCCAATGGTGTAGTCACCGATTGCGGGAAGCCTGCCGCCACGCCATTCGTCACGACAGCGATACCACCCACTGTCAGCGTGGTAACACCGTCCAGAGCGGTGATGGTGAAGGTGCCGCTTTGAGTCAGTGCGTTGGCATCAGGCGCACTACCGGTACCGAGGTTTTTCTCGTAGACGGTCAGTTCGCCGCCGTTCACATCCAGGCCGCTGATGATCACTGGATCGTCGTTGTTATGGATCTGCAACACCAGATTCGCAGTGCTGGTATCACCGTCCGAATCGGTGATGGTGTAGGTGAAGGTCTCGGTACCGTTACCGCCGCCGTGCAGGTTTTTGAAGTCGGCGTCGGTCGGGTTGAGCGTGTAGGTGTAGGTGCCGTCAGTGTGCAGTTCCAGCGTGCCGTAGGTGCCGGTGAACGTACCGGCGGTGACCGGGCCTGTCGGCACGCGGTCCGCGCCTTGCACGTCGTTGGTCAGGACATTGCCGGTCAGGGTCAGACTGGTTTCCGAGGCAGTGCCGGTGTTGCTGTCGTTCACCGCTTTGGGCAGGTCGTCGACCACATTGACGTCGAGGGTCGCATTGGCCGTCGTGCCGTTGTCGTCCACCACGGTGACGGCAAATTGCTCTGGCAAGGTGTTGGCGCCGTTGCCGGTTGGATGCGCGTCATTGTGATCGAGGGTGTAGCTGTAACTCACCACGCCGGTGGTGGCGTTGAAACCGGTGATGGTCAGCGTGCTGCCCAACGGCGTGGTGACCGATTGAGGGAAGCCTGCGGCCACGCCATTGGTCACTACGGCAATGCCACCCACAGTCAGCGTGGTGACACCATCCAGTGCGGTGATGGTAAACGTGCCGCTCTGGGTCAGTGCGTTGGAATCCGGCTCGCTGCCAGTGCCGAGGTTTTTCTCATAGACCGTCAGCTCGCCACCATCGACGTTCAAGCCATTGATCAGCACCGGATCGTCGTTGTTGTGAATCTGCAAAACCAGATTCGCAGTGCTGGTATCGCCGTCCGAATCGGTGATGGTGTAGGTGAAGGTTTCGGTGCCATTGCCACCGCCGTGCAGGTTTTTGAAGTCTGCGTCGGTGGTGTTGAGCGTGTAGGTGTAAGTGCCGTCAGTGTGCAGTTCCAGGGTGCCGTAGGTGCCGGTGAACGTACCGGCGGTGACCGGGCCGGTGGGTACACGGTCGGCGCCTTGCACGTCGTTGGTCAGCACGTTGCCGGTCAGGGTCAGCAGGGTTTCCGAGGCGGTGTTGGCGTTACTGTCATTCACCGCTTTGGGCACGTCGTCGATGATGTTGACGTCGAGCGAGCCGGTGGCGCTGTCACCATTGCTGTCGCCTGCGGTCACGGTGAAATGTTCGCTGAGGCTGTTGGCACCGTCACCGGCCGGATGGGCGTCGTTGCCGTTGAGGGTGTAGCTGTAGCTGACGACTCCGGTCGCGGCGTTGTAGCCGGTGATGGTCAGGGTGTTGCCCAGTTGTGTGGTGATCGACTGCGGAAAACCCGCCGCCACGCCACCGCTGATCACGTTGATGCCGCCGATGTTCAGGCTGCTCAGGCCATCCGGCGCCGACACCGTAAAGCTGCCGCTCTGGGTCAGCGCGCCGGGGTTGGCGGAGGAGCCGGCAGGCAGGTTGGCTTCGTTGAGGGTCAGCTCACCGCCAGGCACGGCAAGGCCACTGAGGGTCACCGGATTGTTGACCGGCGGCGGCACGATTGGCGTGTTGTCGCCATTGTCGATGACGACGTTATGGCGCTCTTCAGGAAACTCTGGGATGCCGTTGAAACCGGCGGTCGGGAAGCCAATGACCGGGTCCACACGCCCACCGACTTCCGTCAGCAGCACAAAACTGTGACCGCCACCCAACTCACCCGGCACGCCGCCCGGTGCATTCGGGCCGGCGGCGGTGGCCTCTGCCGCTTTGGTCGGGTCTTCGCCGGCAGCGATGGCTTTCTGAATCTGCTCGACGTCCGTCAGTTGTGCTTCGCTGGGGGTCAGCGCTTCAGGGGAATCGACATGTACGGCCTGATTGGCCAGCAGTTGCCCGGACAGGGTCATGCTGCTGTCGCGGCCCAGGGTCAACTCGTGACCATTTTGCAGATGAATGGCGACGGCACCTTCTGCCCCGGTGATCACTTGATCGCCGGCAAACAAGCGGTCGCCCTCGACCAGGGCGCGGCGCGTGCCGTCGGTGCCCTGCGCAAAAACCTGACCAATGACTTTAGTGACGATCCCGATGAGCGTTGCCATGTGAAATTCCTCCGCTGCCGACCACCGTCGGCACTGGTTCGCGAAGCAGCCCATGGCTCAAGCGGGTTGCCGGGGTGACGCTCGCACCTCGACAGTTCGTTTCGCGGGTTGCGCAGAAAAGGAAACTTCAGTGCTTTCAAGCACTTCGGCGTCCTGATCGATGCGGTTAGCCCACTAACGCTACGTAACGGTGGTGAATCACCTGAGTGACAAAAATCTGTCGCTCGTTTGCCGCTACGCGTCCCTCCCCTTCAGCAGTACTTCGCCGTATGTCGCAAAGTGAGTGGAACTTTCCTCAAGCCTTTTTGTGCTCCCTAAAGCGCATGAAACAAAGGCTTTCGCCCTGAACAATGTGCCGGTTTTCGCCAAGCGCATAAGTTTTTTTCGGCATAAGCCTTATGAAAATTTTTTCTTAGCTACGCTTCAGGATGTTCTTAGCTCTGTTGTTACAAGAGTGAAACGCTTACACCTCAAATTATCGTCAAATATTTGGCGACAGTAACGCACCATCAGGACCAGGGAGATGCACCCCATGCGCGTTTTAACCCCCCTCTGCAGCGCGGTTTTGCTGGCCATGGCTTGCACTTCCCAAGCCCAGGCCATGAACCTGACCGAAGCGATTCAAAGCACCATCGCCACCCACCCGGATCTCGCCTCGCGCGTGGACGCCAAACTGTCCGCCGATGAACAGGTGAAAGTGGCCAAGGGTGGCTTCTATCCGTCCGTCGATTTGAATGCCGCTTACGGGCGCGGTTACAGCGACAACACCAATACCCGGGCTTTCGGTAATCACCACACCGAAATCCTCAATTACACCCAGTCGGAACTGCGCCTGCGGCAGATGATCTTCGACGGCTTCAACACCGCCAACGAGGTCGAGCGCACCAAGGGCGTGTCCAACTCGCGCGCCTATTACGCACAGGGCACCGCTCAGGATCTGGCGCTGCGCACCATCGAGGTCTACCTCGAAGTGCTCAAGCGCCGTGAACTGGTGACCCTGGCCAGGAACAACCTGCAAGCGCACTTGCGCGTGAATGACCAGATCGGCCTGCGCACCCAGCGCGGCATCGGCAGCACCGCCGACTCCGATCAATCGGTGGCCCGTAAGGCGCTGGCGCAAAACAACCTCGACACTGCCGAGGTCGATCTGGCGGATGCCGAATCGAACTTCTACGCCGTGGTCGGACGCATGCCCGATGAGCTGGAAGCGCCACCGTCGACTCGCGGCGAAATCCCCACCAGCCTGCCGGAAGCCCAGCAGAGCATGGTCGAGAACAACCCGTACCTGAAATCCGCGCAGGCGGACGTGCAGTCAGCCGAGAGCCAGTACGAAGTCGCCAAATCGCCGTTCTACCCGCGTTTCGACGCCGAAGCGGCGGTGGGTGCGAACAACAACGTGCAAGGCGATGAAGGCCACGACAACGAATGGCGCGTCGGCGTGATCATGAATTACAACCTGTTCCGCGGCGGCAGCGACAAGGCCCGTCTGGCGTCCGATGCGCACCAGATCAACCAGGCGATGGACATTCGCAACAACGCCCTGCGCCAGTTGAACGAGAACATTCACCTGGCCTGGAACGCGATGGTCAACGCGAACAAGCAGACCCCGACCGCCCGCGAATACGCCGAGACCACCAAGCGTGTACGCGCGGCGTATCAGGATCAGTTCGGCCTCGGACAACGCACCCTGCTCGACTTGCTCGACAGTGAAAACGAGCTCTACAACGCTAACCGCCGCTACACCGAAATCCGCTACACCGAGGAATATTCGATGTACCGCGTGCTGGCGAACATGGGCCAGTTGCTGAGCAAGCAACGGGTGGTTCTGCCGGCGGATGCGATCGCAGCGACCGAAGTCAAAAACGAAGCACGCCTGCCTGAGCTGAAGTAAGTCCCACGATCCATTGTGGCGAGGGAGCTTGCTCCCGCTGGGTTGCGCAGTGACCCCAAAGATTTGAGCAGCAATGAGTTCCATGGGGCTGCTGCGCAGCCATCGGGGATAAATCCCCTCGCCACAAGGTTGGACCAGTCATTACAGGGGCGATCAATATGACCAGCATGGCCGAAGGCGGACACACCGGGATCGATCCGCGGCTGAGCTTCGATGACCCGTTGCTCGACGGTCTGTTGATCCTCTGCAAGCTCCACGGCGCGACGGTCAGTCGCGCCAGCCTGAGTGCCGGGCTGCCTCTGAACAAGCAACGTCTGAGCCTGGACCTGCTGCCCCGCGCAGCGGCCCGGGCCGGTTTGCAGGCGCGTTTGTTGCGCCGCGAGCTGAAGGATATTTCTACGCTGAATCTGCCGATCCTGTTGCTGCTCAAGGATGGGCGCACCGCCGTGCTGCGACGGTTCGCCGACGACGGCAAGGCGCTGATCCTGCCCAGCGAAGCCGATGGTGGCGAGCAATGGGTCGAGCGCGAAGAACTCGCCGAACACTACAGCGGCCAGGCCTTGTTCGCCCGTCCGCGCCACGAACTCGAAGACTTGCGGTCACCGCTGGTGCCGCGGGTGCATGCCTGGTTTCGCGACACGCTGAAGCTGTCGAAATGGCTGTACAGCGATGCAATTCTCGCCAGTTTCCTGATCAACCTGCTGGGCCTGATGGTGCCGCTGTTCGTCATGCAGACCTACGACCGCGTGGTGCCGAATCAGGCCACGTCGACCCTGTGGGTGTTGGCGATCGGCCTGCTGATCGGCACCGGTTTCGAACTGGTGTTGCGGGTGGTGCGCGCGCACCTGCTGGACACTGCCGGCAAGAAAACCGATGTGATCCTTTCCGCGACTTTATTTGAACGCATCACCGGCATGTCGATGAAAGCGCGGCCGGCAACCATTGGCGGTTTCGCCCAGAGCATTCATGACTTTCAGGGCCTGCGCGAATTCCTCACCGCCGTGACCCTGACCAGCCTGATCGACCTGCCCTTCGTGGTGTTGATGCTGGTGGTGATCGGCCTGCTCGGCGGCTGGCTGGTGGTGATTCCGCTGCTGGCGTTTCCGCTCACGATCATTTTTGCCCTGGCGATTCAGGTCCGCCTGCGTGACACCGTGCAGAAAAGCCTGAGCCTCGGTGCCGAACGGCAGGCGCTGCTGATCGAAACCCTCGGCGGCCTGGAAACCCTCAAGGCCTGCAGCGCCGAAAGCGAGCGCCAGCACAAATGGGAAAGCACCCACGGCGCCCTCACCCGCCTCGACAGCCACGCGCGCAATCTTTCGGCGCTGGCGACCAACGGCACGCTGTTCATTCAGCAGTTTTCCGGGATGGCGACGATTGTCGCCGGGGTCTACAGCATCATCGCCGGCAACCTCAGCGTCGGTGCGCTGGTCGCCAGCTACATGCTCGGCAGCCGGGTGCTCGCGCCATTGGGACAGATCGCCGGGCTGATCACCCGCTACCAGCAAGCGCAACTGACCATGAAAAGCACCGACGCACTGATGGGCCTGCCCCAGGAGCGCGACGGCAAGCAGCGGCCACTGGAACGCACGCAACTGCAAGGTGCGCTGGACGTCAGTGGCGTGACCTTTCACTACAACGGCCAGAATGCACCGGCGCTGAGCAACGTCAGCTTCAGCATGAAACCCGGCGAGCGGATCGGCATCATCGGCCGCAGCGGCTCGGGCAAAAGCACCCTGGCGCGGCTGGTGATGGGCTTCTATGAACCCGAGGAAGGCCAGTTGCTGCTCGACGGTCTCGACCTGCGGCAACTGGATGTCGCCGACCTGCGCCAGCAGATCGGGTATGTCGCCCACGACCTGCCGCTTTTGGCCGGCAGCCTGCGCGACAACCTGACCCTCGGCGCCCGCTACATCAGCGATTCACGCATGCTCGAAGTCGCCGAACTGACCGGCGTCACCGAACTGGCGCGCCAGCATCCGCAAGGTTTCGACCGGCCGGTAGGCGAACGCGGCCAATTACTTTCCGGCGGCCAGCGCCAAGCGGTGTTACTGGCCCGGGCGTTGCTGCTCGACCCACCGATCATGCTGCTCGACGAACCCACCAGCGCCATGGACAACAGCAGCGAAGACCTGCTGCGCCAGAAGCTGCACGGCTGGGTGCAAGGCAAGACGCTGCTGCTGGTCACCCACCGCACCTCGATGCTGAGCCTGGTGGATCGGCTGCTGGTACTGGACAACGGCCGGGTCGTCGCCGACGGCCCGAAAGAAGCGGTCATCGATGCACTGCGCAAAGGCCGGGTCGGCTCGGCGGCGGTTTAGTCGATGCAACATAAACCTGCGGCCACCTACTGTCTGTGGCGAGGGAGCTTGCTCCCGCTGGGTTGCGAAGCAGCCCCAAAGATCTTGTGGGCGCTGCGCACCCAAGCGGGAGCAAGCTCCCTCGCCACAAGGATTGTGTTGACCTGTTTCTCTTGAGTGAGGGGTATCGCCCCATGTCTGCAGCTTCAGATAGCAAATCACGCGGCTACTTCGACAGTTTCGGCAAAAGCGCCGAAGCCGAGTTCATGCCGGAAACCGCCGGCGCGGCATTGCAGGATTCGCCGCGCTGGTCGCGGATCACCGTGTGGCTGGCGGCAGCGCTGTTGATCAGTGCGCTGGTCTGGGCCAAGTTCGCCGTGCTCGAAGAAGTGACCATGGGCGAAGGCAAGGCGATTCCCTCGAGCAAGGTCCAGGTGATCCAGAACCTTGAGGGCGGGATCGTCACCGAGATCTTTGTCCGTGAAGGACAGATGGTGAACAAGGGCGACAAACTGTTGCGCCTGGATGACACGCGGTTTCTGTCGAACAAGGGTGAGAGCGAAGCCGATCGTTACGCCCTGACCGCGCAAGTCGAACGCCTTTCCGCCGAAGCCGAGGGCCGTCCGTTCAAGCTGTCTGACGAAGTGATCGCCAAGGCGCCACAGGTCGCCGAAGACGAGCGCGCGCTGTATGACCAGCGCCAACGGCGTCTGGCCAGTGAGCAACGCACCCTCACCGAACAACTGCGGCAGAAGACTCAGGAGCTGGCGGAGTTTCGCTCCAAGCAAGGCCAGTACAGCTCCAGTCTGGCGCTGCTGCAGCAAGAGATGAACATGTCGGCGCCACTGGTCGGCACGGGTGCGGTATCACCGGTGGAGATCCTGCGACTGAAACGCAGCGCGGTGGAAATTCGCGGTTCACTCAACGCAACGACCCTGGCGATCCCAAGGGCCGAATCGGCAATCAACGAGATCAAGAGCAAGATCGACGAGTCGGAACAGACCTTCCGCTCCGACGCCGCCAAGGACCTCAATCAGAAACGCACCGACCTGTCGAAAATCACCGCCTCGAGCATCGCCATCGACGACCGCGTCAGCCGCACCACCGTGACCTCGCCCGTGCACGGGGTGATCAAGCAGCTGAAGGTCAACACGATCGGCGGCGTGGTGCAGCCGGGTAGCGACATGGTGGAAATCGTGCCGCTGGAAGACAACCTGCTGATCGAAGCCAAGGTCCGTCCGCAAGACGTCGCGTTCCTCCATCCGGGCCAGAAAGCCATGGTCAAGTTCAGTGCTTATGACTACACGATCTATGGCGGCCTGAGCGCAAAACTGGAACTGATCGGCGCCGACACCATCACCGATGACAAGGGCAACAGCTTCTACCTGATTCAGGTGCGCACAGATAAAAACCACTTGGGCGGCGATGTGAAACCGCTGCTGATCATCCCGGGGATGGTGGCGACGGTGGACATCATTACCGGGGAGAAAAGTGTGCTGGATTATCTGCTTAAACCGGTGCTCAAAGCCCGGACCGAGGCGATGCGGGAGCGGTAGAAATGTCTGGATTTTGTGGTGAATTGGCTGGCCTCATCGCTGGCAAGCCAGCTCCCACAGTGTCCGTGTCGAACACAAAATCTGCGAACACCTCAGAACCTGTGGGAGCTGGCTTGCCAGCGATGAGGCCAGTACTGCCAACACTTATCTGTCGCCATGATTACGCTGAAAAACCTCCGCCCCCATCGCCGCAATCTGCCCCTCGATCAACGCCTCGAACGGCTTCAGTAACGGCGAAAAAGTCGTCGGCGCCTCAAGGGTTTCCAGCGCCTGCACAATCGCCTCAATCGTCGACAACGCCCCCGGCCCCGGCGCCTTGCGCAACCGGTAACGCGACACCCCGCCCTGCGCCAGCGTCACCCGCGGCAACGCCGCCAACAATGGATTGAGATGGAGCATCTTGCGCGCCTTGCGCCAGGTGCCGTCCGGCACCACCAACAGCAGCGGCTCATCGGATTCGCGGTAAGCCTGCATCGGCTGCGCATCGTCAGCGGGAAACAGCAACCGCGCCTGATAACCGGGTCGGTTCAACAACGCCGGCAAATCCTCGAACACCTCCCCCACAATCAGCTCGGCATTGGTCAAACCCAGCGCCGCCAGTCGCGCGGTGTTGAGCGCGTGATTGACCTCGCTCGGATGCTGCAACAGCAGAACGCGGGTGCGGCTGTCGAGGCTCGGGATCAGCGGGCACAGGCAGTGGGTTTGTGGGCGCAGGCAGCGCGGGCATTGCGGTCTGGACATGGTTCTATGCCTGATTGAGCTGTGCTTTGAGCAAATCACGGAAGGTCTGGATCAGCGGTTCGCGGCTGCGGCCACGACGCATGATCATCGAGAACGGTGCCTGATAACCGAAAGTTGCCGGCAGCAACACGCGCAAGTCGCCCTTGTCGGCCCAGGCCTGGGCGTAGTGCTCCGGCAGGTAACCGATGTAGGCGCCGGACAGCACCAGAATCAGTTGCGCCTCCATACTTTCCACAGTCGCCGCGCTGTGCTTGAAACCATGGCGCGCCAGCTCTGCCTGGCTCCAGTAACCACGGCCAACCATGCGTTGCTGGGTGATGACCTGCTCGGGAATTCGCCGCTCGTTGAACAGCGGATGCCGGCTGCTGCAATACAGCCAGTGTTGCTCGCGGTACAGCGGCATGTACACCAGACCGCTCATGCGCGTGGAAAACGCGCCGATCGCCAAGTCGAGACGGTTGTCCTGCACACCGAGTTGCAGTTCGTAGGGGCTCATCACCGACAGGTGCAAATGCACCGCCGGGTGTTCCTGACTGTAGGCGCCAATGGCTTCGGCGAACGGCAAGGCCTTGTCGCTGACGGTGGAGTCGATCACCCCGAGGTTGAGCGTGCCACGCAGTTCGCCCTTGAGCGCGGCGGCGTATTGCTCGAAACCTTCGAGTTCGGCGAGCAGGCGCAGGGTTTCCTGATGGAACAGCTCGCCCTTGCTGGTCAGGCTGAACCCGCCGCGCCCGCGATGACACAGCACCAGACCGAGCGCCGCTTCGAGCTGGCTCATGTAGGTGCTGATCGCCGAGGTCGACAGGTTGAGCTCCTGCTGCGCATTGGCAAAACCCTGATGCCGGACCACGCTGACGAAGATGCGCAATAGTTTCAGGTCGGGTAAAGCGTTGGCCATCAGGTACTCCACAAACAAGGATCACAGGTGCGTAGAACGCTGCACCACACCACATCCCTTGTGGCGAGGGAGCTTGCTCCCGCTCGGCTGCGAAGCAGTCGCAAACCCGGCAAATACAGTTGATCAGGTGTACCGAGTCGTGTGGTTTTGGGGCGGCTGCGCCGCCCAGCGGGAGCAAGCTCCCTCGCCACAGGGGTATCGGTACGGGTTCGGGAAGTCTATCCCGCGCCTCTCCATTAGTTTAGAAAAATCTGAACTAAGTTTTTGCCCGTAGCGATTCTTCCCCCGCACTACATTTCGCAGAATCGGCCCCACAGCGGCGTCCGAACCTGTGCTCGACGGTGCGCCGACATAAATAAAACAAAGACGATGAGGCCCTACCCGTGGACAAGATTCTTCACCAACCACTGGGCGGCAACGAAATGCCGCGCTTCGGCGGCATCGCCACCATGCTCCGACTCCCCCATGTACCGACCGCTGCCGGCCTGGACGCTGCCTTCGTTGGCGTGCCCCTGGACATCGGTACTTCGCTGCGCCCCGGCACCCGCTTCGGGCCGCGCGACATCCGCACCGAATCGGTGATGATCCGCCCGTACAACATGGCCACCGGCGCCGCGCCGTTCGACTCGCTGTCGGTTGCCGACATCGGTGACGTGGCGATCAACACCTTCAACCTGCTCGACGCCGTGCGCATCATCGAAGAAGCCTACGACAACATCCTCGAGCACAACGTGATCCCGATGACCCTGGGTGGCGACCACACCATCACCCTGCCGATCCTGCGTGCCATCCACAAAAAGCACGGCAAGGTCGGTCTGGTGCACATCGATGCCCACGCTGACGTCAACGATCACATGTTCGGCGAGAAGATCGCCCACGGCACGACCTTCCGTCGCGCCGTCGAAGAAGGTCTTCTGGACTGCGACCGCGTGGTGCAGATTGGTCTGCGCGCACAGGGCTACACCGCTGACGACTTCAACTGGAGCCGCGATCAGGGCTTCCGCGTCGTACAAGCCGAAGAGTGCTGGCACAAGTCGCTGGCACCGCTGATGGCCGAAGTGCGCGAGAAAGTCGGCGGCGGCCCGGTGTACCTGAGCTTCGACATCGACGGTATCGACCCGGCCTGGGCGCCCGGCACCGGCACCCCGGAAATCGGTGGTCTGACGACCATTCAGGCGATTGAAATCGTTCGTGGCTGCCAGGGCCTCGACCTGATCGGCTGCGATCTGGTAGAAGTCTCGCCCGCTTACGACACCACCGGCAACACCTCGCTGCTGGCCGCCAACCTGCTGTACGAAATGCTCTGCGTACTGCCGGGCGTGGTCCACCGCTGAGGGTTCGGCCATGAACGAACGTGATCAGGTGTTGAAAGCGGCCGCCGATCTGGTGTCCGCCTTCGCTCGCAACGATCGCGAAGCTTATTTCGGCGCGTTCAGCGCCGATGCAAGTTTCGTGTTTTACACCCTCGAACAGCCGTTGCTGTCGCGCGATGCCTATCAGGCCTTGTGGGACAGCTGGCGCGCCGAGGATGGCTTTGAAGTGCTGTCGTGCACTTCGAGCAACGCCTTCGTCAGCCTGCAAGGTGACGTGGCGGTGTTTATCCATGACGTGGCCACCGAGCTGCGCATGCAAGGGGAGCAACATTTCAGCCAGGAGCGCGAGACGATTGTTTTCAGGAAACAAGCGTCGAGCCTAGAACAACAAGGCCATTGGCTGGCCTGCCACGAACATTTGTCCGCAATGCCGGAAGGGCTGCCATCCCCTTAGCCAAACAGGTGACGCCTCACACACGATGAGGCGCGCCTTTATGATCGGAGCAGATCATGAATAACAACAACAACGACCAAAGCCTTACGCAAATTGAAACCCACGGGGTCGAGCAGATCCCGGACCACGAACGCACCGCAGGCCCGACGGACTTGTTCCGGATGATCTTCGGTGGTTCCAATACCTTTGCCACCGCCGTGCTCGGCAGTTTCCCGGTGCTGTTCGGCCTGTCGTTTCAGGCCGGCGTCTGGGCAATTGTGCTGGGCGTGCTGCTCGGCTCGCTGATCCTCGCACCGATGGGCCTGTTCGGCCCGCTCAACGGCACCAACAATGCCGTGTCCTCGGGTGCCCACTTCGGCGTGCACGGGCGGATCGTCGGCTCGTTCCTGTCGCTGTTGACCGCCATCGCGTTTTTCTCGCTCTCGGTGTGGAGTTCGGGGGATGCGTTGATCGGGGGTGCGAAACGCCTGATCGGTCTGCCGGAAACCGACCTGACCCTGGGTCTGGCCTACGGTCTGTTCGCGATTCTGGTGCTGACCGTGTGCATCTACGGCTTCCGCTTTCTGCTGTGGGTGAACAAGATCGCGGTGTGGAGCGCCAGCCTGTTGTTCCTGCTGGGCATCTTCGCCTTCGCCGGTCCTTTCGATGTGAACTACGCCGGCACGGTGAACCTCGGTCAACCGGGCTTCTGGGCGGCGTTCATCGGCGCGGCGCTGGTGGCGATGAGCAACCCGATTTCCTTCGGTGCGTTCCTCGGCGACTGGTCGCGCTACATCCCGCGTGACACCTCCAAGCAGCGGATCATGGCCGCCGTGGTGCTGTCGCAGATCGCCACGTTCATCCCGTTCCTGTTCGGCCTGACCACCGCGACCATTGTCGCGATCAAGGCGCCGGACTACATCGCGGCGAACAACTATGTGGGCGGCCTGCTGGCGGTATCGCCGAGCTGGTTCTTCCTGCCGGTGTGCCTGATTGCGGTGATCGGCGGCATGTCCACCGGCACCACCTCGCTGTATGGCACCGGGCTGGACATGTCCAGCGTGTTCCCACGGGTGCTGTCACGCGTGAAAGCCACGCTGCTGATCGGCGTGCTGTCGATTGCCTTCATCTTCATCGGGCGCTTCGCGGCGAACCTGGTGCAAAGCGTGTCGACCTTCGCCGTGCTGATCATCACCTGCACCACCCCGTGGATGGTGATCATGATCATCGGCCTCTTGATGCGTCGCGGCTTCTACTGCCCGGATGACCTGCAGGTGTTCACTCGCGGCGAGCAAGGCGGACGCTACTGGTTCAACCACGGCTGGAACTGGCGTGGCCTGGGCGCATGGATCCCGAGCGCGGCGGTCGGCCTGTGTTTCGTCAACCTGCCGGGGCAGTTCGTCGGCCCGCTGGGCGAGATGGCCGGTGGTATCGACATCAGCCTGCCGGTGACCCTGGGCCTGGCCTCGGTGGTGTACCTGACGCTGCTGAGCCTGTTCCCGGAACCGCGGGAGGTGTTTGGACCGCAGGATGCGCGCAGCCAAGGCGCGAAGTCGCCAGCTAAATCGGCACTGCGCCAGGCGGCCTGATTCACACAGAAAATTTGAAGGATTGGAGTTCTTGTGGCGAGGGAGCTTGCTCCCGCTCGACTGCGCAGCAGTCGCAATGAAGCTGTTGGGGCCGCTTCGCAGCCCAGCGGGAGCAAGCTCCCTCGCCACAGAGAGGCATTCGATTCAGCGTTCCACATAAAAAAGACAATCGGAGACACGCCATCATGGCTTTGGATTTATTCGTCGTCCTCATCTACGCCGCCGGCATGCTGTTGCTCGGCTACTACGGCATGCGCAAGGCCAAGACCAACGAGGACTTTCTGGTCGCCGGGCGTAACCTGGGCCCGAGCCTGTACATGGGCACCATGGCCGCGACCGTACTCGGTGGCGCGTCCACCGTCGGCACCGTGCGTCTGGGCTACGTGCATGGCATTTCCGGCTTCTGGTTGTGCGCGGCACTGGGCTGCGGCATCGTCGCGCTGAACCTGTTCCTTGCCAAACCACTGCTGAAACTGAAGATCTACACCGTTACCCAGGTGCTGGAAAAACGCTACAACCCGATGGCCCGCTCGGCGAGCGCGGCGATCATGCTGGCCTATGCCCTGATGATCGGCGTGACCTCGATCCTGGCGATCGGCACCGTACTGCAAGTGCTGTTCGGCCTGCCCTTCTGGATCTCGGTATTGCTCGGCGGTGGCGTGGTGGTGATCTACTCGGCGATCGGCGGCATGTGGTCGCTGACCCTGACAGACATCGTCCAGTTCATCATCAAGACCGTGGGCCTGATGTTCATCCTGTTGCCGATCTGCCTGTACCGCGTCGGCGGCTGGGACGAACTGGTGCTGAAGCTGCCGGCAGCGGCGTTCAACTTCACCACCATCGGCTGGGACACGATCATCACCTACTTCATGATCTACTTCTTCGGCATCCTGATCGGTCAAGACATCTGGCAACGGGTGTTCACCGTCAAGACCGCCAAAGTCGCCCAGTACGCCGGCAGCATCGCCGGTATCTACTGCATCCTCTACGGTCTGGCCTGCGCACTGATCGGCATGGCCGCTCACGTACTGATCCCGGATCTGGACAACGTCAACAACGCCTTCGCCGCCATCGTCAAACTGTCGCTGCCGGACGGCATCCGTGGTCTGGTAATCGCTGCGGCACTGGCGGCGATGATGTCCACCGCCAGCGCCGGCCTGCTCGCTGCTGCCACCACCCTGACTGAAGACCTGCTGCCGAAATTGCGCGGCGGCAAACAGTCGAGCCTGGCGATCAACCGCCTGTTCACCCTGCTGACCGGTGTCGTGGTCCTGGGCATCGCGCTGGTGGTGAATGACGTGATCAGCGCCCTGACCCTGGCGTACAACCTGTTGGTGGGCGGCATGCTGATTCCGCTGATCGGTGCGATTTTCTGGAAACGCGCGACCACCGCCGGCGCCATCGCCAGCATGGGCCTGGGTTTTGCCACCGCTCTGCTGTTCATGTTCAAGGACGGTCTGGACGCCAACACGCCGATCTACTACAGCCTGGCTGTGGGCCTGGTGAGTTTTGTGGTGGTCAGCCTGGTCTCCCCGCGCCCGGCGACGGTGGCGAGTGCGATCTAAGCTTTGATGTAACGACTTGATGCTTTCTTCGACGGGTGTGGCGTCGGTTGCCACACCCGTTTTTTTCGTCTGGAGAAAATGATTGATGAAGATTGTTTCTCGCGATCAATGGTTCGACGTTTTGAGCTTGAGCGATGGCATCCGGTTGATCCACGAGCCGTACATCCGCCCGTTCTACCGCTGCAACCTCTGGCACATCCAGGGCCGCAACAAGGATCTGCTGCTCGACAGCGGCTCGGGGCTGGTCAGCCTGCGCGAACAGTTGCCGTGGCTCACCGAACGGCCGCTGGTGGCCGTCGCCAGCCACTGCCACTTTGATCACATCGCCGGGCATCACGAATTCGCCGAACGCCTGGTACATCGCGCCGAGGCCGACATTCTTGCCGCGCCGGATGGTGACAATGACCTGAGCCGGGCCTTCGTCGGCGACGACATGTTCGAGGCGCACCCGGGCTGCCCGCTGTGCTACGCCGAATACCGGGTCAAGGCCGCGCCGGCCACCGGGTTTGTCGAGGATGGCGACGTGCTGGATCTGGGCAACCGCACCTTGCAGGTGCTGCACACGCCGGGGCATTCGCCGGGCGGGATCAGCCTGTATGAAGCGGCGACCGAAACGTTGTTCAGCGGCGACATCATTTACGACGGGCCGTTGATCGAGGACGCCTACCACTCCAATCTGCAGGATTACGCCGCCAGTCTGCGGCGCTTGCAGGCGCTACCGATCCGCACGGTGCATGGCGGACATTTCGGCAGTTTTTCCGGCGAGCATCTGCGCTCGATGATTGACGAATGGCTGCGCCGACACGCTTGAGGCCTGCTGTAATCAGTCAAAACAACAACGAAACTGTCTGCCATGAGAAGAGCTGCCGTGCGTGCCGCCGTACATCGGTTCATCAAGCGCCTGCTGGAAAATCGCGACTTCAACGACAACACCAGCCTGGTGCAACTGGGGCTGGAGAAGGCGGATATCGAGGATCTGATCTTCCATCTGGAAGATGAATTCGGACTGACGGCATTCACTGCCGAAGAGGATCACATGCTCAAGACCGCGAAGACCGCGAATGACTTGAGCCGGTTTTTACTGGAGATTGGACGGCATTGAGAGGGTTTGCCAAATACAACCATCAGGGTGAGCTGAAACCCTGTGGCGAGGGAGCTTGCTCCCGCTGGGCTGCGAAGCAGCCCCAAAACCATTCAGCCCGGTTGTGCCAGACGGACCTTGTTCAGTGACCTTACGACTGCTGCGCAGCCGGGCGGGAGCAAGCTCCCTCGCCACAACAGCGTCACTCACATGGGGTGGTGCTTACCGCCGGCGAGGCTGACGCCGGCGCTGTTCGTCATCGGTGCGGATCGGTACGGGTTGCAGAGGCGGTTCGATCAAGCCGAGGGCAACACCCAAATCGTGCAGCCAGTTCTGAATTTTATCTTTCATCGTCATGCCCCCTTCAGGGTAGTGCTGAGCGACCGGAATTCTGAGGCCGCTTCGCACTGATAATAGTCCGAAGTCCTACGCAATGCTCGGCCAAATCCGCAATGATCTGTTACTGAATTGAACAGAATTACTATCGGTTGGTTCACGCCGTTTGCCGGGTTTCGTTCGCAGCCACGGGATAGAGCGCTTGCTGCTGTTCAATCCAGGCATTGAGGTTGGCCCCGACCATGCCCTTGCGCCACATGAGCCACGTTGTCGCACTGGCGAACGGCTCGGCCAAAGGGTGCACCGCGACGCTTTCGCGCCCCGGCAGACTGGCCAGCATTGACTCCGACATCAATGCCACACCGCTGCCGGCAATCACGCAAGCCAGCATGCCCTGATACGACTCGATCTCCATCGCCCGGCCCATCGCCGCCTGATAGTGGACGAACCACGCCTCCAGCCGTGCGCGATAGGCGCAGCCATGACGGAAGGTGAACACCGCCCTGCCCTCGACCTCTTTGGCGCTGCGGATCGGCGGGTGATCGGCTTCACTGATCAGCACCAGACGCTCGTCACACAGCGGCACCCCGTCGATCCCGGCCAGTTGCGGCGGACCGTCCACCAACGCCGCATCGAGACGCCCGGAGACCAGACCTTCGAGCAACTCGCCGCTGGGGCCGGACTGCACTTGCAGATTCACCGCCGGATATTGCTTGTGATAGCGCGCGAGCAACGCCGGCAAGTGGATTGCCGCGGTGCTGTACAGCGTACCGAGAACGAAATCCCCCGCCGGTTGCCCGCCCATCACTGCCGCACTGGCTTGATCACGCAGGGCGAACAGCTTGCCGGTGTAGTCCAGCAGGACTTTTCCCGCAGGCGATAACTGCAAACGCTGACGCTCACGAACGAACAGTTCGACGCCCAATTGCTCTTCCAGCTGCTTGAGCCGGGTCGACAGGTTGGACGGCACCCGGTGCAGGCGTTCTGCTGCGCGGGTGATCGAACCTTCCTCGGCGACTGCCTGAAAGATCCGCAATTGGCTGAACTCCACGAGTTTTCTCCATAACAGAACAAGTTGCTCACTATTATTCAATTTTAAAGAAAGTCAAACGGTTCTAGCCTGACGGTCATCGCTCCTTCACAGGAATCCCGACCATGTCGCCACTGATTCGCTTATCCGCCTGCTTCGTCGCCCTGATGATGGCCATGGGCATCGGGCGTTTCGCCCTCACGCCACAACTGCCGCACCTGCTCAGCGAGGGCCAGGTTGACCTGACCGCCACCGGTCTGATTGCCGCGGCCAACTACCTCGGCTACCTGCTGGGCGCAGTGGACGCAATGTTCGCCCATCGTCCGCCGCAAGTGCAGCGCCGGTTGCATGGCGGCTTGTGGCTGTGCGTGCTGCTGACCCTGGCGTCGTTCTGGGCCAACGGCTTCTGGGCGCATTTGCTGTTGCGCTTCGGCACCGGGGTGGCGAGTGCCTGGGTGCTGGTGATGATTACCGCACTGAGTCAGCCACTGGCAGCGGCTGCAGGTCGGCCACGGCTGGGGGCGCTGGTATTTGCCGGTCCGGGGCTGGGGATTTTTTTGACCGGGCTGCTGGCGCTGTTCTCACATCTGCTGAACCAGACTTCCGCCACGCTGTGGCTGATCTATGCCGCCGTGGCGCTGGTGATGTTGCTCGCAATCGTACGAATCCTGCCGCAACCGGGTGTGCACACGCCGGTCGCCACGCTCAATGTCAGCCATTCGAATCGCGGCATCCCGCGACTGGCAGTGGTGTATGCGCTGTATGGCGTGGGTTACATCATCCCCGCCACGTTTCTTTCGCAAATGGCCAACGCGCAGTTTCACGGGCAATGGCAGGCTGATCTGTTCTGGCCGTGCTTCGGCCTCGGCGCGGCGATTGGCGTGCTGCTGGTGAGTCTGCGTCGCCACGATCCGAACACCACGCGTCACTGGCTGACGGCCACGCTGTGGCTGCAGGCGCTGGGAGTCTTTGCGTGCTTGTTGGGCAGCGGTTATGGCCTGGCGCTGGGGGTGGTGTTATGCGGCATGCCGTTCCTCGCTTGCATGCAACTGGTGATGCAACGCTCGCGAGAACTGGCGCCGCATACAACTCAGCGCAACGCCGGACTGCTGACCGCATGCTTCGCCGTCGGCCAGCTCAGCGGGCCGTTGCTGGCGGCGCTCAGCAGCCATTTCAGCGGTGGTCTGCAACCGGCGCTGATCATTGCCGGCAGCGGTCTGCTGATTGCCGGCGGGCTGGCGCTGCAATCGGTCAGCGCTGGCCGAGGGCTTTGCGCAAACGCCGACGCACCCACTGCTCAGCGCTGACAAAGGTGATGCCGAGCAACACCAGCACCGCGCCGATGACGAAGTTCACGCTCAATTCTTCACCGAGCAGGACCACGCCGAACGTGACGCCGAACAACGGGGTCATGAACGAAAACACCGCCAGATTGGCCGCCAGATAGCGGCGCAGCAGCCAGAACCACGTCAGGTAACTGAAGAACGACACCACCAGGCCCTGAAACAACACGCTGGCGACCGCCACGGTGGTCAGGCTGACGTGAGTGATCTGGCCGCTGAACAGTGCGATCAACAGCAGACCGACGAAGCCGACGATCAACTGATAGAACAGAGTCAACGTCACTGGTGCCTCTGACAGACGCGAGGCGCGCACCACCACGGTGGTCGCGCCCCAGCAAGCGCCGGCGATGACACCAAATGCATCACCCAGCAGCATGCGCCGGTCGAGGTTGTCCCACGACACGCCGCCGGCGAAGGCGATGGCGATACCGACGAACGCGAGCAGAATCCCCAGCCACTGCAGCGGGCGCAAGCGTTCACTGGCCAACAGAAAATGTACGCCGAGCGCGGTGAAAATCGGCGCGGTGTAAAGGAACACCGACATGTGCGCGGCGGTGGTCAGTTGCAGGCCTTCGGCGATGAAGAAGAACTCCAGGCCAAACAGCGCACCGGCCAGCAGGCCGCCGCGCCAGGTGTTGCCGACCTGATCCCAGCCACCCTTCCAGCACAGCAGCAGGCCCACCAGCAACGCGGATATCCCCGAGCGTCCAGCGGCCTGCATCACCGGCGCGATGTCCGGCGCGGCCCACTTGATCATCACTTGCTGCACGCCCCAGATCAGGCACAGGCCGATCATCACCTGCAAGGCAAACCCATCGGCATTGCGCCGCTCGACACTCACCGCAACACCTCGAACACACACAACATGGCAGCCATCCACTGGTCGAAAATCTGTGTCGGGGATTATCAATCACTCGGGCAAAAAAAGCCGTCTGAAAAAGACTTTGTCTGCGTCAGGAACGTCAGCGGTGAATGGCCGTCGGCTGCGCCGCCATTCGCTGGCAAGCCAGCTCCCACAATGACCGGTTTGCTCATTGACTCTTTGTTCGACACAAAACTCTGTGGGAGTCTGGCTTGCCAGCGATGGCGTCAGTTTGAACAACGCAGATCAGGGTGGTGAACTCAGTAGTCGTTTCGTCACCAAAAATCCGACCGAGCAGGCAACAGCCGTCGCAAAGCCCCCCCACGCCCAATCCATCAAACTCACCTGCACCGACCACCCGCGCAACGTCGCCCAATTGGTCAGGTCATACGTGCCGTACGCCACCAGCCCCAACAATGCGCCCATCGTTGCCGCCCGTTGCCAGCTCAGCGCCGGCAACACCACAAACTGCACGCAACCAAAAACGTACAGGCAATAAAAAACCGCTGCCGGAACCAGCAGCGGTTTTTCGAGCATCAGCGAACCGAGCAGCTCGCGGTAGGTCGGCGCCATCAATACGCCGAGCCAGATACCGTCGAGCAACAGAAACGCCAGCAGTGTGGCGCCATAGGCAATCAACACTTTCTTCATCTGCGAACCCTCATGTAGGAGCTGCCGCAGGCTGCGATCTTTTGCCTTTGAAAATCAAAAGATCGCAGCCTGCGGCAGCTCCTACATGGGGCCGGCGGTGGCTCAGGTTAGTTCAATGCGATCGGCGTGAATGACGATCTTGCCTTCCTTGTACAGCGAACCGATGGCCTTCTTGAAGTTGCCCTTGCTGACACCGAACATGCTGCTGATCAGCGCCGGATCGCTCTTGTCACTGATGGCCAGCGTGCCGTTGCTTTCACGCAATTTGGCAAGAATCTTCGAACTCAGGCTGCTTGCCGCTTCCTGGCCAACCGGTTGCAGGCTGAGGCTGATCTTGCCGTCGGCACGCACTTCCTTGATGAAACCCTTCTCGCGCATGCCGGAACGCATGAACTTGAAGATCTCATTCTTGTGGATCAAGCCCCAGTGCTTGTTGTTGATGATCGCCTTGAAGCCCATGTCGGTGGCTTCGGCAACCAGCAAATCGACTTCCTGACCGGCGCTGTAGTTGGCCGGGGTCTTGTCGAGGTAGCGATCCAGGCGCGCAGTCGCGGTGATGCGACGCGTATGTTTATCGAGATAGACGTGCACCACGCAGTACTCGCCAGCGGTCATCTGGCGCTTTTCTTCGGAATACGGCAGCAACAGATCCTTCGGCAGGCCCCAATCGAGGAACACACCGATACTGTTGACTTCAACAACTTTCAGACTGGCAAATTCACCGACCTGAACTTTTGGTTTTTCAGTGGTAGCGAGAAGTTTGTCTTCGCTGTCCAGATAAATAAATACGTTGAGCCAGTCTTCATCTTCGCTGGGAATATCTTTAGGGATATAACGGTTGGGCAAAAGAATTTCGCCGTCGGCACCGCCGTCCAGATATAAACCGAAGTTAGTGTGTTTAACCACTTGCAAACTGTTGTAACGCCCGACTAAAGCCATTTTCCAGAACCCTCATTGCGTGGGCGGCATTCTACCCGGTTTTGCCCGTCTCGTTCGCTGGCTGAACGGCCGTCTCGGAAAAATCGGCGGAACGCCTTGATTTTCCTGTATCTGACGCGACTGGAGCGCCATTCGTCAGACCATCGCAGGCATTGCCACGCCTTTTCACCGCAGACAATCTCACTCGTGGCGAATAAATGTTCGTATTTAAAACAGCAGCTTAGGATGATATTTCGAATAATTGATCGAGAATACTCCACCCAGGCGCTCAGTTATTCCGGGGGATATTTATCAAGCAATTGTCAAGTTATTCCTGTACGATGCCTGGCCGAGTTACTTTTCTACAGGTTAATGGCCGCCATGCGTGTAAAAGCATCCACCAGCAAAGCAAAGCCAGCTCCAGCCGTTGAAACCAGCGAATCGATTAACGATCAGATCGCAGCGTTCCTCAAGTCCGGCGGTGAAATCCAGCAAATTGCCAAAGGCGTCAGCGGCCAGACGTTCGGCCCGTCCAAGCAGATCAGCCTGGGCAAGAAGTAATACCCGGTAATACACCCGTCCTGAGACGCTTTGAGCTTCGAAGCGTCTGGACTGGCACCCGCGCAACAGCCTCCATTCTGTTTAATCAATCTTTGAAAATCGACGAACGGCCATCATTGCCGAGCATTCGCCGGTATCCTTGCACGCGTCTGGATTAAGCGTTTCAGCAGGTTCAAGCCCTGCCCTCGCTGTTCATGGAGTGACGCATGCTCAAATCTTTCCGTTTAGTGCTTGTCGGCCTGCTGGTCTGCTCGTCCGCGCACGCGCAGATTTTCCAGCGCGAACTCGGCGACTTCGACCTCAAACTCGGCACCACGCCCAGCCGCAGCATGGCTCAGGGGCTGGTCAAACCTGCCGCAGTCGGTTCTTTCCACGGTGGCCTCGATCTGAGTCACGACAGCGGCCTGTATGTCGGCCAGTACGCACCGAGCATGGGCCTTACCCCGGGCAAGAACCTCGAAATCGACTCCTACGTCGGCTTCAAACAACCTTTCGATCAGTCGCTCGGCTATGAAGTCGGGATGATCCACTACAGCTACCCCAAAGTGGACACCCTCGACAGCCAGGAACTGTTCGGCGGCCTGACCCTGCTCGGCAGTCGTTTCGGCGTGGCCTTCAGCAACGACCCGGACAAACAGAACAACACGCTGTTCGCCGACCTTGGCGGCAATCAGCCGTTCGGCATCGGGATCAGCATGAAATACACCACCCATCAACTGAACACGCCGGTGTCGGTGGACGGTGGTTACGTCAGCAGTTTTACCGATTGGTCGGTGAAATTTTCCCGGCCATTCATGGGCGTCGACCTCGACCTGATCTATAGCAATTCCAACCTCAGTGGCAGCGATTGCTCGGCTTACTCCGGGCAAAACAGCGAGTGCGACGGCCTGGTCACGCTCAAGGCCGAACGCGCTTTCTATTGATCGGCTGAACTGCCGGGAGCCTCCTGCGTTCACATAGGAATCAGACGTCAGGCTCTCGCAAGGACTCGCTCATGTCTCGCTGGTTCAAGTACATCGCCACCCTGCTGATCTTCACCCTCGCCCTCGGCGCCTGCAGCCGTGTCGGCCTGGCCTACCGCAATCTCGACGTGATCATTCCGTGGACGCTTGGCGACTACCTGGACATGAACGGCGAGCAGAAGGACTGGTTCAACGAACGGCTCAAGGAACACCTGAACTGGCACTGCACCACGCAGTTGCCGGGCTATCTCGACTGGCTGGATCGCTTGCAGGCGATGGTCGAAACCAATCAGGTGACGGACGCGGCGTTGCAAGCGCGAACCGCAGAGGCCAAACAGGCCATCGCTGAAACTGCGCACCAGATCACCCCGTCGGCCGTCGAATTGCTGCAAGGATTGGACGACAAACAAGTTGCCGAGATGAACGACGCGTTCGCCAAGGACCTGCGCAAACGGGAAAAGGAATTCGTCAAACCGCCGCTGGCGCAGCAGATTGCTGAACGCGCTGCACGCATGGACAAGCGCCTGACCGACTGGCTCGGCCCGTTGAGCGTTACTCAGGAACAACGAGTGATGGCCTGGTCAACCGCACTGGGCGATCAGAACACTCAATGGATCGCCAACCGCGCGCATTGGCAGCAGCAGTTCAGTAACGCCGTTGCCCAGCGTAAAAGTCCGGAATTCCCACAGCGAATCGAGACACTTCTGGTCAACCGCGAGCGATTATGGACAGCGGATTACCAGAAGGCCTACGCCAACACCGAAGCGCAGGCGCGTTCGCTGGCGGTGGATCTGATGGCGGAGAGTACGCCGCAGCAGCGTCAGCGGTTGTTGAAGAAGATCGAGGGTGTGCGTAAGGACTTCAATGATTTGAAGTGTCTGAAGGCAGCAAAGCAGGAATAGAAGATCAAAAGATCGCAGCCTTCGGCAGCGCCTACAGGGTTATGTGCAGGCGCTGCCGGAGGCTGCGATCTTTTACTTTCAGGCAATCTGCGCCTTTGAAGCCACTTCATCGAATGTCGCTTCATCCAGCGCATCGTCCTGCTCATCCAGCACCTGCCGTGGATGATCATTGCCGGGAATGCTGCTGTCGATAAGGCTCAACAGGCTCGACCCACGCGGGGTCAGAATGAAATTGTTGCCGGTGCTGCCCATATGATCCGGACGCGGTTCGATAAATCCACGATCAAGCAACAAGCCTTCGTATTCGCAAGCCACCGTTTTCAGGTGATCCAGATTCTCGATCGGCTCACCGGCGCTGGCTTTCGCCGCAGCATAATCCTCGGCATATTTTCGCGGCGCGAAACTTTCGCCTGCACTGTTCTGCACTTCATGCAGCAAACGTTCAATCAAATCCCAGTTATAAGTCGTCATCCTGATTCAACCTCCGGTGCGCGTGATTTGGGGCGCTGTCATAGGTTGTGACCCGGACGCACCGCAGCCGTTCAGCGGCATTTTCCGCGGCGACCGACCGGCGGTCTGTCGAATTGATCGAGGGTTAAACGACTAGTCTGACAGAGACGGTTTCAACCCCCGCAGGAGAAATCATCATGAACGTCGAGAATCATCCGGTGGTATCGCGCGAAGAATGGCTCGCCGCGCGCAAACAACATCTGGCCGACGAAAAGGCCTTCACCCGCGAGCGCGATCGCCTCAGCGCCAAACGCCGGGCGTTGCCCTGGGTCAGAGTCGACAAGGACTACCGCTTCCACGGCCCGAACGGCGAACTGAAACTGGCCGACTTGTTCGGCCAACACAGTCAACTGATTGTTTACCACTTCATGTTCGCCAAGGACTGGGAGGAAGGCTGCCAGGGCTGCTCGTTCCTGTCCGACCACATCGACGGCGCGAACCAGCATCTGGCTCATCACGATATCGCGGTGGTGGCGGTCTCCCACGCACCGTTCGAACAGTTTCAGGCCTTCAGGCAGCGCATGGGCTGGAAATTCGACTGGGTGTCGTCAGACGGTTCCGATTTCAACTACGACTTTGGTGTTTGCGCCAGAGCCGAGGACGCCGAAGCCGGAAAGGCTACCTACAACTACGAAAAGACTGACGGCGCCGAGGAAGAAATGCCGGGGCTGAGTGTGTTTTATCGCAATGCATCCGGGGAGATTTTTCATACCTACTCAACTTATGCCCGTGGGCTGGATATGTTGGTTGGGGCCTACAACTATCTCGACCTCACGCCCAAGGGCCGCAATGAGGACGAGATCATGGAATGGGTGCGGCACCACGACCGATATGAGAGAGAAACAAAATCCAGTTGCTGTCATGGCAGTTGATAAACCTGTGGCAGCAAACCTTGCTGGCTGCCACAACTCTGAACTTTTTACGTCATCCGGCCCTCCACCGGTTAACCCGCCTTAACCGGAACGGAGGCCCGCCCCCATGAAAACCCTGCTCAAGCTCACCCTCGCCGCCACCCTCGCCTGCGCCCTGCCCGTCTGGGCCTGCACGCCGGAAGAGGCCACCGCCAAACGTGAACAACTGGCCAAGGAAGTGGCCAAGCTCACCGAACAGAATCCGGCCAAGGCCAAGGAGATCAACGCCGAGTTGCAGAAAATGGACCTGGGGACGGCCAGTGCGGATCTGCCGGACAAGTGCCAGTTGATTGATCAGCGCTTGAAGGAATTGGGGACGGCTGAGAAAAAAGCCGAGGGCTAAAAGCAAGATCAAAAGATCGCAGCCTTCGGCAGCTCCTACACCGAACTCTGTAGGAGCTGCCGAAGGCTGCGATCTTTTGCTGCCAAAAATGCATTTATGCATTTATTTTCTTGCATAAACGCATATGCAGACTAAGGTTACCTCGAGCAAGGAGATCGGCACCGTTCATCGCAGATGAAAACCGTTAACCACCGATCGCTCGGCATTACCGCAACACAACCACAAGCTGGACGCTTGTTTTCATTCATGGAGGACTGAAAAAATGTTAACCACTCAAGCAACATCATTCACCGGCGAGAGCCTGCCAAGGTGCCTCATTGGCCACCTGCTGGACCCGCAACTGGTCGAGGTTGAAGCCACTGCGCAAACGGCGGCACTGGCCGCTGTCAACCTCAACTTCAGCATGCAGAAACAGACCCAGACCAACTGGTGCTGGGCCGCCGTTTCCACATCGGTCGGCAACTACTATGGCACCGGATCCTGGACTCAGTGCGGCGTCGCCAGCACCCAACTGGACCGCAATTGCTGCAGCCAGCCTGGCCCGTGCAACGTCTATGGCTACCTGGATTCGGCCCTGCAGACCACCCGCAGCTACAACGGCATGAATCAGGGCTCGCTGCAGATGTCGGCCATTCAGAATCAGATCAACATGGGCCGCCCGGTCGGCCTGCGTTGTGCCTGGTATGGTGGCGGTGCGCACTTCCTGGCGATCTACGGCACCAACGGCAACTATGTGCTGGTTGCCGACTCGATCTACGGTTACTCGACCCGCGCGCTGAACTCCTTCCCGGGTTCGTACAACGGCGGCGGCAACTGGACTCACACTTACTTCACCGCGAAAAACTAGGAGGGCGACATCATGCAACTGACTTATCCAAAGGCGCCTTCCAACGGCGTACAGACTTTGCGTCCGGTGTTGCAAGCCGCGCTGCAAAACCAGGGCTTCGGCATCAACCGCCAGTTCGCCAACGCGGCACCGGCCAAAGTCAGCCTCAGCGAAGCCTATCGCGGCTACTCGCTGACGCTGGATGACCTGAGTCTGGGCAAAGGTCTGAAAGACGCACGCATCGGCGACTGGCATTACTTGGTGTTTGCCGACGGCGTGAGTATTGCCGATGCGCAACTGGCCGAGGTACGTGGCCATGTCGAGTTCGCTTCGCTGAACCACGGCACCCGCGCCGCCGACACCGTGGGCGCGTTGAAACTGGCGGAACAGGCGCCGCAACTGCAGGGCAAAAGCGTTGAATTGCGCGTGTTGTTTGTCTCGGCACTGCACGTCGTGGCGATCTGGCTGCACGCTGACGGTGAAGATGTGCTGATCCCGATCGAGCCAACGCCGAAAGAGCTTGGGGACTCGCGGCTGTACAGCGAAGCCGCGCTGCTCGCGCTGCTCAAACCAGCGGCAGATCGCGCCAAACAGCGCTTTGACGCCGACACCAGCGGACAGTTGGGCAACTGACAAACCCCGCGCATAAAAAAACCCGGACACTGTCCGGGTTTTTTATTGGCCGCTTGAAACGACTTATTCAGCCGCAGGCTCTGCCGGCTTGCGGCGCTTGAGCGGGGCCATGCCGTCGCTGCTCACCAGAGAATCCGGCTTCGGCCGGTTGGCGCTCTTGCGCTTGGTCGGGGTCTTGGCGGCGGTTTTCTTCTTGTCGCCCTTGGCGTCGGTCTTTTTCTTCTTCACGCCAACGGCTTTGCCCGAGGCCTTGACCTTCTTCGGCCCGCCGTAGGTGCCTTTGACTTCCTTGATGGTGCGGCGCTCGAAGCTCTGCTTGAGGTAGCGCTCGATGCTCGACATCAGGTTCCAGTCGCCGTGGCAGATCAGCGAGATCGCCAGACCGTCGTTACCGGCACGGCCAGTACGACCGATGCGGTGCACGTATTCGTCGCCGCTGCGTGGCATGTCGAAGTTGATCACCAGATCCAGGCCATCAACGTCCAGACCACGGGCCGCGACGTCGGTCGCTACCAGGATCTTCACGCCGCCCTGCTTCAGACGATCGATCGCCAGTTTGCGATCCTTCTGGTCTTTCTCGCCGTGCAGCACGAACGCCTTGTATTCCTGAGCCACGAGGCGGCCGTAGATGCGGTCGGCCATGGCGCGGGTGTTGGTGAAGACGATGGCCTTCTGGTAGGTCTCGTTGGCCAGCAGCCAGTTGACGATCTGTTCTTTGTGCTGATTGTGGTCGGCAGTGATGATCTGCTGACGAGTGGTCGAGTTCAGCTGGCTGACCGCGTTGAGCTGCAGGTGCTCAGGGTTGTTCAGCACCTTGGCGATCATCTCGCGCAGGCCGGAACCGCCGGTGGTGGCGGAGAACAGCATGGTTTGCTGACGGTTCGGGCATTCGTCGACCAGACGTTGCACGTCTTCGGCGAAGCCCATGTCGAGCATGCGGTCGGCTTCGTCGAGCACCAGCACTTCGACTTCTTTCAAATCGAGGTTGCCGGCGTTGAGTTGCTCGATCATCCGGCCCGGTGTGCCGATGAGGATGTCCGGCACCTTGCGCAGCATGGCCGCCTGGACCTTGAAATCTTCGCCGCCGGTGATCAGGCCGGACTTGATGAAAGTGAACTGCGAAAAGCGTTCGACTTCCTTCAGGGTCTGCTGGGCCAGTTCGCGGGTCGGCAGCAGGATCAGGGTCTTGATACTGACGCGGATCTTCGCCGGGCCGATCAGGCGATTGAGGATCGGCAGGACAAAAGCGGCGGTCTTGCCGCTACCGGTTTGCGCCGTCACCCGCAGGTCACGCCCCTGGAGCGCCAGCGGAATGGCCGCTGCTTGCACAGGCGTTGGCTCGACAAATTTCAGCTCGGCCACGGCTTTGAGCAGGCGTTCGTTCAGGGCGAATTGGGAAAACACGGGTGCTACCTCGAAGATATGCAAAAAAACAGCTGCATAGGTTACCGGTTTCGAGCGCTCAGGCCGAGTTTCTTTATACAAACGGGCGTAATCAGTGGCTTTTTTGTTGCTCGATTTGTCACCAACGGTAATAGACAGCGTCTTAAATGCTCTAATCGCCCATCGCGTCTTACAGAAGAATCGTTGCTCACATGGATTTCAAACAGCTCTGGCTCAACGCCCAAGACCTCTGGGGTGCCCTCGAACAGCACCCGTTCCTGCAATCCGGCCTGGCGCTGATGCTGCTATTGGTGATCGCGCTGGTCCTCGGACGAGTGGCGCGCTATCTGATCCTGCACGCCAGCCGCATGCTCGGGCGCCAGCCGGCGCTGCACTGGATCAACGACTTTCGCCACAACAAGGTGTTTCAACGTCTGGCGCAGATGACCCCGTCGCTGGTGATCCAGTTCGGCCTGCACCTGGTGCCGGAACTGAGCAAAACCGCGATGACCTTTCTCGGCAACGTGGCGCTGTCCTTTACGATTCTGTTCCTGCTGCTGTCGGTCAGTGCCCTGCTCAATGCGCTGCTGGACATCTACGCCCGCACCGAACACGCCCGGACTCGCTCGATCAAGGGCTATGTGCAACTGGCGAAAATGGTTCTGTACGTGTTTGGCGCGATCATCATCGTCGCTACCTTGATCGACCGTTCGCCGCTGTTGCTGCTCTCCGGTCTGGGTGCAATGTCAGCGGTGATTCTGTTGGTCTACAAGGACACGTTGCTGTCGTTCGTCGCCAGTGTGCAACTGACCAGCAACGACATGCTGCGGGTCGGCGACTGGATCGAAATGCCGCAAGTCGGCGCCGATGGTGACGTGGTCGACATCACCTTGCACACGGTCAAGGTGCAGAACTTCGACAAGACCATCGTCTCGATCCCGACCTGGCGCTTGATGTCCGAGTCGTTCCGCAACTGGCGCGGCATGCAGCAGTCCGGTGGGCGGCGGATCAAGCGTAGTCTGTTCATCGACGCCAGCGGAGTGCGCTTCATCCGCGACGATGAGGAAGAAAAGCTCTCCCAGGTGCACCTGCTGACCGGCTACATGGGCCGCAAGAAAGCCGAACTCAAGGCGTGGAACGAGGCGCAGGGCAACGTCGCGGCGATGTCGGCCAACCGCCGGCGCATGACCAACATCGGCACCTTCCGCGCCTATGCGCTGGCGTATCTGAAAAGTCACCCGGAGGTGCAGCCGAACATGACCTGCATGGTTCGCCAGATGCAGACCACCGCGCAGGGCATTCCGCTGGAAATCTACTGCTTCACGACCACCACGGTGTGGGCTGATTACGAGCGGATTCAGGGCGATATTTTCGATTATCTGCTGGCGGTGCTGCCGGAGTTTGGCTTGAGCCTGTATCAGCAACCGAGTGGCGGGGATTTGCGTACCGGGTTGCTGCCGGCGGTGCTCGGTTCGGCGCACATTCCGGAACCCCAGAAACACCTGATGTAACGCACGCTTACCGTGTAGGAGCTGCCGCAGGCTCGGGCCGCGTTCGGACGATCTTTTGACTTTGATATTTTGAAGAGCAAAAGATCGCAGCCTTCGGCAGCTCCTACACCGGGTTACGCGGTGCGTCTGATACCCAAACGGCTGATCCATACTGCGGCGAGGATGACGCTGCCGCCGAGCAACAATCGCCCCAGCTCTTCGTGCTGATTCCAGATCAGCAGATTCAGCAGCAGCCCCACCGGCACATGCAGGTTGTTCATCACCGCCAGCGTGCCGCCGTTGACCATGCAAGCGCCCTTGTTCCACCAGTACATGCCCAGCGCCGTCGAGACCAGTCCGAGGAACAGCAACACGCCCCATTGCAGCGGTGCTTCCGGCAGAAAGTTCGCTTTACCAAACAGCAGGAATGCCGGCAATACCACCGCCAACGCGCCGAGGTAGAAGAAGCCGAAACGTCGGTAATGCGGCAGATCACTCGGGTGTTTTGCCACCAGATGCTTGTACATCACCTGCCCTGCGGCGTAGGTGAAGTTGGCCAGTTGCAGCAGCAAAAAGCCCATGAAGAAGTCCGGGTTGATCCGGTCGAAGCGAATCACTGCTGCTCCACCCACCGCGACCAGTGCTGCGACCAGCGCCCATGGATTGAAGCGTCGGTTCAGCGCATCTTCGATCAGCGTCACGTGCAGCGGCGTGAGGATGGTGAACAGCAATACCTCCGGCACCGTCAGCACCCGGAAGCTCAGGTACAGGCAAACGTAGGTGATGCCGAACTGCAACGCGCCGATCAGCAGCATGCCGCGCATGAACGCCGGCTCCACCGAACGCCAGCGGGTCAGCGGAATGAACACCAGCCCCGCCAGCACCACGCGCACCAGCACCGCGAAGTAGCTGTCGACGTGTCCGGCCAGGTATTCGCCGATCAGACTGAAGGAAAACGCCTGGATCAGCGTGACAAAAAGTAGATAGCCCATGGTCGCCTCTGTTTCGAATGGCGGCGACGATAGCGGTTTTTACATCCTGCAACCAACACAAAATCCCACTGTAGGAGCTGCCGCAGGCTGCGATCTTTTGATTGTAAAAAACACGATCAAAAGATCGCAGCCTGCGGCAGCTCCTACGGGAAGCAGTGAGTCAGAGAAATCCCAGGCAAAAAAAAGCCCGATCTCGCTAAAGCGTTCAATCGGGCTACAGCACTCAGGAGCAACAAGTGCAAAGGGAGGTTCGATGCGCGTAGAGCCTTGAAGGGTTGCGCCAGGTCACTTAAACAAGCGGCGATTATCTGGCGATTAACATATCAAGCGACCTGGGACAGTTTGGCGTTGGCCTGATTCAGGCCCTTCTCCTGGAAGTCACCGCCCAGGTTCATGCCTTCGGCGTGAATGAAGGTCACGTCATGGATGCCGATGAAACCCATTACCTGACGCAGGTACGGTTCCTGATGGTCGGCGGGGCCGCCGGCGTAGATCCCGCCGCGAGCAGTGAGCACGTAGGCACGTTTGCCGCTGAGCAGGCCTTGCGGGCCGGTTTCGGTGTACTTGAAGGTCACGCCGGCACGCAGCACGTGGTCGAGCCAGGCCTTGAGGGTGCTCGGGATCGCGAAGTTGTACATCGGCGCAGCCATCACCAGTACGTCGGCGGCGAGCAGCTCGTCGGTCAATTCGTTGGAGCGCTCCAGCGACGATTGTTCGCTGGCATTGCGCTGCTCGGCAGGCTTCATCCAGCCGCCCAGCAGGTTGGCGTCCAGGTGTGGAACGGGATTCACGGCGAGGTCACGCACGGTGATCTGATCGTTGGGATGCGCCGCTTTCCACTGACCGATGAAGGTCTGGGTCAGTTGACGGGAAACCGAGTCTTGCTGGCGGGCGCTGCTTTCGATGATCAGAACGCGGGACATGGTGTGTAGTCTCCATCCGAGAATGTTGTAGGTCGATGGAGTGAAGGTTAAACAGGGTTGTATCGATGAAAAATCGCAAATAATTGCTGCAAAGCATCGAATAATTCGTTTAGATGCACTGGCACCCCTGTGGGAGCGAGCTTGCTCGCGAAAGCGGTGTGTCATTCAGCAATGATGTCGACTGAAACGGCCAATTCGCGAGCAAGCTCGCTCCCACAAGGGATTGACGGTGTTATTTCGGGCTGCAGCTCAGGTCGATGCGCAGCCTGATGATCTCGCGGGAGAACTTGGCCGTGGCATTCGTATGCTTGCGGGCCGGGACTTCGATGTTGCGCGTACGCGGTGCTTCCGGGCCATTGTTGAAAACGACTTTGCAGATTGCATCGACATCACCGAAGTTGACGACTTTTATGGAGCCGATGTCTTTGTCGGTGTCGAAGGTCTCGTAGTCGATCTTCAAGCCATTGAGGTTCTTCTGCACATCGATCGGGTAAGCAAACGCACTCAGCGGCAGCAATGCGAGCACCACACAACAGAATTTTTTCATTCGCCAGTCTCCATGAGGGACGGCCAGCTTAGGACAAGAGGAGCTATTGATGAAAGCGCCCCGCGTGACCCTTGATCAATGGCGAACATTGCAGGCCGTGGTCGACCACGGCGGATTCGCCCAGGCCGCCGAGGTTCTGCACCGTTCGCAATCGTCTGTGAGTTACACCGTCGCCCGCATGCAGGACCAGCTCGGCGTGCCATTGCTGCGCATCGACGGGCGCAAAGCGGTGCTCACCGAGGCCGGCGGCGTACTGCTGCGCCGCTCGCGACAACTGGTGAAACAGGCCAGCCAACTGGAAGACCTCGCCCATCACATGGAGCAAGGTTGGGAGGCCGAGGTGCGGCTGGTGGTCGATGCGGCTTACCCCAGCGCACGCATCGTGCGGGCGCTGACCGCGTTCATGCCGCAGAGTCGCGGCTGCCGTGTGCGTCTGCGCGAGGAGGTGTTGTCGGGGGTCGAAGAGGTATTGCTCGAGGGCGTGGCCGATCTGGCGATCACCGGTCTGAGCATTCCCGGTTACCTCGGCGCGGAATTGAGCGACGTCGAATTTGTCGCGGTCGCCCACCCGGATCACGCGCTGCATCGCCTCAATCGCGAACTGAACTTCCAGGACCTGGAAACCCAGATGCAGGTGGTGATTCGCGACTCCGGCCGCCAGCAACCACGCGACGTCGGCTGGCTCGGCGCCGAACAGCGCTGGACCGTCGGCAGCCTCGCCACGGCTGCCACGTTCGTCAGCAGCGGCCTGGGCTTTGCCTGGCTGCCACGACACATGATCGAACGGGAATTGAAGGAAGGCACGCTCAAGCTGCTACCGTTGGATCAGGGCGGCAGCCGCAACCCGAGCTTCTATCTGTATTCGAACAAGGACAAACCGCTGGGCCCGGCAACGCAAATCCTCATCGAACTGTTGCGTACCTTCGACACCTTGCCGCTGGACGCACCGTTCGCCGCCCCTGAGCAAGCCTGACACGGAGTTCACCGATGGCCTATTTCGAGCACGAAGGTTGCAACCTGCACTACGAGGAATATGGCCACGGCACCCCGTTGCTGCTGGTTCACGGGCTCGGTTCGAGCACCCTGGACTGGGAAATGCAAATCCCGGCGCTGTCGGCGCATTACCGGGTGATCGTCCCTGACATACGCGGTCACGGTCGCTCGGACAAACCTCGCGAGCGCTACAGCATCGCCGGGTTCAGCGCCGATCTGCTGGCACTGATCGAGCACTTGAACCTCGGCCCGGTGCACTACGTCGGGCTGTCGATGGGCGGGATGATCGGCTTTCAGTTCGGCGTCGATCAACCGCACATGCTGAAAAGCCTGACCATCGTCAACAGCGCCCCCGAGGTGAAGATCCGCAGCTGCGACGATTACTGGCAGTGGTTCAAGCGCTGGAGCCTGATGCGCATGCTCAGTCTCGCGACCATCGGCAAGGCGCTGGGCAGCAAACTTTTTCCTAAGCCTGAACAAGCTGATCTGCGGCAGAAAATGGCCGAACGCTGGGCAAAAAACGACAAACGTGCTTATCTCGCCAGCTTCGATGCGATTGTTGGCTGGGGCGTTCAGGAACGACTTTCCCGGGTGACCTGTCCAACCCTCATCGTCACCGCCGACCGTGACTACACACCGGTGGCACTGAAAGAAACCTATGTAAAACTGCTGCCCGATGCGCGGCTGGTGGTCATCGCCGATTCGCGCCACGCCACCCCGCTCGATCAACCCGAACGCTTCAACCAAACGCTGCTGGAGTTCCTTGCCACAGCCGATACTCAATCTCAGGAACACTGACCCATGTTGAAAAAACTCGCCCTCGCCGCCGGCACCGTGCTGTTTGCTGCCAACCTGATGGCTGCCACGCCTGCAAAAGCACCGCACGTGCTGCTGGACACCACCAACGGCCAGATCGAAATCGAACTGGATCCGGTCAAGGCGCCAATCAGTACCAAAAACTTTCTGGATTACGTCAACAGCGGCTTTTACACCAACACCATTTTCCATCGCGTGATCCCAGGTTTCATGGCTCAGGGCGGTGGTTTCACCCCACAGATGCAGCAGAAAGAAACCAAGGCGCCGATCAAGAACGAGGCCAGCAATGGCCTGCACAACGTTCGCGGCACCTTGTCGATGGCGCGCACCTCCAACCCGGATTCGGCCACCAGCCAGTTCTTCATCAACGTGGCGGACAACGCTTTCCTCGACCCGGGCCGTGACGCCGGTTACGCGGTATTCGCCAAAGTGGTCAAGGGCATGGACGTGGTCGACATCATTGTCAACTCGCAAACCACCACTAAAAGCAACATGCAAAACGTGCCTGTCGACCCTGTGATCATCAAGTCGGCCAAAGTCATCGACTAAGCTGTACAGGGCGTTTCGAGCGGCGCTGGCCTGACGCCACGCCGCTCACACCGATAAAAGGAGAGCCCGGCTTCCGGGCGGTTATCTGATGCTCTATCGCCGTTTCGAACAACTGATCGACATATTCCGTGACGCTCCCACAGCCTCCCCGCCGGATCGTGTCTGGCCCTTCTACACCTATTATCTGAAGCAGGTCTGGCCAAGTTTTGCCGCCCTGCTCGTCGTCGGCCTGTTTGCCGCGCTGATCGAAGTGGCATTGTTCAGTTACCTGAGCCGCATCATCGACCTGGCCCAAGGCACGCCCAACCCGAATTTCTTCAGCGACCACGCCCTCGAACTGACGTGGATGGTGGTGGTCGCCCTGGTACTGCGGCCGATCTTTTTCGGCCTGCACGACCTGCTGGTGCACCAGACCCTGAGCCCCGGCATGACCAGCATGATCCGCTGGCAGAACCACAGCTACGTGCTCAAGCAGAGCCTGAATTTTTTCCAGAACGACTTCGCCGGGCGCATCGCCCAACGCATCATGCAGACCGGCAACTCGCTGCGTGACTCGGCAGTGCAGGCGGTGGATGCGCTCTGGCACGTGGTGATCTACGCGATCAGTTCGCTGGTGCTGTTCGCCGAAGCCGACTGGCGCCTGATGATTCCGCTGCTGACGTGGATCGCCGCCTACATCGGCGCGCTGTATTACTTCGTGCCACGGGTGAAAGAGCGTTCGGTGGAGGCCTCCGACGCGCGCTCGAAACTCATGGGGCGGATCGTCGACGGCTACACCAACATCGCCACCCTCAAGCTGTTCGCCCACACCAACTTCGAACAACATTACGCCAAGGAAGCCATCGAAGAACAGACGGTCAAGGCACAGATGGCCGGCCGCGTGGTGACCAGCATGGACGTGGCAATCACCACCATGAACGGCCTGCTGATCGTCGGTACCACTGCGCTGGCGCTGTGGCTTTGGACCCAGTCACTGATCACCGTCGGCGCGATCGCCCTGGCCACCGGTCTGGTGATCCGCATCGTCAACATGTCCGGCTGGATCATGTGGGTGGTCACTGGCATTTTCGAAAACATCGGCATGGTCCAGGACGGTCTGCAGACCATCTCGCAACCGGTCAGCGTCACCGATCGTGAGCAGGCCAAACCGCTGGCCGTGGCCCGTGGCGAAGTGCGTTTCGAGCACGTGGATTTTCACTACGGCAAGAAGAAAGGCATCATCGGCGACCTCAACCTGACCATCAAACCCGGAGAGAAAATCGGCCTGATCGGGCCGTCCGGTGCCGGCAAATCGACCCTGGTCAACCTGCTGCTGCGCCTGTATGACGTAGAGGGCGGACGCATCCTGATCGATGGGCAGAACATCGCCGAAGTCGGCCAGGAAAGCCTGCGCGCACGCATCGGCATGATTACGCAGGACACCTCCCTGCTGCACCGCTCGATCCGTGACAACTTGCTGTACGGCAAGCCCGACGCCACCGACGCCGAACTCTGGGACGCGGTGCACAAGGCCCGCGCCGACGAGTTCATTCCGTTGCTGTCGGACGCAGAGGGCCGCACCGGTTTCGACGCGCACGTCGGCGAGCGCGGGGTGAAACTGTCCGGCGGTCAGCGTCAGCGCATCGCGATTGCCCGGGTGCTGCTCAAGGACGCGCCGATCCTGATCATGGACGAAGCGACCTCGGCACTCGACTCGGAGGTCGAAGCGGCGATTCAGGAAAGCCTGGAAACCCTGATGCAAGGCAAAACCGTGATCGCCATTGCTCACCGCCTCTCGACCATCGCCCGTATGGATCGGCTGGTAGTGTTGGAAAACGGCAAGATTGCCGAGAGCGGTACCCACGCCGAACTGCTCGCGCATCGCGGCTTGTATGCGCGGTTGTGGGCGCACCAGACCGGAGGGTTTGTCGGCATCGATTGATCACAAAAAATCTGACTTAGTGAACTTTTGTGGCGAGGGAGCTTGCTCCCGCTCGACTGCGCAGCAGGCGCAAAGCCCGCCAACTGTGCGAGCCTGACACTACAGGTGCAGATAGTATTGGGACAGCTTCGCTGTCCAGCGGGAGCAAGCTCCCTCGCCACACAATGCCTGCCCGCCAGAAAACCGCCCCAGCCCGCCAAACACAGGCTCTGGCGGTTTTTTGCGCCTGCTGGAAATCCATCCAAAGCCTGCTGTACTCAGCCAAGGTTCCAGCGCGGAACCTGTCGTAAATCGGCAAGGAAGCACAACGCAACACAGTCTCGATAGCACGCCTATCAAGGACTCTCTCATGTCTCTGTTCAAACGTTCAGTCACTGAGTTGTTGGGTACGTTCTGGCTGGTTCTGGGTGGTTGTGGCAGTGCGGTGCTTGCGGCGTCTTCGCCGTTGGGCATCGGGGTGCTGGGGGTGGCCCTGGCGTTTGGTCTGACGGTGCTGACCATGGCGTTCGCCATTGGCCACATCAGCGGCTGTCACCTCAATCCCGCGGTGTCGGTCGGTTTGGTGGTTGGCGGGCGGTTTCCGGCCAGGGAGTTGCCGGCCTACGTCATCGCCCAGGTGCTGGGCGGGATACTCGCCGCCGCCCTGCTCTACCACATCGCCAGTGGCAAGGAAGGCTTCGACATTGCCGCCGGCCTGGCCTCCAACGGTTACGGTGAGCATTCACCGGGCAAATACTCCATGGCGGCAGGCTTTGTCACCGAGCTGGTGATGACCGGGATGTTCGTGATCATCATCCTCGGCGCCACCGACAAACGCGCCCCGGCGGGCCTCGCACCGATTGCCATCGGCCTGGGCCTGACGCTGATTCACCTGATCTCGATTCCGGTCACCAACACCTCGGTCAACCCGGCACGCAGCACCGGGCCGGCGCTGATGGTCGGCGGCTGGGCGATCGCGCAGTTGTGGATGTTCTGGGTCGCGCCGCTGCTGGGCGCGGTAGTGGGCGGGACGATTTATCGCTGGCTGGGTAAAGAGTCCACGTGAAACCACCGCCTCCCTGTAGGAGCTGCCGGAGGCTCGGGCCGCGATCGGACGATCTTTTGATCTTAAAAACAACATCAAAAGATCGTCCGATCGCGGCCCGAGCCTGCGGCAGCTCCTACAGGGATCTAGGTTTGGCGATAGGGCAAGGCTGTTCTGGCTTCCTCGGCGTACGCAAGAACGCCGGCGCGTTCCTGTTGCAGGAAGTCTTTGACGGCGGCCTTCAGGCCCGGATGGCGCAGGTAATGCCACGAATGGGTGATCACCGGCTCAAAACCGCGAATAAGCTTGTGCTCGCCCTGAGCACCGGCATCAAAGCGCTGGTAACCGTGGGCAATCGCATAGTCCATGCCCTGATAGAAACAGGTCTCGAAATGCAGCCGGTCAAACTCGGCGAGGCAGCCCCAATAACGTCCGTAGAAGCTGTCGCCCCCGACCAGACTGAACGCCATCGCCACCGGCCGTGAACCCTGCCTGGCGAAGACCACCCGAATCGCCTCTGGCATCCGCGCAGCCAGCAGGCTGAAAAACTCGCGCGTCAAGTACGGCGCCTGACGCCGCACCGCGTAGGTGTTGGCATAGCAGGCGTAGACAAAATCCCATTGCGACTCGTCCAGTTCGCGCCCCTGCAGCCATTCGAACTCGAAGCCCTGCCCCGCCACCTGTTCGCGCTCCTTGCGCATCTGCTTGCGCTTGCGCGAACTGAGCACGTCGAGAAAATCCTGGAAATCCCGGTAACCGCGATTCTGCCAGTGATACTGACAGCCGATGCGCTGCAGCCAACCCGGCTGCTCGGCCATCGCGGCGTCGGTGAACGGATCGGTGAAGTTGATGTGCGCGCTGGAAAGTTCTTCGATTTCCAGATAGCCCGGCAGACTTTTCAGCAACTCGAAACCGTCCTCGACCTTTGCCGCCAACAGCCGAGGGCCGCTTACCGGGCTGAACGGCACAGCGCTCAACAACTTGGGGTAGTAATCGATGCCGGCCCGGGCGCAGGCATCGGCCCAACCGTGATCGAACACGTACTCACCGTAGGAATGCCACTTGCGATAACTGGGCAATGCCGCGATCAGCCGATCATCTTCGACGTGCAGCAGATGCTCGGCTTGCCACCCCGTATGCGGGCCGACGCTGCCGCTGTCTTCCAGTGCACTGAGGAACGCATGGCGCAAAAACGGCTGGTTCTCGGGCACCAACGCGTCCCATGTCGCCGGGGCGATTTCTGACAGGCTTTGCAGGCGTTGCAACGGCATCCACTGACTCTCCACTTCCGGGCTTCAAAGCCCCGCGAGTATCGCTTATCGCTGCCCTTTGCACACGAGCATTCGGACGACAGCGCTCTAGATCAATAGTTCAGGACAACTTTGTATCGTCATCGACATGACATCACTTAGCCACTGCTCTGTCATAAACCATCGCGATACTCGCTCCTGTTTTTAGAGCGCCGGGTTCTACCCGGACACTGTTTTCCGACGTGCGCGTCGGTGTACCCAGGATGGTTCAGCCATCCCCTCTCATCTTCGGAGATTGCTATGCGTCTTGCTTCCACGAAAACTGCGGCGGCCCTGTGCGGTGGCCTGTTGCTGGCCATGAGCGTTCCGGCCAGCGCTGCAGTCGACGCCAAACTGCTCGACATGCTCAAGGCTAACGGTTCCATTTCCCAGGCGCAGTACGTCGAACTGCAGACTGAACTGGCCAAGGATCAGAAGGCTCAGCAAATCGCGCAACAGGCGCAGCAAGAGACCAACGAGCAGATCGCGGCGACCGCGAAGAAAACCAACGAGCTGAGCTCCTTCGACCAGAAACTCGCCTGGGCCGCCAAGACCCAGTTCAAGGGTGACGTGCGTATTCGTCAGGAGACCGTCAAGATCGACGGCGAATCCAACAACGGTGGTCGTGACAAGGATCGCCAGCGTATCCGCGCACGTCTGGGTGCCTACACCGAGATCAACCCGCAAGTGGACACCGGTATTCGTATCGCCACCGGCGGCGGCGACGATGCCCGCTCGACCAACCAGGATATGGACAACTACTTCGACAAGAAGCAGATCTGGCTCGACCTCGGTTACATCGACTACCACCCGGACGCAATCAAGAACCTGCACGTGATCGGCGGCAAGATGCTGCAACCGTGGGTCAGCATGGGTGACGTGATCTGGGACAGCGACATCAACCCGGAAGGTCTGGCCGTTACCTACAAATACCCACTGGGCAGCAGCGCCGAACTGTTCGGCAGCCTGGGTAACTACACCCTCAAGGACAACGTCGACGGCGAAGGCGTGCAGTTCCGCCACGACCTGCGTCTGACTGCCGGTCAATTGGGCAGCCGTTTTGCGATCACCGACAACCTGAAACTGACCCTGGGCGGCAGCGTCTACGCCTACCAGAACGACGAAGACAGCCGCTGCACCGGGACGTCCACACCGTGCGCGCTGTCGGTCAACGGCAACTCGGCGAACAACGAGTTCCGTCTGTACGAAGGTTTCAGCCAGATCGACATCGGCGGTCTGCCAATGCCGCTGTCGTTCTACGGTCAATACGTGAAGAACAACGACGCCGTGACCGACGCCGATACCGCGTGGCTGGTCGGCGCCAAGTCGAAAGTCTTCGGTCTGAATCTGGACTACAACTATCGCGACGTACAGCGTGACGCCGTGGTCGGCGCGTTTACCGACTCCGACTTCGCCAACGGCACCACCGGTTCCCGTGGGCACAAGTTCAAGGTCGGTTACGACATCGACAAGAACTTCGCCATCGGCGCCACGTACTTCCTGACCAAGGCCGACTTCTCCAGCCGTACCCAGCGTGACGCAGACACCAACACCCTGCAACTGGATGCGGAAGCCAAGTTCTAAAACGCGTCACCCTCTAGCCTGACGCGGGCGGGACGATCCCCATCATCCGTTCGTGTCGTCCGCGCCGGGCTATTTCTGCAGGATGCAAAAAAAAACCTGTAGGAGCTGCCGCAGGCTGCGATCTTTTGATCTTCAAAAACAAGATCAAAAGATCGCAGCCTGCGGCAGCTCCTACAGGAGATTATCCTTGCGGCGTTGCTCGGCCAGGCGTTCGGCCAGCGCGTCCACCCCCTCTTGCGGCCTCTCCGGCATCGCCTTCAACGTGGCCTGCATCAAACGCATCTGACGAATGAAGCGCCGGCAGTTGGGGCAGAACATCAGGTGATGGCGCACCATCAGTTTCTCGCGAAAGCTCAACTGGCCATCGAGATAATCGCTGGAGCGTGCCACTTGTTCCTTGCAGGTCAGCATTCGCCGGTCTCCTCAAAATGCTCCACCGTGGCGAAGACTTTCAGCCGCGCCCGATGCAGCAGCACCCGGACATTGGAGAGCGAGATCTCCAGAAGATTACAGATCTCTTCCAGCTCCAGGCCCTGTCGTTCGCGCAGCAGCAACACGCTGCTTTGCAATTCCGACAGGCTGAGCAAGGTGTGCTCCAGGCAATCACGCAATTCGCTTTCGGTGAGCAAGGCTTCCGGGGTGTCCTGATGCCAGGCGAACGGCGCCACCAGCCAATGACCGTCACCGGGAGAAAAACGATCGTCGTCGATGGTGCCATGGGGTGACGGCAGATCATCCAGCAACACTTCGCGGCGGTTCTGTTTGTAGCGGCTCTTCGCCGAGTTGGCGGTGATGGTCAGCAGCCAGGTCTTGAGACTGGAACGGCCCTCGAAGCTGCCGATATGGCGCACCACCGAAAGCCAGGCATCTTGCACCACCTCTTCAACATGGCGCTGGCCGACGATGGCATACGCCACGGCGCGCATGGCGCTCTGATAGGTGCTGACCAGTTCCTTGAAAGCCTTTTGCTCACCGGCGAGCAGGCGTTCGAGCAGTTGGGTGTCGTCCGTTGCGGCCATGCACGCCTCGTTTGCAAATACCGATTAACGTTAACGCACTCGACCCTGTGGCGAGCGAGCTTGCTCGCGCTCGGCTGCGCAGCAGACGCAAAACCGGCGATTGCGGTTCTTCAGCAAGACCGCAATCGCCGGTTTTGGGAGCGCTACGCACTCCAGCGGGAGCAAGCTCCCTCGCCACAAGGGCGGGTGCCTCAGCGTTTGCGCAGGATCACGCTGCCGATCGAGTAACCGGCGCCGAACGAGCTCAATACCGCCAGCGAACCACTGGCCAGATCGTCCTGATATTTGTGGAAGGCAATCACCGAACCCGCCGAGCTGGTGTTGGCGTAGGTGTCGAGGATCACCGGTGCTTCTTCTTCGGAGGCTTCACGGCCCAGCAGCTTGCGCACGATCAGGTGGTTCATGCTCAGGTTGGCCTGGTGCAGCCAGAAGCGCTTGACGTCGCCGACGTTGAGTTTGTTCTCCTCCAGGTGCTCGCCGATCAGCTCGGCAACCATCGGGCAGACGTCCTTGAACACCTTGCGGCCTTCTTGCACGAACAGCTTGTCACGGGCACCGATGCCCTCCTCCGCAGCACGGTTGAGGAAGCCGAAGTTGTTGCGGATGTTGTTGGAGAACTTGGTCAGCAGTTTGGTGCTGACCACGTCGAACTGGTACTTGGACGTCGCCAGGTCAGCGCGTTCGATGATCACCGCCGTTGCGGCGTCACCGAAGATGAAGTGACTGTCGCGGTCACGGAAGTTCAGGTGCCCGGTGCAGACTTCCGGGTTGACCATCAGTATCGCCCGGGCCTGGCCCAGTTGCACGCTGTTGGCCGCGGCCTGAATGCCGAAGGTCGCCGAGGAGCAGGCGACGTTCATGTCGAAACCGAAACCCTGAATGCCCAGTGCTTCCTGGACTTCGATGGCGATCGCCGGGTAGGCGCGCTGCAGGTTGGAGCAGGCAACGATCACGCCGTCGATGTCGGCGGCGGTCTTGCCGGCGCGTTGCAGCGCCTGTTCGGCGGCGCCGATGGCCATCTGGCAGAGTACCGACCATTCGTCGTTGGAACGCTCCGGCAGACGCGGGGCCATGCGTGCAGGATCGAGGATGCCGTCCTTGTCCATGACAAAGCGGCTCTTGATGCCCGAGGCCTTTTCGATGAAAGCGGCACTGGATTCGGTCAGCGCCTGGATTTCACCGCTGGCGATGGCGTCGGCGTGGTCGGCGTTGAACTGCGCGACGTAGGTATTGAAAGACTGCACCAGCTCTTCGTTGGAAATGCTGTTGGCCGGGGTGTACAGGCCGGTGCCGCTGATGACGACGTTATGCATGGTCGTTTCTCTAATCTGTTCAGGCAGAAAGCGCTGGCACCGACGTACCAACACACAAAGGGTCTATTCCCGTCCGGGGGACGCTGATCTGGCATCGCTTTATTCCGCCACGTGACCCGGCCGAAGGCTCTGGGTCACGAAACCGGCGTTTATGGTCGCGAAGTTTGCCATAAACCTTGGCTTTTGGCGCATTCTCCCGCAAAACGCACTCCCTGTAGGAGCTGCCGCAGGCTCGGGCCGCGATCGGACGATCTTTTGATCTTGATCTTTTAAAAAGCAAAATCAAAAGATCACAGCCTGCGGCAGTTCCTACAGGGGGGATGCGGGTTTGGGATCAGGCCTCGACCTGACTCCACTGCTTGCTCAGCCGCTTGTCCGAGATCGGCACTTTTGTCCCCAATTGCTGGGCGAATAGCGATACCCGGTACTCTTCCAGCCACCAGCGGTACAGCTCAAGCTGCGGATCGCGTTTGCCTTCCTGGGCATGCTTGGCGGCACGGGTCTGGTATTGCGCCCAGAGGCCGGCCAGTTCGCCGCTCCAGACCCGATCCTTCTGCACCTGCGCGCCGAGCTTCTCGAAACGCTGCTCGACCGCCTTCAGATAGCGCGGCAGCTCCTTGAGCCATTGCATCGGCGTTTCCCGGACGAACCCCGGATACACCAGATTGCTGATTTGCTGTTTGATGTCATTCAGCGCCACAGCCTGCGCCAGATCGATCTTGCCCTTGAAGCGTTTTTGCAGGCCGTGCCACAGCTTGAGAATCTCCAGCGTCAACCGCGCCACGCGCTCGGCGTGTTCGGTCCAGCTGCCGCGTTTGCGCTCAGCCAATGCCGCCAGCCCGGCGCCGTCACGGGGTAACGGGTCTTCACCTTCAAGAATGCAGCTATCGAGGCTGGCCAGCAGAATGTCTTCGACCAGCGCATCCACTCGGCCCAGCTCGCGATACAGCAGGCCCAACTCGGTGATGCCCGGCAGCTTGCTGCGCAGGAACTTCGCCGGCTCGGCCAGTTGCTGCAGCAGCAGGCGCTGCAAGGCGCGGCGATGCTGGAATTCGGCTTCAGCCGGGGTCGAGAACCGCCCTTCCTTGACCGTGCCGCCCTCCTCCACCAGCGCCGGATAGACCGTCATCGACAGGCCGGCGATCTTCTGCTGGGTCTTTTCCGCCACCGGGGCGAAGACCTTGGCCTCCACCGGTTGCTGACTTTTCGCACTCTGCGGCACGGCCAATGCCGCTTGGCTGGCTTCGGCAAAACGCGCGGTCAGCTCCGCCAGATCGCGGCCCTCGCCGAGGAACTTGCCCTGGCCGTCGACAATTTCCAGGTTCATCCGCAGATGGCTTTCGACCTGCTGCGCCGCTTCCGCCCATGCTTCATCGCTGACGCGCGCACCGGTCATGCGCAGCAACTCGCGACCGAGCGCTTGCGGCAATGAGCCTTCAGCGAAGGTCATGCGCTGCAACGCCGCCTTGATGAAATCCGGCACCGGCACGAAGTTCTTGCGCAAGGCTTTCGGCAGATTGCGCACCAGCGCTATGCACTTGGCCTCGATCAGCCCCGGCACCAGCCATTCCAGGCGTTCCGGCGGCAGCATCGGCAGCAGCGGCGCGGGCACGCGCAGGGTCACGCCGTCGCGCGGGTGATTGGGTTCGAAGTGATAACTGAGCGCCAGTTCCAGATCACCGATGTGCAGCGTGTCCGGGTAGTCGCGCGCGGTGACTTCACTGGCCTCGCGAGCCAGTACGTCTTCTTCGCGCATGATCAGCAGTTGCGGGTCTTTCTGACTGTTGACCCGATACCAGCTGTCGAACGTCGCGGTCTGATGAATCTCCGCCGGCAAGCGCGCATCGTAGAACGCGTACAGGGTTTCTTCGTCAGCGAGGATGTCGCGGCGCCGGGCCTTGGCTTCCAGCTCGTCGAGCTGTTCGAGCAACTGCTTGTTGGCGGTCAGGCACTTGGCTTTCGACTGAATCTCGCCACGCACCAGACCTTCGCGAATAAACAGCTCACGCGAGACCACCGGATCCACCGGGCCGTAATGCACTGGGCGGCGACCGACCACGATCAGCCCGAACAGGGTGATCTGCTCGTAGGCCACGACCTGGCCGCGCTTCTTCTCCCAGTGCGGTTCGAAGTGATTTTTCTTGATCAGGTGCCCGGCCAGCGGCTCGATCCAGTCGGCATCGATCTTGGCGACCATGCGCGCGTAGAGCTTGGTGGTTTCCACCAGTTCGGCGGTCATCAGCCACTGCGGACGCTTCTTGCCGATGCCCGACGACGGATGAATCCAGAAGCGCCGCTGACGGGCGCCGAGGTAATCGCCGTCCTCGGTTTTCTGACCGATCTGACTGAGCAGGCCGACCAGCACCGCTTTGTGCAGTTTCGGGTAATCCGCCGGTTCCTTGTTGAGGCTCAGCTGCATGTCGCGGCAGATCAGGCTCAACTGGCGATGGGAATCACGCCACTCGCGCAGACGCAGGTAATTCAGGAAATTCTTCCGGCACCAGTTACGCAGCGGACTGGCGGTCAGTGCCTGGCGTTGCTCTTCAAAACCACGCCACAGATTGACCAGTCCGGCGAAGTCCGAATCGGTGTCTTTCCATTGTGCGTGGGCCTGATCGGCTGCTTGCTGACGCTCCGGCGGACGCTCGCGCGGATCCTGAATCGACATGGCGCTGGCAACGATTAGCACTTCCTGCAGGCTGCCGAGTTTTGCCGCTTCGAGCAGCATGCGGCCCATGCGCGGGTCTACCGGCAGGCGCGCCAACTGACGGCCGAGCGGGGTCAGCTGACTGTCGCGATCCACCGCCGAGAGTTCTTGCAGCAGGTTGAAACCGTCGCTGATCGCCTTGCCGTCCGGCGGTTCGATGAACGGGAACGCAGTGATTTCGCCGAGGCGCAGGTGCAGCATCTGCAAGATCACGGCGGCAAGGTTGGTACGCAGAATTTCCGGATCGGTGAATTCCGGGCGACCGAGGAAATCTTCCTCGCTGTACAGGCGCACACAGATCCCCGGCTCGACCCGGCCGCAGCGACCTTTACGCTGATTGGCGCTGGCCTGGGAAATCGCTTCGATCGGCAATCGCTGAACCTTGGCGCGATAGCTGTAGCGACTGATGCGCGCGGTGCCGCTGTCGATCACGTAACGGATGCCCGGCACGGTCAGCGAAGTCTCGGCAACGTTGGTCGCCAGCACCACGCGGCGCCCCGGGTGCGACTGGAAAATCCGCTGCTGTTCGGCCGGCGACAGGCGCGCGTACAGCGGCAGGATTTCGGTGTGCTTGAGCTGGGCCTTGCGCAGCATGTCGGCAGCATCGCGAATCTCGCGCTCGCCGGGCAGGAACACCAGCACATCGCCGGGACTGCGGCGTTCGCTGCGCTCGTAGGAGGCAATTTCATCGAGGGTGGCGAGGATCGCCTGATCCACGGTCAGATCGTCCTCGACGCGGTTGCCCTCTTCGTCCTGCTCCAGGGTCAGCGGGCGATACCAGGTGTCTACCGGGAAAGTGCGCCCGGAGACCTCGACAATCGGCGCATCATCGAAATGTTTGGAGAAGCGCTCCAGATCGATGGTCGCCGAGGTGATGATGACTTTCAGATCCGGACGACGCGGCAGCAGGGTTTTCAGGTAACCGAGCAGGAAGTCGATGTTGAGGCTGCGTTCGTGGGCTTCGTCGACGATGATCGTGTCGTAGCGCTCGAGGTAGCGATCGTTCTGGGTTTCCGCCAGCAAAATACCGTCGGTCATCAGCTTGATCAGGGTGTTGGAATCGCTTTGATCCTCGAAGCGCACCTGATAGCCAACCAGCGAACCGAGCGGCGTACCGAGTTCTTCGGCGACCCGGCTGGCGACACTGCGCGCAGCGATTCGGCGCGGCTGAGTGTGGCCGATCAGACCATGCTGGCCGCGACCGATTTCCAGGCAGATTTTCGGCAACTGGGTGGTTTTACCCGAGCCGGTTTCGCCGGCGATGATCAAGACCTGATGCTTCTCCAGCGCGGCCTTGATTTCGTCGCGCTTGGCGGCGATCGGCAGGCTGTCGTCGTAACGAATCACCGGCAGGCTGGCACGGCGCGCCAGCACCTGATCACAGGACGCCTGCATGCGCGCCACCCACTGGGCCAACTTGGCCTCGTCGGGTTTCTTGCGCAGCTCAAGCAACTGCCGCCGCAGCCGGTGACGGTCGGCGAGCATGGCGTGATCGAGGTTTTTCAGCAGTTTGTCGATGGAGGGCGATTCGTCGGTCATCGGGTACGCAATTCGGTCGTCTGTTTATGCAGGGGGGCGATTGTCGCAGATTTGCCTCCTACTGTGGCGAGGGAGCTTGCTCCCGCTCGGTTGCGCAGCAATCGTAATCCGGTTGTCGGGAGGTCACTGACAGGACGCGGCGGATGGTTTCGGGGCCGCTTCGCAGCCCAGCGGGAGCAAGCTCCCTCGCCACAAATTCGTCATGCTCCGGGATTATTCGTTGTCGAGGCCTTTGCGGCGATAGGGGAAGACGTCGATGACCTTGCCGGCGCGAATCGCCTCCTGCAAACCCTTCCAGTAATCAGCGTTGTACAGCTCGCCATGCAGTTGATCGAACAGTTTGCGCTGCCCGGCATCGGCGAACAGGAACGGCGGAAACTCTTCGGGGAACACATCCAGCGGCCCGATCGAGTACCACGGCTCGGAGGCCATTTCGTCCTCGGGCGTACGCGGCGCGGGGATGTGGCGGAAGTTGGCTTCGGTCAGGAAGCAGATCTCGTCGTAGTCGTAGAACACCACCCGACCATGACGGGTGACGCCGAAGTTCTTCAGCAACATGTCACCGGGAAAGATGTTGGCCGCCGCCAGTTGCTTGATCGCCAGCCCGTAATCTTCCAGCGCTTCGCGCACCTGAGCTTCGTTGGCGTTGTCCAGATAGAGGTTGAGCGGGGTCATGCGGCGCTCGGTCCAGCAGTGGCGGATCAGCACCGTGTCGCCTTCGACCGAGACCGTCGATGGCGCGACTTCCAGCAGTTCCTCCAGGCACGCCGGATCGAACTTGCTCAGGGGAAAGCGGAAATCGGCGAACTCCTGGGTATCGGCCATGCGTCCGACCCGGTCGACGCTTTTCACCAGTCGGTACTTTTCGATCACCGTTGCGCGGTCGACGTTTTTCGACGGCGAGAAACGGTCCTTGATGATCTTGAACACGGTATTGAAGCCCGGCAGGGTAAACACGCTCATGACCATGCCGCGCACGCCCGGGGCCATGATGAACTGGTCGTCGGTGTTGGCCAGATGATTGATCAGCGCCCGGTAGAACTCGGATTTGCCGTGCTTGTAGAAACCGATCGAGGTGTACAGCTCGGCGATGTGTTTGCCCGGCAGGATGCGCCGCAGGAAGCCGATGAACTCTGCCGGCACCGGCACATCGACCATGAAATACGAACGGGTGAAAGAGAAAATGATCGACACGTCGGCTTCGTCGGTGATCAGCGCGTCGATCTGAATCCCGCGGCCTTCGCGGTGCAGCAATGGAATCACCAGCGGCCACTGCTCGTCACGGGTGTAGATGCGCCCGACCAGATACGCGCCCTTGTTGCGGTACAGCACCGAGGAAAACAACTCGACGCTCAGCTCCGGGTCTTTGCACACCCAGTCCGGCAGGTTCTCGCGCAGTTGCGACTCGAGGCGCTGCAGGTCGCCGGGCAGATCAGCGTAATCCTCGCTGAAGCGATAGTCGGCAAAGATGCTCGCGAGCATCGATGACAACTGCCCTTGCGGCTTGTAGGTGCGGGTTTGCGCAGCCCGGGCGCGGCGCAGGCTTGGCCGGGTGGTGTGGATGAACATGCAGCCATCGCTGATCAGGTCATGGCTGAACAGCCCGCAGAAGATCGAGTTGTACCAGGTCTCGGACAGCTCATCGTCGAAGCGCAGGTCGATCACGCTGATGTAGGCGCTTTTGACCAACGGCCAGCAACTGACATTCATCAGCGTCTCATCGTCGAAGTACTCGCGCAGGCGGGCAATGGTTTCGCCGACCTTTTCCTCGTAGAGGTTGATCCGCGCCGCCGACGCGGTCTGCGTCTCCTGCCAGCGCGCCTGCTCGAAGCGCTCACGCGCACCGTCGGTAATGCGCCGGAAATGCTCGCGGTAATCATCAAAGCCGTCGAGGATCATGCGGGCGATGTCGGTGGCTGGCCATTGCTGCGGCATAGATGAGACCTCGGCGTGCAAGTGGAAATCTGTGCCTGAGCTTAGCCACGGATGCCCGTGCAGGAGAAGTGCAATTTCTGCCAAAAGCGCGGCAGGGTTGTACAGCGACACAGTTTTTAGCAAAGTTTTTTGAGTCGACCGTTCGGTCAATTAACCGCCCACTCAGTCTCGCCTGCCGCCCCGCGCCAGCCCGCGAATTCTCTGGGGTTCGGATCCAATCACCGCCCCGCTGCTCTGGCTCGCGGTTTTACCGCTGTGATCCACCCTGTCGATCCAATAGAAGAACTACCCACAGATTGGTCTTACCAAAATAGTGGCACTTTGATATACACCCGCCAGCACCCGCCTCACAACAAGATCCTCGGTCCAAGAGGACGACCTCTTCCTCATAGATCAAGGAGCACATTGATGTCTATCCGCAATCTGCGCATCGGTTTGCGCGCCAGTTTGAGTTTTGCCGTATTGGCCGGCCTGCTGGTGGTGGTCGGCCTGTTCGGCCTGGGCCAGATGAAAAACCTGCGTGAGAGCGCAACGGTGATCGAGGAATCGTGGATGCCCAGTATCGAGAGCATTCACGATGCGGCGGCGAACATCGCCAACATCCGCCTTGAATCCCTGCGCCTGATCACCAGCACCCAGCCGGCGGTACGCGACACAAGCAAAGGCCTCATCAAGGTGCAGCGCGAAGAATTGTCCAAGCGCCTGAAGGATCACACCACGCTGCTGGCCAGCGATACAGAGCGGGCGATGCTCGACGGTTTGAATGGCGACGTCGCCAAATACATGAGCATCCTTGACCAGATCATCGCTCAGATCGACGCCGGGCAAAGTGAACAGGCCTATGCCCGCTTGAACAATGAACTGGCGCCACAGGGCCGGATCCTCGACAAGACGCTGGAGCAGATGATCAGCTTCAACCAGCAAGGCGCCGACAGCGCCGCCGAAGCTGCTGCCGGGGTTTATCAGCAGGCGCTGTGGATTGTCGCGACGATCATCGTGGTCGCCCTGATCGCCACCCTGTTGCTGGCCTGGCTGCTGACCCGCAGCATCACCGCACCGATCAATCAGGCCCTGTCCGTCGCGCAAAAAATTGCCGCCGGCGACCTCAGCGGCCAGATTGCCGATCACGGTCGCGATGAGGCGGCGCAGTTGCTCAGCGCCCTCGCCGAGATGCAGAACAACCTGCGCTCGACCATCCGCGGCATCAGCGAATCGGCGCAGCAACTGGCCTCCGCCGCCGAAGAAATGAGCTCGGTGATGGAGCAAAGCACCCGTGGCCTGCAACAACAGAACGATCAGATCGAACAGGCCGCCACCGCCGTCACCGAGATGAGCACGGCGGTGGATGAAGTTGCGGCCAATGCAGTGTCCAGCGCCGAGGCCTCCGAGGCCTCGAACGAAGACAGCAAACACGGGCATGTGCAGGTCAGCGAAACCATCAGCTCGATTCAGGAACTGGTCAGCACAGTGCTGGGTGCGTCGGAACAGGCCGAAGGCCTCGCCACTCAGGCTCAGGACATCAGCAAGGTGCTGGAGGTGATTCGCGGCATCGCCGGGCAAACCAACCTGCTGGCGCTCAATGCCGCCATCGAAGCGGCGCGTGCCGGTGAGGCCGGACGCGGCTTTGCAGTGGTCGCCGATGAAGTGCGCTCGCTGGCGCTACGTACGCAGAACTCCACCGAAGAAATCGAGCTGATGATCAGCAGCATCCAGCAAGGCACCGGTGCCACCGTCGGTGCGCTGCAAAGCAGTGCCGAGCAGGCCAGCCACACGTTGCGTCGGGCCAACAGTGCCGGTCAGGCGCTGGAGAAAATCACCGCGTCGATTGCGCAGATCAACCAGCGCAACCTGGTGATCGCCAGTGCTGCCGAACAACAGGCACTGGTGGCGCGTGAGGTTGACCAGAATCTGGTGACCATTCGTGACCTCTCGACCCAGACTGCCGCCGGCGCTACCCAAACGTCCGCTGCCAGTCAGGAACTGTCGCGCCTGGCGATCGACCTCAACGGCCTGGTCACGCGCTTCGTGCTCTGAATGAAAAATTAAATGCCCGATTGACGGTTGCCATCGACGGGGCGCTCGGCAACACTCTCGTCCCGATCAAGGAAGGAGTGCCATCGTGAGCGCTGTCGATATTTTCCGCATGCTGTCGCTGGCAGCCATCTGGGGCGCGAGCTTTCTGTTCATGCGCATTATTGCGCCAGTGATCGGCACCATTCCGACCGCGTTCTTTCGCGTATCGATTGCGGCCGTCGGTCTGCTGGTGATTCTCGGGCTGATGCGCATCAGCTGGGATTTCAAGGGCAAGCTGAAGACCGTGATGTTGCTCGGGGTGATCAACTCGGGGATCCCGGCGACGCTGTATTCGGTGGCGGCGCAAGTGCTGCCGGCCGGTTACTCGGCGATCTTCAACGCCACTACGCCGCTGATGGGCGTGTTGATTGGCGGGCTGTTTTTCAGTGAAAAACTCACTGCCGCGAAACTGACGGGTGTGTTTCTCGGCCTGTTCGGTGTCGGCGTGCTGACGCGCGCAGGTCCCGTGGCTTTCGATCTGCAATTGCTGATGGGCGCCCTCGCCTGCCTGCTCGCCACCACTTGCTACGGTTTCGCCGGATTTCTCACCCGTCGCTGGCTGGACCATAGCGGCGGGCTCGACAGTCGCCTTTCGGCGGTGGGCAGCATGCTCGGCGCCTCGCTGTTTCTGTTGCCGCTGTTCGGCTACAGCGTGATCACCGCGCCACCGGCAAGCTGGGGCGGGTGGAATGTCTGGCTGTCGCTGCTGGGCCTGGGTCTGGGTTGCACGGCATTTGCCTACATCATCTATTTCCGCCTGCTCAGCTCCATCGGCCCGGTCAAATCGATGACCGTGACCTTCATGATTCCGGCGTTCGGCGTGTTGTGGGGCGCGTTGCTGCTGGATGAGCCATTGTCGATGGCGCACCTGTATGGCGGAGTGTTGATTGCGCTGGCGCTGTGGCTGGTGTTGAAGCCGGCGGAGGTGAAGCCTGCTGCCGCGACCGCCGGTTAGACTCGTTGCGTTATTGAGATAACTATCGCGAGCAGGCTCACTCCTACAGTTGAAGGCATTCTCAATGTAGGAGTGAGCCTGCTCGCGATGGCGGCCGAACAGCCGCCATCGGTTTACAGATCAGCTGGATTTACGGAACACAAACGCCAGCCCCACAATGATCAACAGCATCCCCAGCACACTCAACGCCGCCAGACGATTGCCGAAAATCAGGTAATCCATCACCGCCGTCACCGCCGGCACCAGATAGAACAGACTGGTGACATTCACCAGATTGCCCCGGGCAATCAGGCGATAGAGCAACAGCGTCGCCAGCACCGACACCACCAGCCCCATCCACAACACCGGCACGATGAAACCTGCGCTGTGTTCAAAGTGGAACGGCTGAAACGGCACGAACATCGCGCACAACAGCAGCCCGGCCAGGTACTGCACCGGCAGCGTGCCGAGGGGATTGTCGGTGATGCGTTTCTGCATGATCGACCCCAGAGTCATGCTCGCCAGCGCCAGCAGGCCGAACAGCATGCCCGCCCAGGACATCCCGGCCAGACCGATCCCCTGGTAAACCACCATGATCAGCCCGGCCAGCCCCAGCGCCAGGCCGAACATCCGGCTCGCCGAGCGCTGGCGCTCCATCAGCACCACTGTGAGGATCGGCTGTACGCCCATGATGGTCGCCATCACCCCCGGCGTGACTCTGGTGTTGAGGGCCAGCAGATAGAAAATCTGATACGCCCCCAACAACACCACGCCCGTTGCAATCGCAAACAGCATCGGCCTGCCGCCCTTGGGCAACTTCAACTTGAGCAGCGGCGCCAACAGCAGCAACCCACACAGCGCAATCACAAAGCGAATCAGCAGAAAGGCAAAGGGCGAAGCGTGGGCCAACCCCCATTTGGAGAAGATCGCCCCGCTGCTCCACAGCAGAACGAACAGGCTCGTGGACGTCGCCGCGAGCGCGGACTTTTTAGAAAGGACAAACATGAATACCACCTGTAGTCAGGCACATAGCCAACTCAGCCGTAGCTGAAATTCAGTAGTTGTTCTGGCGGGCGCAGGGGTCAGCAGAGAATGCCGATCAGCCCGAAACGCCAACGCCCGGCGGTGATACGACTGCGCACACCGGCGTGCTACTGACAGGTGGAGGGTAATGACTGATCTGCCCGGGCTGCTGATTCCCGCACGGCACGACGCCAGCGTTGACCGCTGAATCGACTACCGCGTTGATGAGGAATGCAGGCATCGGGACTGATCTTTTTTGACGGGATTGAAACGTGAATCAGCTGATTCACGAGCGCCGACTATAACCAGCGCGGGACATGGATTGCAACGATTTGGACAAAGGGCCAGCAGGGACAGCTCAATGGCAGGCGCATAGGCTGATGAGCAACGGATAGGCCCACTGATGGGGAGACAGGGAATGCTCGGGATCACATGCCAAGGGAACGGACATATTTGCGGTATCAGTTGTACAAGTCGCAGGCCAGGAAACAGGCAAGCATCGCTAAAGCTCTATTACAGCTTCCAGCAGGGCAAGACTTGTCGAAAGTACGCTTCGAACCCATTGATGCCATAGCACTGAGCGCGTTCGAGCTTTGGGAGAATCCACTTTTTTGCTGGCGAGAAGTTGCCGCATGGAAGTCACGAGAACCCCTGTCTCTGGATATCGCGATCTGGTTTGAAGAACAGCTTTGCGGACTGTGTTTCGTCAATCCGAACAAAAGCCGCCAACGTATTCGAATCGTCCGATTGGAAGGGCGACCCGGGAATTCTCACCCGCTGAAAAATCGTATCGGGACCTTGGCGATGATGGTCATCGATGAATTCGCCCAAATAATCGGTAGCAACTTCATAGAAGTCCAGGAGCCGATGCAGGGAGCAATTCCTGTTTACGCAAAGCTCGGCTTCAAATTTGATTTGGAAGGTCGTCTTGTCCTCGCAGTGGAGAGTAACGTATGGTGAAAACAGCTCAAGTAATGATCAATGAGGGAGGGAACATGCGCAAATCAGTCAAGAAATCCCCCACCAGGAAAAGATCAACCAAAACGGAAGGAACGATTGTCTCCTCCAAGCTATCTGCCAATCAGCAGCGTTTTCTGCAACTACTGATTACAGGCATAGAAGACGAACCCAACGTTCTCGCTGGACGCCGCTGACTCACAGACAATAAAAAACCGCTCACAAGGAGCGGTTTTTTTATTTCAACATCCGGCCTCAGCCAAACAGCCAATACCCCAGCAGCGTCAGCACCACCACCGCCAGCACCGGGCGCAGGACGCGGTAAGCCTTGGGATTGCGGCGCTTCCACTGTTTGACCACGCCGCTGAACCGGTCGCTGAAGTTCTTGCTCCAGGCGTAGGCCTGGTTGATGCCGCCGACACGTTCGTCGTCAAGGTTCTGCGGCGCGGTGGCGCGTCCCAACCAGGCGCTGATGGCGCGGTTGATGCGGGTCATCAGACGGTTGCTCAATGGCCGTTCGACGTCGCAGAACAGGATGACGCGAGTCTGTTCGGTCTCGTTCTTGACCCAGTGCACGTAGGTCTCGTCGAACATCACGTCTTCACCGTCGCGCCAGGCGTAGACCTGACCGTCGACGAAGATCCGGCAATCGTCGGAGTTCGGCGTCGACAAGCCCAGGTGATAACGCAGGGAGCCGGCAAACGGGTCACGGTGCGGATTCAGGTGGCTGCCACCCGGCAACAGCGCGAACATGGCGCCCTTGACGTTAGGTATCGCACTGACCAGCGCCACGGTTTTCGGGCACAGGGTTTCGGCCGACGGCAGCGGTTTGTCGTACCACTTGAGGTAGAAACGCTTCCAGCCTTTCTTGAAGAACGAGCCGAAACCGGCGTCATTGTTCTTTTCGGCGGCGCGGATATAGCCCTCGTCGAACAAGTGCATGGCTTCGTCGCGAATGGTTTCCCAGTTATCGCGCAGCACATCCAGTTCCGGAAACTTGCTGCGATCCAGATACGGCTTGGACGGCACACCGGAGAACAGGTACATCAGCGCGTTGTACGGAGCGAACAGCGCCGAGTGGTTGACAAACTGACGCAGGACCGGCAAACGCGCCTTGCCGCGCAAATGCACATAGAGGATGCTGCCCACAAACAGCAGCAACACCAACACCTTGGCGGCTAACGAAAAGGTCATCAACGACTCCTTGAATAAAGACAACGCTGCGCAATGCCCGTTACCCGGCATGGCAGCCGGCCATGATAAACACTACCGGCCTCGGGAAAAACCCGCCCAACCCAAGATTCAGTGTTAAGAATTGCGCAACAAAGCATTTATTAGCATAACGATCCTGAACCCCGGCTGATCTGAGTCAATTGGACTACTGCTGATTCTCCTGTTCGGTGAACAGATCGCTGAACAACATGCTCGACAAATAGCGCTCACCGGAGTCCGGCAGAATCACCACGATGGTCTTGCCCTGCATTTCCGGCTTCTCGGCCAGGCGCACCGCTACGGCCATGGCCGCGCCGCACGAGATACCGCACAAAATCCCTTCTTCCTGCATCAGGCGCAGCGCCATGGCCTTGGACTCGTCATCGGTGACCTGTTCCACGCGATCGACCATCGACAAATCGAGGTTCTTCGGCACGAAACCGGCGCCAATCCCCTGAATCTTGTGTGGGCTCGGCTTGATCTCTTCACCCGCCAGCGCCTGGCTGATCACCGGCGAAGACACCGGCTCCACTGCCACCGACAGGATCGGTTTGCCCTGGGTATTCTTGATATACCGCGACACGCCGGTGATGGTGCCACCCGTCCCGACGCCGGCCACCAGCACATCCACCGCACCATCGGTGTCGTTCCAGATTTCCGGACCGGTGGTTTTTTCATGAATCGCCGGGTTGGCCGGATTGTCGAACTGCGACGGCATAAAGTATTTGTCGGCGTCGCTGGCAACAATTTCGGCGGCCTTCTCGATCGCGCCTTTCATGCCCTTGGCCGGTTCAGTCAGAACCAGCTCTGCGCCCAGCGCCTTCAGTACCTTGCGCCGTTCGATACTCATCGAAGCCGGCATGGTCAGCATCAATTTATAACCGCGAGCTGCCGCAACAAAAGCCAGGCCAATACCGGTATTGCCGGAGGTAGGCTCGACGATGGTCATGCCCGGTTTGAGTTTGCCGCTGCTTTCGGCGTCCCAGATCATGTTCGCGCCGATCCGGCACTTGACCGAATAACCGGGGTTGCGCCCCTCGATCTTGGCCAGGATGGTCACGCCACGCGGCGCGATGCGGTTGATCTGCACCAGCGGCGTGTTGCCGATGGAATGGGCGTTGTCAGCAAAAATACGGCTCATGGCTGGGTCCTTATGCAGCATTGAATTCAGCGTTCCAAGGTATGCCTGTTGCCGGGCGCAGTCCAGTCGGGTCGAACGTCTGCGCCGCGCCACAGTCAATCGCTTACATCGTCAGGGAATTTTTGCCATGAAGCGTCGCTATAGCTGGCCAATAGGGATCTTTGTCGTCGTCGTTGTGCTGCTGATCGCCCTGCACATTGCCCTGCCCTACGTGGTGCGCGATTACCTGAACGGCAAACTGGCCGACATGGGTGATTACCGCGGCCAGATCACCGATGTCGATCTGGCCTTGTGGCGCGGCGCCTACAAGATCAACGGGCTGAAAATCGTCAAGGTCGACGGCAAGGTGCCGGTGCCGTTCGTCAACGCACCCGTGATCGATCTGGCGGTCAGTTGGCACTCGCTGTGGTACGACCATGCCGTGGTGGCACAGGTGCAGTTCTTCAATCCCGAGATCAACTTCGTCGACGGCGGAGCCAACAAGCAGAATTCCCAGACCGGTAAAGGCACCGACTGGCGGGCGCAACTGGGCAAGTTGCTGCCGATCACCCTCGACGAGGTGCAGATCCATGACGGCAAGATCAGTTTCCGCAATTTCAACTCCAAGCCGCCGGTCAACATGAACGCCACCAACGTCGAGGCCAGCATCTACAACCTGACTAACGTGGTCGACAAACAGGGCAAGCGCGATGCCCGTTTCGAAGGCAAGGCCAAGCTGCTCGGCCACGCACCGTTGGAAACCACGGCCACTTTCGATCCGCTGAGCAATTTCGAGGACTTCCAGTTCCGCCTGCGCGCCCGCGACATCGAACTCAAGAGCATGAACGACTTCGCCTCGGCCTACGGCAAGTTCGACTTCAACGCCGGGCATGGTGACGTCGTGATCGAAGCCCAGGCGAAAAAAGCCCAGGTCAGCGGCTACATCAAACCGCTTTTGCGCGATGTCGAGGTGTTCAACTGGCAGCAGGACGTGGAGAACAAGGACAAGAGCATCTTCCGCTCCGTCTGGGAGGCCATCGTCGGCGGCACGGAAACCGTGCTGAAGAACCAGGCCAAAAACCAGTTCGCCACCAAGGTCGAACTCAGCGGCAACGTGCATCAGCAAAACATCAGCGCATTCGAAGCGTTTTTGCAGATTTTGCGCAATGGCTTCATTCAAGCCTTTAATGCGAGGTATGAGCGGCCGAAGCCGGATGCGGGCTAATTCTTACGATTAACGACATATCGACCAGATTCTTCAGCCGCCAGCGTGGACTTTTGCTGCAATGAGTCCCAACCAAGACAAGCCAAGGCTAATGACCTTGGCACCGCCTCCCGCCCATTACTGTATCGGCTGATGCTGCGGGCACTGACACCCAGCGCCTCGGCTGCCTGATTCAGTGAGAGTCCGGTACGTGCACGCCAATCGATGAAAATCCGAGTGTTTTCATCGACAGTGTTTTGGGCCAGCGCATCCATATAAAGCGTGTCTGCGCCAATCTGTATATCGCGCTCAAGCCATTCGACCGTCCAGCCATTGTCGTCAAGGGTCGCAGCCGCAAACACTTCGGGATCAAGCAATGGTTGCAGACCTGGATAAGCGTGGATGTCTCGGCTCAGGTCAAGGGTCAGATCCTGACCATCAATAAAGGTCAGTTTCAATCGAAAACCTGACAGTGCCTGCACAGCCGTCAGACGAGGCCTTTTCATGGGTAACATCGTTTCCAGTCCTCCAGCAGTTGCACTTGATGAGCCGCAACCCAAGCCAGCGCTTCCTTGATAATCAGCGGCGGTGCCTTGCCCGTCATGACTTCGACGGTTTCAAGGCTCAGCATCACGTCCACTCCGCCACCGATCAAGTGGACATGGGGTGGCGGGTGATCCTTCTCACGTAACTGAATGCGGTATTTGTCGCGAAATCGGTATTTAGTCGTCATGCCCGACAGGCTATCGCCAAATCGGCGATACCTGAATACTGGCCTCTGGCCGAAACCGAGTCAACATGTGACGCCCCATTCAGAGACTGAATAAGCCGTCTGCGTTCACAGTCGACCGGGCTGCGCGTTATAGTCGGGGCATCCGATTTTTTCGCCCCCGCCCTGCCCGCGCAGGTCGGCGTTACCGTTCGAGGATTAGCAGATGAAGTTCGAAGGCACCCAGGCCTACGTCGCCACCGATGACCTGAAGCTGGCGGTCAATGCCGCCATCACCCTGGAGCGGCCACTGCTGGTCAAGGGCGAACCCGGCACCGGCAAGACCATGCTCGCCGAGCAACTGGCCGAATCGTTCGGCGCCAAGCTGATCACCTGGCACATCAAGTCCACCACCAAGGCCCATCAGGGTCTGTACGAGTACGATGCGGTCAGCCGTCTGCGCGACTCGCAACTGGGCAACGAAAAAGTCCACGATGTGCGCAACTACCTGAAGAAGGGCAAGCTCTGGGAGGCCTTCGAGTCAGAGGAGCGGGTGATTCTGCTGATCGACGAAATCGACAAGGCTGACATCGAGTTCCCCAACGACCTGTTGCAAGAACTCGACAAGATGGAGTTCTACGTTTACGAGATCGACGAGACCATCAAGGCCAAGAAGCGCCCGATCATCATCATTACCTCCAACAACGAGAAAGAGCTGCCGGACGCCTTCCTGCGCCGCTGCTTCTTCCACTACATCGCCTTCCCCGACCGCAGCACCCTGCAGAAAATCGTCGACGTGCACTACCCGGACATCAAGAAGGACCTGGTCAGCGAAGCGCTGGACGTGTTCTTCGACGTGCGCAAGGTGCCGGGCCTGAAGAAGAAGCCGTCGACCTCGGAACTGGTCGACTGGTTGAAGCTGCTGATGGCCGACAACATCGGCGAAGCAGTGCTGCGCGAGCGCGATCCGACCAAGGCCATTCCACCGCTGGCCGGTGCGCTGGTGAAGAACGAGCAGGACGTGCAGTTGCTTGAGCGCCTGGCGTTCATGAGCCGTCGCGGTTCTCGCTAAGAGGCTGATGCCATGTTGCTCAACCTGTTCAATGAAATGCGTGCAGCCAAAGTGCCGGTATCGGTGCGCGAGTTGCTCGACCTGATCAACGCGCTGAAGCAGCGCGTGACCTTTGCTGACATGGACGAGTTCTACTACTTGTCGCGGGCGATTCTGGTCAAGGACGAACGGCATTTCGACAAGTTCGACCGCGCGTTTGGCGCCTACTTCAATGGCCTGGAAAAACTCGACGATCACCTGCAGGCGCTGATTCCCGAAGACTGGCTGCGCAAGGAGTTCGAGCGTTCGCTGACCGACGAGGAACGTGCGCAGATCCAGTCCCTCGGCGGTCTGGACAAGCTGATCGAAGAGTTCAAGAAACGTCTGGAAGAACAGAAAGAGCGCCACGCCGGCGGCAACAAATGGATCGGCACCGGCGGCACCAGCCCGTTCGGTTCCGGCGGCTTCAATCCGGAAGGCATTCGGGTCGGCGATGCCGGCAAGCGTCAGGGCAAAGCGGTCAAGGTCTGGGATCAGCGCGAGTACAAGAACCTCGACGATTCGGTGGAGCTGGGCACGCGCAACATCAAGGTCGCCCTGCGTCGTCTGCGTAAATTCGCCCGTCAGGGTGCGGCGGAAGAGCTGGACATCGACGGCACCATCGACCACACCGCCAAAGACGCCGGCCTGCTGAATATCCAGATGCGTCCGGAACGGCGCAACACGGTCAAGCTGTTGCTGCTGTTCGACATCGGCGGTTCGATGGACGCGCACGTGAAGATCTGCGAGGAGCTGTTCTCGGCCTGCAAGACCGAGTTCAAGCATCTGGAGTACTTCTACTTCCACAACTTCATTTATGAGTCGGTGTGGAAGAACAACATGCGCCGCACGTCAGAGCGTTTCTCGACGCAGGATCTGCTGCACAAGTACGGCGCCGACTACAAAGTGATCTTCATCGGTGACGCCGCCATGGCGCCCTATGAAATCACCCAGGCCGGCGGCAGCGTCGAGCACTGGAACGAAGAGCCGGGCTACCTGTGGATGCAGCGCTTCATGGAGAAGTACAAGAAGCTTATCTGGATCAATCCGTACCCGAAGGACACGTGGGGCTATACCTCGTCGACCAATATCGTGCGCGATTTGATCGAGGATCAGATGTATCCGTTGACCCTGCGCGGGTTGGAAGAAGGGATGCGGTTTTTGTCCAAATAATCCAATGAGTGCGTGGCGAGGGAGCTTGCTCCCGCTGGACTGCGTAGCAGTCCCATACTTTTTTCAGATTAGAGGGGGCCGCTTCGCGCCCCAGCGGGAGCAAGCTCCCTCGCCACATCTAAAACCGCTGTAGATATTCGATGTGCTCCCGGTGCGCGACGTCCTGCACCACCGGCCGCAACCGCACCTGCGCCCCCGGCAGACACTGCGCCAGCCGCGCCAGCGCCAGCGGCGTCAACGCTCCCAACCGTGGATACCCGCCAATCGTCTGCCGATCATTGAGCAAGACAATCGGCTGTCCATCCGGCGGCACCTGCACCGCGCCCAGCGGAATGCCCTCGGAAATCATCGGCCGGCCCTGATACTGCAACGTGGTGCCCAACAATCGAATGCCCATGCGATCAGCACGACTGTCGAGCGTCCACGGACTGTTGAACACATCGAACAGACTCTGCCCGCTGAACTGGCCGATCTGTGCACCGAGCACCAGATCCAAAGGCGTATTCAGGCGCAAATCAGGTCGATGCGCCAGCGGCACTTCACGCACCTGCAGAACCGCACCGCGATAACTCAACGTCGCGCCCTTGGCCAACGGCAACCCCATGCCATCAAGACCACCGAGTTCTTCACGCACCACCGTGGCACTGCTGCCCAGCACCTGCGGCGCGTCGAAACCACCGGGCGCCGCCAGATAAGCCCGGGCGCCGAGCAGCGGTTGAGCGAACCTCAATGTCTGGCCCTTGCCCAGTTTGAAACTGCGCCACGGCGCCAGCGCCTGCCCGTCAATCTGCGCGCCGAGATCCGCCCCGGCCAGCGCCAGCAGGCAATCTTCCTGCGCCACCACGGCAAACCCGCCGAGGGTGATTTCGATCACCGGCGCATTTAATCCGTTACCCAATAACCAGTTGGCCCAGCTCATCGAGCACCAGTCCGCCGCGCCGCCCTGGGTCACGCCCAAATGGCGCACGCCAAAGCGCCCGGCGTCCTGCAACAGGCACAGCGGTGTGCTGGCTTCAATCGTCAGTCGGCTCATGCCTGCGCCTCCAGCGGTGTGTCATCGCCGCCCAAGTTGATGAACTCGGCGTGGCTCACCGCTTCGAAACGCACGGTGTCGCCGGGCTGCATCAGGCTGTAGCCGTCGCGATGGCGGTCGAACAGTTTCGCCGGGGTGCGGCCGATCAGGTTCCAGCCGCCGGGGGATACCACCGGATAAGCCGCAGTCTGCCGCTCGGCGATGCCGACGCTGCCGGCCGCGACTTTCTTGCGCGGGGTGTCCAGACGTGGCGCCGCGAGGATTTCTTCCACCAACCCCATGAAGGCGAATCCCGGTGCGAAGCCAAGGGCGAACACCTGATATTCGCGAGCGCTGTGCCGACGAATCACCTCCTCCACCGCCAACCCGCTGCGCTGCGCCAGCAGGCTCAGTTCGGGGCCGACACTCAGGTCGTACCAGACCGGCAACACATGGCACTGGCCGCCGGTGCGCGCATTCGGCGACAGATCGATCAGCGCTTCAGCGATCAATTCACGCGCCTGACTCGGGCTCAGCGCGCTCAGATCGTAATGCACCATCAACGTGGTGTAGGACGGCACCAGATCGATCAACTGCGCGCCAAATACCGTGCGCAAACGCTCACTGGCGGCGAGCATCCACGGCATGTTGGTTTCGGCAATTTCATCGAACAGGCGCAGCATCAGGCAGTCCAGGGCCACCACTTCAATCCGTGGGTTCATGGCGCGCTCTGCTGATTCAGGGCCTCGCGAATGCGCTGCACGGCGGCCACCGAACTGGCGTTGTCGCCATGCACGCACAAGGTGTTGGCCTGCAGGTGCAGCGCACTGCCGTCGCTGGCGACGAGGTCGCCGCCACGGGCGATGGTCAGGGCCTGTTCGATGATTTTTTCTGGCTGGTGATGCACCGCGCCTGGCAGTTGCCGCGAAACCAGTCGACCTGCGCTGTCGTAGGCACGGTCGGCGAAGGCTTCGAACCACAGGGTCACGCCGTATTCGTCACCGAGCTGTTGCGCCGCCGCGTTGTCACGGGTGGCCATCAGCATCAGCGGCAACGTGCGATCGTAAGCCGCCACAGCTTGAATCACCGCCCGCAACTGCGCCGGGTTGGCCATCATGTCGTTGTACATCGCGCCGTGCGGTTTGACGTAACTGACTCGCCCGCCCTGCGCCTTGCAGATGCCGTCGAGGGCGCCAATCTGGTAATGCAGGATGTCTTGCAGTTCCTGGGCGGAATAGACCATGGAACGCCGGCCGAAACCCACCAGATCCTGATAGGCCGGGTGTGCACCGATTTGCACGCCGTGGCTCAACGCCAGGCTGACGGTCTTGCGCATGATGCTCGGGTCACCGGCATGGAAGCCGCAGGCCACGTTGGCGCAGTCGATGAAGGGCATGACCTCGGCGTCCAGACCCATGGTCCAGCTGCCGAAACTCTCGCCGATGTCGCAATTCAATAGCAGGCGGCTCACGGTGAACACTCCTGTAGCTTCTTGTCTTTTTATCTGTAGGACGCTTGCCCGGCAGGTTATCAGTTACTGCGCATCCAGTTGCTTGCCACGGGTCTCCGGCAGGCTCAATGCGGCGAGGATCACCACGCCGTAGGACACCGCAGCAAACGCGCCGATACCCACACTCAACGGGACTTTCTGGCTGAGCAAACCAATCAACAGCGGAAACAATGCCGCCAGCGCCCGACCGATGTTGTAGCAGAAGCCCTGCCCTGAGCCACGAATCCGCGTCGGAAACAGCTCGGTGAGAAACGCGCCCATGCCGCTGAAAATCCCCGAGGCGAAGAAGCCCAGCGGAAAGCCCAACCACAGCATCACCCCGTTGCTGACCGGCATCTGCGTGTACAGCAGAACGATGGTGAACGAGCCGACCGCAAACAGGATGAAGTTCTTTTTCCGTCCCAGCAGATCGGTCAGATAGGCGCTGATCACATAGCCGACGTAGGAACCGACGATCACCATCGCCAGATACCCGCCAGTGCCCAGCACACTCAAGCCGCGTTCATTCTTCAGGAAGGTCGGCAGCCACGAGGTGATCGCGTAGTAACCGCCGAGCGCCCCGGTGGTCAGCAAGGAAGCGCGGAACGTGGTGAACAGCATGCCCGGGGCGAAGATCTCGTAGAACTTCGCCGGATTCTGCGGAGTTTGTGCAGCCTTGGCTTCGCGATAGATCTCCGGGTCTTTCACCAGACGCCGGACGAAGATCACGAAAATCGCCGGGACGATGCCGAGAATGAACAGCGCTCGCCAGGCATCTTCCGGTGGCAACACCGAGAACAGCAACGCATACAGAATCGCCGTCAGCCCCCACCCCAGCGCCCAGCCGGATTGCACCATGCCCACCGCTTTGCCGCGATCCTTGGCGCGGATCACTTCACCGATCAGCACCGCGCCGGCGGTCCATTCGCCGCCGAAACCGAAGCCCATCAGGGTGCGAGCGATTAGCAGCTGTTCGTAGTTCTGCGCGAAACCACAAAGAAACGTGAAGAAGGCGAACCACAGCACCGTCAGTTGCAGGGTGCGCACGCGGCCGATGCGGTCGGAGAGAATCCCCGCGACCCAGCCGCCGATGGCCGAGGCGATCAGGGTGCTGGTGTGAATCAGCCCGGCCTGTCCGGTGGTGATGCCCCACATGGCGATCAGGGTCGGCACCACGAAGCTGAGCATCTGCGTGTCCATGCCGTCCAGGCCATAGCCGATCTTGCAGCTCCAGAAGGTACGACGCTCTTGCTGATTGATGTTGCGATACCAGTCGAACGGGCCGGGGCGGGCCGTGCTCTTGGGGAGGTCGAGGGTGTCGGGCGCACGCATGGCAAGTCTCCGCAGGCTTTTATTGGTCTTGTTCGAAGTTCCGACGACGCCTATCGTGGGAACCGGATGCGCCGATTTTTCGTCGCCCGGCCCTGCTGCGTCCAACGAATAAAAACCCGCCTTAGGCATAAGAAAAATTTGTCACCCGAGCCGTTGCCATGAACCTGAAGTTTCTCGAGACCTTTGTCTGGGTCGCCCGGCTGAAGAGTTTTCGCCTGACCGCCGACAAGCTGTTCACCACCCAGGCGTCGATTTCCAGCCGCATCGCGGTGCTCGAAGGCGAGCTGGGGGTGAAGCTGTTTCTGCGTGATTCACGCGGCGTCAGCCTGACGCCCGAAGGCCTGAAAGTGCTGGATTATGCCGAGCAGATGCTCGATACGATGTCAGCCCTCAAGCAATCGATCGAGACCCGTTCGAGCAAGGTCGGCCGGGTGCGCATCGGTGTGATGGACACGGTGATCCACACCTGGCTCAGCCCGTTGGTGGCGCAGATGACCGATCTGTATCCACGGGTGGAAATCGAGCTGGTGGCGGATACCTCGCTGAACCTCTGCGATCAGCTGCAAAAAGGCTTTCTCGACATCGTTCTGCAAACCGATCTGGTGCGCCACGAAAGCGTGCGCAGTCTGGAGCTGGCCAGCCATCCGCTGGGCTGGATCGTCGCCAGCAACTCGATCTACAACCGCGACTACGCCGACCTCGGCGAACTGGCCCAGGAACGGCTCATCACCTACTCGAAAAACTCCCGGCCGCATCAGGATCTACTGGCGCTGATGCAGGCCAACGGTGTGCTGGCGCCGCGCCTGAATTGCGTGAATTCGGTGTCGGCGATTACTCGGCTGTTACGCGATGGTTTTGGTATTGGCGTACTGCCACCGGTGCTGGTGGCCGAGGAACTGGCCCGGGGTGAACTGACCTTGCTCGACATCGACCAGCGACCACCGAATCTGCAGGTGGTGGTGTCGTGGCGAGTTGGCGTGGAATGGGTCGAGGAAATGGTGACGTTGTGTCAGCAGGTGCTGGCGGGGTATGCGCGCAAGGTCGGTGAAAACTACATTGTCTTGAGTGCCTGACACCCTGTGGCGAGGGAGCTTGCTCCCGCTGGACTGCGAAGCAGGCCCAAAACCAGACATCCCAATCATTCAGGACAATTGAGTTCAAAGGTTTACGACTGCTGCGCAGCCGGGCGGGAGCAAGCTCCCTCGCCACAGGGGTTTGGCCAGCCTTACAACCCGCGCACGTCGCGGTCTTCAATCGGCCGGCTCTGGCGCAGACGGCGCCCACCGAGCACCACCCAGTCAATCAGACGAATCAGGCACTCGATGCCGAACGACAGCAGCAACGCGCCGCTCATGCCCCAGATCATCGCTTCCGGGGTCAGCAGGATCTGGTAGCTGTAGCCGTTCCAGGTTTCTTTGCGGATGTCCGGGTCGGCGGCCAGCACCACTTGCAGGAAACGGATGTACCACGGGCCCTGCATCGCCTGGAACTGTTTATCCAGTGCTATCTGGCGGTTGAGCAAGGTGCTCAGGCTGTCGGCATCGCTGCGAAATACCGGATCGTCACTGGCGCGGTAATGCGCGACCAGCGCCTGCAAGTCGCCCTTGAAGAACTGCTCGGCGGTACCCTGGAAGCCGCGCAGACCGGTCTGCGCTTCGATCAAATGGGCTTCGACACGTTTCGCGTAATCGTTGATGAATCCCGGCACCTGGACACCGATCAACAGGCCCGCCGCAAACAACACCAGCCGTAGATAACTGAGCAACATCGAGGAGAGATCCTTTATTCGGTCGTGCCCTGGCTGACGCATTCGCCGCGTCGCCACAGGCTCCATTGGCCCGGTTGGTAACGGGTCCAGGTTTCATTTTCGGTCAAAGGCTCGGTGGCGATCACCGTGACCACGTCGTTGGGCGTGGTTTCCGCCTGGAAATCGACGATCACATCGACATCCTTGAGCCGCGCCGGGCCGAACGGTGCGCGCCGGGTGATCTGTGCCAGTTTGGTCGAGCAATAGCAGAACAGCCAGTCGCCGTCGCTGAGCAGGCAGTTGAACACACCTTTGCTGCGATATTCGGCGCAGGCAGCGACAAGATCCGGCAGCAGCACTTCTATATCGACCGGTTCGGGGAAGGCTGCACGCACCCGGTTGAGCAGATCGCAGAACGCTGCTTCGCTGTCGGTGTCGCCCACCGGGCGGTAGAAGCTCTTGATCGGGGTGAAATCGGCGAGCTGGCCGTTGTGCGCGAAACACCAGTTACGCCCCCACAGTTCGCGGACGAACGGGTGGGTGTTGGACAGGCAGACCTTGCCGACGTTGGCCTGACGAATGTGGCCGATGACCACTTCGCTCTTGATCGGATAGCGCTGCACCAGATTGGCGACTTCTGATTCGCTGCTCGCGGCCGGGTCTTGGAACAGACGCAAGCCGCGGCCTTCATAGAAGGCGATGCCCCAGCCGTCGCGGTGCGGGCCGGTACGCCCGCCGCGCTGCATCAGGCCGGTGAAGCTGAACACGATATCGGTCGGCACGTTGGCACTCATGCCCAGTAGTTCACACATGTGCTGACTCTCGTGATTACAGACGCGGCTCGACGCGCATGCGCTGCGGATTGTTCGGCACCGGCGGGCGACCGTAACGGTCATCACCGGCCCCGCCAAACGGCTGATCGTCGTCGCGATCATCGGCACGCGCCGCGGCCTTGGCGGCTTCGGCCTGCTCGCGACGGGCGCGCGAGGCGCGTTCGATCGGGAAGCGGATCAACACGAAAATCAGGTAAATGCCGAACGCAATCATGCCGTACATGAACAGATCGGAAATCGCCCGCCACGCGTTGTTGCCGACCTTGAAGGCCAGGTCCAGCGCGGTGATGGCGATCGACGGCGCGACCTTGGCTTTCACCGGGTCAATGATGGTCGGGCTGAACAGCAACACCGCCATCAGCACCCGCAGCGGCTCGCGCAGCCAGCGCCACATCCAGCGGGTCAGGCGCATCCATACCAACAGGCAGCCCACAGCGGCAAAGGCGTAGAGGCCCCAGGCGATCAGATAGTCGTTCTCGGTCATGGTGTCCATGGCAAGGCAGGCAAAGAGGCGCTTATAGTAACGACTTTTCGCCTGTCAGGCTTGTCCCAATAGACACACGACCTGTAGGAGTGAGCCTGCTCGCGATGGCGTCAGCCCATTCAACATCGATGTTGTCTGGTAATCCGTCATCGCGAGCAGGCTCACTCCTACAGGGAAAGCGGCAGTCTCAAGACTTGCGATCACCCTATTCCCGAAAATTGTCCGAGAGCCTTCCATGCCCGAATCCGCCCACGTCATCCGCGCCCCGATCGCCCGCAAGGCTGCCGGTGCCGACCCGTATGCCTGGCTGCAGGAACGCGACACCGACGCGGTGCTCGACTACCTCAAGGCCGAAAATGCCTATCAGGAAGCGCAAACCGCCGATCAGGCCGGCTTGCGCGAAAGCCTGTTCGAAGAGATCAAGGGCCGGATCCTCGAAACCGACCTGTCCCTGCCCTCGCCATGGGGCCCATACCTGTATTACACGCGCACCACAGCGGGTGACGAATACGCCCGCCATTACCGCTGCCCGCGTCCGGCCGACGACAGCCTGACCCTCGACGAAAGCCGCGAGCAACTGCTGCTCGACCCGAACGTGCTGGCCAACGGCGGCTTCTTCTCGCTCGGCGCGTTCAGCATCAGCCCCGACCACCAGCGTCTGGCCTACAGCGTCGACGCTTCGGGCGACGAGATCTACACGCTGTTCGTCAAGGAACTGGCCAATGACAAGGTCAGCGAACTGGAATTCCAGGACTGCGACGGCAGCATGACCTGGGCCAACGACAGCCTGACCCTGTTCTTCGGCGTGCTCGACGACACCCATCGCCCGCACAAACTGTATCGCTATCGCCTCGACGGCACCGCCGCCGAAGAGGTGTTCCACGAGCCGGACGGACGTTTCTTCCTGCATTGCTACCGTTCCAGTTCCGAGCAGCAATTGCTGCTGACCCTGGGCAGCAAGACCACCAGTGAAGTCTGGGCGCTGGACGCGCATCAGCCGCACCTGCCCTTCACTTGCATGGCGCCACGGGTCGAAGATCACGAATACGATGTCGACCACGGCGCGCTGGATGGCGTGTGGACGTGGTTCATCCGCACCAATCGCGACGGCATCAACTTCGCCCTGTATCAGGCCCCGGACACCGGTGTCGTGCCCAGCGAAGCCGACTGGCAGCAACTGGTTCCGCACAGTGACACGGTGATGCTCGACGGCGTGACGCTGAACGCCGAAGCCATGACCCTGAGCCTGCGCGAAGGCGGCTTGCCGGTCATCGAAGTTCACCCGCAAGGGCAGATGCCGTATCGCGTGCAACTGCCGGATGCGGCCTACAGCCTCTATGTGCAGAACAGTCTGGAGTTCGAGAGCGACCGTATCCGTCTGCGTTATGAGGCGCTGAATCGTCCGGCGCAGGTGCGCCGGTTGATCCTTGCCAGCGGCGAGCAAACCGTCCTGAAAGAAACCCCGGTGCTCGGCCCGTTCGACGCCGACGCCTACGTCAGCCAACGCCTGTGGGCCACGGCGCCGGACGGTACGCAGGTGCCGATCAGTCTGGTGATGAAACGCGAAATGGTCGGCAAACCGGTGCCGCTGTATCTGTACGGTTATGGCGCCTACGGTTCCAGTCTCGATCCGTGGTTTTCCCACGCGCGCCTGAGCCTGCTGGATCGCGGCATGGCCTTCGCCATCGCCCACGTGCGTGGCGGCGGTGAGCTGGGCGAGGCGTGGTATCGCGCCGGCAAGCAGGAACACAAGCACAACACCTTCAGCGATTTCATTGCCTGCGCCGAATTCCTGATCCTCAACGGCATCACCACCGCCGAGAAACTGGCGATCAGTGGTGGCAGCGCTGGCGGCTTGTTGATTGGCGCGGTGCTCAATCAGCGTCCGGACCTGTTCGGCGTCGCGATTGCTGAAGTGCCGTTTGTCGACGTGCTCAACACCATGCTCGACCCGGACTTGCCGTTGACCGTCACCGAATACGACGAGTGGGGCAACCCTGAAGAGCCGGACGTCTACGAGCGGATCAAGGCGTACGCGCCGTACGAAAACGTCACCGCGCAGAATTATCCGGCAACTCTGGTGATCGCCGGCTACAACGACAGCCGCGTGCAGTACTGGGAAGCGGCCAAGTGGGTGGCGAAACTGCGCGCGACCAAGACCGACGACAACCTGCTGCTGCTCAAGACCGAACTCGGTGCCGGACATGGCGGCATGAGCGGGCGTTATCAGGGATTACGTGACGTAGCGCTCGAATATGCATTTGTGTTCAAGGTTTTGGGCCTGGCCTGAGGAACTCCGTCGGTCACTTGGGTCTTAACTCCAGACCCAAGAGGCCGATACACCACAGATCCCTGTAGGAGCTGCCGAAGGCTGCGATCTTTTGATCTTGTCTTTCAAAAAATCAAAGATCAAAAGATCGCAGCCTGCGGCAGCTCCTACAGTGGGACGGTGTAAGCCTGGAATCAGTGAAAACAATAAAGACCGCAATGACATGTCAGAACCCACCCTGCTGAACAACGAAATTCGCGACTGGCTGATGGACTGTGGCCTGTTCGATCAATTGCAACTGGCGGACTTTGCCGCGGCCTCGGGCTACTTCAGCATCAGCACCGTGGCTGAGGGCGAGGCGATTTTCCGTGAGGGTGATGCCGGCAGTTTCATGTGCATCCTCCACACCGGCCAGGTCGCGGTGCAAAAAACTGGCCCCGACGGTCAGGTCATCACCATGGCCACCCTGCGCAGCGGGCGGGCGTTCGGCGAAATGGCCGTGCTCGACGGCGAACGCCGTTCGGCCACCTGTATCGCGGCGAGCAACTGCCAACTGCTGAACCTGGGCAAGGACTCGCTGGAAAAAATGCTCAACGACGCGCCGAAGATCGCCGCGAAGATCATCCGTGCCCTCGCCGTGTCCCTTTCCAAACGCCTGCGCATGGCCGACGGCCAACTGGCGGCGCAACAGGTTTAACCGCCGGGGGATTTGGCCTTGCTGCCGCTCGGCTCGATGCCCGGCACTGGTTGATCCTTGCTCGGCGGGCTGGGCATTTCGATCGGCACCAGCGGTGGGCTGCCACTGCCGGCACCGGCCTTCGGTGCGCTGATCGGAGTGATTTGCGGATACGGCGTCGGCGTGGCGGTTCCCGGCGAGCCGGGTTGCGGCGTCGGGCTGACCGGAATGGTCTGCTGCGCCTGCACTGCAGTAATCGAGAGCGCGGCCAGGGCAATGACCGTTAGAATGGTGCGCTTCATCAAGGGCTCCGTTTGGCCTTTAGTCTGTGCTCAGGCTACTCCCAACGGGCCTGCTTGCCTTCCCCCTTGTAGAGATTTCCATGAAACGTTTCGTTCTGCTCGACACCACGCCGATCCCTGACAACGGCGGCGCCCTGTGCCTGTTCGAGTATGGCGAGGATTTCGTCATCAAGATCCAGGGCGGCGACGGCGGGCAATTGATGAACACGCGCATGCACGGTTCCGAAGATGCGCTGGCCGAGATTCCCTGCCGCAAGGTCGCCGGCAGGCCGAATTCGCGAGTATTGATCGGCGGTCTGGGCATGGGCTTTACCCTCGCCTCGGCGCTCAAGCACCTGGGCAAGAGCGCCGAAGTGGTGGTCGCCGAACTGGTGCCCGGCGTGGTCGAGTGGAACCGTGGGCCGCTCGGTGAAAAGTCCGGGCGACCGCTGCTCGATCCGCGCACGGTGATCCGTCAGGACGACGTGGCCAAGGTGCTGCAAAGCGAGCCGAACGGCTTCGACGCGATCATGCTCGACGTCGACAACGGCCCCGAAGGCCTGACCCAGAAGGCCAACAGCTGGCTGTACTCCGCCGCTGGCCTCAACGCCTGCGCCAAGGCCCTGCGACCCAAGGGCGTGCTGGCGGTATGGTCGGCCAGCGCCGACCGGCAGTTTTCCGACAAATTGAAGAAGGCCGGTTTCAAGGCCGAAGAAGTCCAGGTCTTCGCCCACGGCAACAAGGGCACCCGCCACACGATCTGGATTGCCGAGAAGCTCAAGGGCTGAGCTAAACTCTGCACATAACCGTCATCAGTCTTTTTTACAAAGGTGAACCCATGAGTTCGTCCACCCCGACCAACACGTCGAAGCTCGATCGCATCCTTGCCGACAACCAGCGCGACAAGGAAATGGGCTACCGCGACAAGGCCCTGAAAATGTACCCGCACGTGTGTGGCCGCTGCGCCCGTGAGTTTTCCGGCAAGCGCCTGAGCGAACTGACCGTGCACCACCGCGATCACAACCACGACAACAACCCACAGGACGGCTCGAACTGGGAGCTGTTGTGCCTGTACTGCCACGACAACGAACACTCGCGCTACACCGACCAGCAATACTTCGGCGACGGCTCGCTGAGCACGCCGAAAATCGCCAAGGCCACGCACAACCCGTTTGCCGCCCTCGCCGGGTTGATGAAAAAAGAAGACTGAAGATCTTCAGCGCCTGAACTGGCTTCATCGCTGGCAAGCCAGCTCCCACAATGATTTTGGTCGCTCACAAATTTTGTGAACACCCGAGATACCTGTGGGAGCTGGCTTGCCAGCGATGAGGCCAGACCAGACACCACAGATCTCGAATCTGCCCGCCCTCCCCCAATCCCCGTATAATCGCCCTCTTTTTCCCGAAGGCACCCCGCTCGTGGCAGACAAACGTTACAGCTGCATTGGTTTGTACAACCCCAAATCACCGGAGAACGTCGGTTCGGTGATGCGCGCCGCAGGCTGTTACGGCGTGGCGTCGGTGTTCTACACCGGCAAGCGCTATGAACGCGCCGCCGATTTCGTCACCGACACCAAACGCGTGCACTACGATATTCCGCTGATCGGCATCGACGACCTGAAAAAGATCCTCCCGCTCAACTGCGTCCCGGTCGCCGTGGAACTGGTCGAGGGCGCCCGCCCGCTGCCGGAATACACCCACCCGGACCGTGCGCTATACATCTTCGGCCCGGAAGACGGCTCGCTGGACAAAGAGATCCGCGACTGGTGCGAAGACGTGGTGTACATCCCGACCACTGGCTGCATGAACCTCGCCGCCACGGTCAACGTCGTGCTCTACGACCGCATGGCCAAGGGCCTGAATACCCGCTCCGGGCCGAAATTCCGCTGAAACGTCGCACATCCGATGGAACGAGCCGGCCGCTGCGGCAGTCAGCTTATCTATCTATTGCACATTGCCTGGGAGACAGATCATGACCGAACTCAAACGCGTCCAACGTATCGATTCCACCCCGTTCCAGAGCCCGACCGAGCAGAACGTCCAGGGCTGGGAGCGCATCGGCTCGCTGGCCGGTGGCGTGATCATGGTCGGCAAGGGCCTGCGCCGTGGCGGCGTGTTCGGTCTGATTCAGGTGGCGATTGGCGGCGTGGCGATGGCCCGTGGCATCACCGGGCACAGCTCAGTGAAAAGCCTGCTGGAGAAAAGCCGTCAGGACATGAACAACGTGCGGGCGAAGATCGAGCGTGCGGGGGAAGAACTGAGCCAGCTCAAGGCCAATGCCGAGGCGGCGACCAGCACCGCGACGGTGACCGGCAACGATTCGGTGAAATCGCCGAAAGCCGGGGTTTAAAAGCAAAAGATCGCAGCCTGCGGCAGCTCCTGCAGAGATTGGTGCAGGAGCTGCCGCAGGCTGCGATCTTTTGATCTTTACTGCAACAACGCGGTATCGAGGACTTTGGAAGACTCGCCCAGAACACTCTCGGCCAGTTGCACAAATTCCTTGGTACTCACCGTCCCCAGATGCATCGCCCCGCGCAACACATCATCCAGCGAACGTTTGTTCCGCGTCTTCAGACGAATCTCGCGATCCAGTTCCTGCAAGATAATTACCGCTTTTGCAAGCTGCGCCGCGCTGATCTGCTCGCCGCGCAGGGTCGTGACTTTCTGACTGTCCCGGGTCAATTTCACCTGCAACGCCTGATAGCGTTCATCGCTCATGCCCCCGGCACGCCGCAGCAGTTCGATCGCGTAATACTCGGCAAGACCTTCGCTGATCCAGTCGCTGCGCTGTTCGTCATTGATCCGCCCGAACACCTGCGCCAGCTCACGCACCAGCGCACTGCTGCCGCTCTCGCTGACCAGCGGCAACCGCGTGTTCAGGTAAATGGACTCATGCGCACCGAGGCTGCCGCGCCACATCGGGTCGTTGGCGCCGACGATCAGCAGTTTTTTCGGATGCCGGGGATAGACCGCTTGCACCTGCGGCCAGACGAACGTCAGCAGCGTCAGCACATCCATGCGCCGCATGCCCTGCCCTTGCGGCGAAGCCACGGTGACTTCGGTTTCGCCCAGACGCGTGCGGCGGCTGCCGAGATGACCGGCGAGCATCCAGCCGGTCGGGCGATCGAACAGGCGGGACGGGTTGTCGATGCGGAATTTGTTCTTGCCGATGCGCGGCCAGGCGGTTTCGACGCTGTTCCAGCCTTCAGGCAATTCGAATTGCAGGCGCGCGACCAGTTCAGTGCCATCCTGTTGATCGAGTTTTGCAGGGGGCACCAATTCGTCGCCACGCATCAACGCCCAACTCGGCGTCATGCGCGTGTCGAACGTGCCGTTCTTGCGGCCGTGGCTGATGCGTACGCGGTAGGTCAGGCTGGCCTTTTCGCTCGCGGGCCGCCACACGCCACGGGCCAACTTGCCCGGGGTCAGCAGCCATTGGCCGTCGGCCTTGAAGTCGCTGTAGTGGCTGCCGTCGCCGAGGTCGAAATCGAGACTTCGCACCGCCTCGCCTTTGGCCAGGGTCAGGCGCACTTCGGCCTGATCACTTTGCGGCAACAGGCGCACGTGGTAATCCAGATCGACTTTCTTCGCCGCCCACACCGGTGCGCTTAGCGCCAGCAGGCCGATCAGCGATGCCCGCAGCAATCCCCCAGCCATACACACTCCTTGTTGAATCCTGGAAACCCTCGGTGTTTAACCGGCGCGAAAAATCAGGTGATCTTCCCAGTCATCCTCCGGCACGCTGCCTTCGGCGAGCATGCGCCCGGACTGGGAAATCCGTTCGTGATGCACGGCGTCACGGTCGCCACACACCAGGTGGTGCCACAACGGCAGATCCTTGCCCTCGCTGACCAGCCGATAACCGCAGGTCGGCGGCAGCCATTTGAATTCTTCGGCCTGGCCCGGAGTGAGCTGGATACAGTCCGGGACAAACTTGATGCGATTCGGGTAGTCGCTGCACTGGCAGGTCTTCAGGTCCAGCAGTTTGCAGGCGATGCGCGTGTAATAGACGCTGTTGTCTTCTTCATCTTCGAGTTTCTGCAGGCAGCACAAACCGCAGCCGTCGCACAGCGATTCCCATTCCTCGTGATCCAGTTGCTCGAGGGTTTTGCGTTTCCAGAACGGTTCGACTTTGGCGGCCATGGCTCAAGCATCAACATCAGGTGGTGAAAAGGCCGCCAGTCTAGTGCCCAAGGCCCTGCGGGCCAAGCGCTGGCGACTGTCGGTAAATCGCGCTTGTCAGCAGAATCGCCGCCCAGTAGGGTTTTGCCACGAATTCATGACGCAAACACAGCAAGGAATCTTCGATGAGTGCCAACCCTCGCGTTGCCGATTACGCCATTCACCCGCAGTTCACCGACCGCTGGTCGCCCCGCGCCTTCACTGGCGAAGCGATCCCGGAAGAAACCCTGCTGAGCTTTTTCGAAGCCGCACGCTGGGCGCCGTCGGCGTACAACTCGCAGCCGTGGCGTTTTCTGTATGCGCGTCGCGATACGCCGAACTGGCAGCGCTTCCTGGGTCTACTGAACGAGTTCAACCGCAGCTGGGCGCAACACGCGTCGGCGCTGGTGATCGTGATGTCGAAAACCACGTTCACCGCACCCGGTGCCAGTGAAGAGTCCCCGGCGTTGTGGCACACCTTCGACACCGGTTCGGCCTGGGGCCACCTGGCGCTGCAAGCGAGCATCAGCGGCTGGCACACCCACGGCATGGCCGGTTTCGATCAGGAGCTGACCCGCAAGGAGCTGAATATTCCAGAAGGTTATGCGCTGCATGCGGCGGTCGCTATCGGCAAGCTGGGTGACAAGGCAACTCTGGCCGAGTACCTGCAGGCCCGTGAAGAACCGAGCCCGCGTCGTCCGCTGAGTGAGCTGGCGGCGGAAGGCAGCTTCACCCTTTAAGCCACAACGCAAAAACCACTGTAGGAGTGAGCCTGCTCGCGATGGCGGAGTGTCAGACAGCATCAATGTCGACTGACACACCCTCATCGCGAGCAGGCTCACTCCTACAGATATCGCGGTGGATTCAATATCCGCGGTTGAAATCCACTTCCCCGCGCAACGCCTCTCCCGCCTGATACGCCTTCAGGTTGTCGACAAACAACTGCACCATTAACGCCGGCGACGTCGGTGCCGAGCTGTGCCCGGTCAGCAGCAGGCCCCAAGCGGTCCAGAACGGATGGCGTTGCGGCAGCGGCTCCTGACGGCAGACGTCGATCACCGCACCGGCCAGATGCCCTTCCTTCAGGGCTTCGACCAGATCCGCATCAACCACCGCCACGCCGCGCCCAACGTTGATGAACAAACCGGTCGGTTTGAATTGCTTGAACAGCGCCGCGTCGTAAATGTCGTGGGTGTGTTCGGTATTCGGCAGCAGGTTGACCACGTAATCGACCTCCCCCACCAGTCGCGGCAGATCGGCCATCGAGCCGACTTCGACGAACGGCGCCTGCTCGCGCGCGCTGCTGGCGATGCCGTACAACTCGACGCCGAACGGCAACAGAAACTGCGCCACGCTCTGGCCGATATCGCCGGTGCCGACGATCAGCACCTTGCGCCCGACCAGACTCTGGCCGGTGCGGTTGTCCCACTTGCGCTCGACCTGGCTGACCAGCCGCGCCAGCACTTCACGCTCGTGACCGAGCATGTAGGTCAGCACGTATTCGGCCATCACCTGACCGAAGATCCCCACCGCGCGGGTCAGACGGTAATCGCGGCGCAGACCGTCGGCGAGCAGCGGCGTGATGCCGGCCCAGGTCGATTGCAGCCATTGCGGTTGATGGCCCTGACGCAGCAGGGTCGCCAGCAGATCCGGCTGCCCCAGCCACACCGGGCAATCGGCCGCCTGACGGGCCAGTTCGGCAGAGTCGCCACTGGTCAGTACTTCAAGTTCGGGGGCCGCCTGACGCAGCAGCCGGGCGTACACCGCGTGGTCGTGTTCAGCAATCAGAACGCGCATCTTCAAACCTTTCGCAAACCGTGCAGGCAACCGCCGAAAGAGCCGTACTCCTTCGTGGCGGTCGTCGCCGTAAAATCAGTTCCAGGGTGGCAAGAGGCCCAGAACAGGGCCTCGCAGATCAGACCGGGTCGTTGCGTCGCAGCAATTCTTCGGGCAGGTGTTCGATGTACTCGTCCTCGGCCGGTGGCATCTGCAGGTGGTAGCCCTGCTTGTCGAGGTTTTCCAGGACCACGACGATGTCCTCGCTGGCCAGCTTGCGCTCAGGCGACAGCACCAGATCGAACGAATGTTTCGGCTTGCCGAAAGCAGCCATCAGTGCCTCGGGTACGCGCTCAAGCGCATCGCTCTTGAGCACATAAAGGTACATTCCGCTTCGCTTGGAGCTTTGGTAAATGGAGCAAATACGTTTCAAGGCTGTTCTCCGGCGGTGGCCAGGCTGTCGAGCAGCTTCTGGCCCATGAGTTCGCGGCGCCAGCCACGCAGCGACTCAGGCAATTGATATGGGCCCTCGGGGAAGCCGCTTTTGACCAGCGCTTCGAGGGTTTTCTTGCGCAGCATCAGTTCCGGTGCGATACCCAAACGCTCAGCTTCGACCTGGCCGAGGGCGCGCAGTTGCTTGATCAGCGCCGCCGCTTCGACCGGCAATGGTTCCGGCACCGCCGGCGGCCATTGATCAGGCCCCACACTGCCAGAGCGCTTGATCAGATCAAGCAGAAATTGGCCGTCCTGACGCACGGTACGCGGGTGCATGTCTTCGATCTTGCCCAGCGCGGCGAGGTTGTCCGGTTGCGTGCGGGCCAGCGGCCACAGCGAGTGTTCACGGACGATGCGGTTGCGCGGCAGATCACGGGCACGCGCTTCTTTTTCACGCCAGGCGCACAGCTCACGCAGCACCGCCAGTTGGGCGCGGGACAGTTTCCACGCCAGTTTGGCTTCGCGATAGACCTCGTACGGGTCGGTCTCGCGGCGCAGGTTGGCCACCAGTTCGGCGCCGTCCTCCAGCACCCAGGCGAATTTGTCGTCAGACAGTTTCGGCCGCAGCTGTACGAAAACTTCCGCCAGATGCACCGCGTCTTCGGCGGCGTAGCTGATTTGTGTGTCGGAAAGTGGACGCTGCAACCAGTCGGAACGGGTTTCGCCCTTCGGCAGCTCGATACCGAGTACTTCCTGCACCAGTCGCGAATAGCCCATCGAGAACCCGAGGTTCAGGTAGGCCGCTGCCAATTGTGTGTCGAACAGTGGCGCCGGCAGGCTGCCGGTCAGGCGCAGCAACACTTCGAGGTCTTCGCTGCAGGCATGCAGGACTTTGAGCACCGCCGGGTTTTCCAGCAACGCCGCCAGCGGTTGCCAGGCGTCGATGGTCAGCGGATCGATCAGGTAGGCGCGTTTGCCGTCACCGACCTGCAGCAAACCGGCAATCGGGTAGAAGGTGTCGACCCGCATGAATTCGGTGTCGAGGGCAACGAACGGCAGTTGCTGCCACTCGGCGCAAAACTGCGCGAGGCTTTCGTTGTCGCGAATCCAGTGAATATCGATGGCCACACGGCTCTCCCTTGAAGAATGGCGCGCAGTATATATCGCCGCCGGCGTTTTACGCGCCTGCGCTGGGCCAGAGCTGTAACGAAATGTCCTGCCAGAGAGAAAGAATAGTCTTACAGCGTGATTGGCAAGATAAATCCGTCCCGTGTAGGAGCTGCCGCAGGCTGCGATCTTTTGATCTTGATCTTGGTCTTGAAAAACAAGATCAAAAGATCGGAGCCTGCGGCAGCTCCTACAGTGGGGAGAGTGATATTTAGTTTTTAAATAATGCTCGGGAAATCTGATTTGCCGATAGGCGCGCCGCGCCGCCTAATCGACAGCCTCCGCAATCCAGAGTCTGCCGATGGAAAACGTCCGCGCCACCTCCCGCCCCGCTGTCTGGCTGATGTTCGGGATCATTCTCGTCGCGCTCAATCTGCGCCCGTCCATGGCCGCCGTCGGGCCATTGTTGTCGGCGATTCGTGGCGATATCCCGCTGAGTTTCAGCGCGGCCTCGCTGCTGACCATGCTGCCGGTGATGGCGATGGGGCTGGCGATGTTTTTCGGCATAGGCATCAGCCGACGCCTGGGCGAGCAGCGCACGGTGATCCTGTCGTTGCTGATCATCGGCCTGGCGACGCTGTCGCGGCTGATGCTCGATTCGGCGCCGCAATTGATTGGCAGCGCGGTGCTGGCCGGGATGGGTATCGCCTTGATTCAGGCGCTGATGCCGGTGCTGATCAAGTCACGCTTCCCCGATAACGTGGCGCTGTGCATGGGCCTGTATGTCACGTCGATCATGGGCGGTGCCGCACTGGCCGCCTCATTCTCGCCGCTGGTGCTGCTGCAGACCGGCAGCTGGCGCATCGGGCTGGCGATCTGGGCGGCATTGGCCTTGCTCGCGTTGCTGGCCTGGTGGACACAGTCGATTCCGCCATCCATCCAGAACACGCCTGTAGGAAAAGAGTCCTTCATGCGTAATTCCCGTGCCTGGCTGCTGGCCCTCTTCTTCGGCCTCGGCACGGCGTCCTACACCTGCGTACTCGCCTGGCTGGCGCCGTACTACGTGGAACAAGGCTGGAGCGAACAGCACGCCGGGCTGCTGCTGGGTTTTCTGACCGCCATGGAGGTGATTTCCGGGCTGCTGACGCCGGCCATCGCCAACCGCAGCCGTGATCGCCGTGCCGTCCTCGCAGCGTTGCTGCTGATGATCATCGGCGGCTTCTGCGGACTGATCCTCAGCCCGCAACACCTCAGCTTGCTGTGGCCCTGTCTGTTAGGGCTGGGGATTGGCGGCTTGTTTCCGATGAGCCTGATCGTCTCGCTCGATCACCTCGACAACCCGCAGCGCGCCGGCAGCCTGACCGCGTTCGTGCAAGGCATCGGCTACTTGATCGCCGGGCTTTCGCCGCTGCTCGCCGGAATCATCCGCGACCGCCTCGGCAGCTTTGAATGGGCCTGGTGGTCGCTGACCGCAGTGATGGTGGTGATGCTGCTGATAGTGCTGCGCTTTGACCCTCGGCAGTACGCCCGATACATCCGTTGAAGCCGAATGCCGCCGCCGGGCTAGAGGCCTGTTGCCATCTTTTTGCGCTTTATTTGCCGACGTCGTGTTACTAAAACTTTCTGTCCCACTGGCGACATCGAAACGTCCTACAGGGCTTTGTCCTGGCACCATCGTTCCGCTACGATCATGCGCACACGTTTGCGCGGATTCAGCGCAAGGAGCACAGCGGGACGGAACGGATGCTGAACAGTAACTTGCTTCGAAAGCTCGACATGCAGGACCTCATGGTGTTTATCGCCGTGTATGAGCAAAGCAGCGTCACGGATGTCTCGGAGACGCTGTGCGTCAGCCAGTCCACTGTCAGCTACTGCCTGAAAAAATTGCGCACCAGTTTCGAAGACGAGTTGTTCATCAACACCCGCACGGGCATGCGTCCCACCTACAAGGCCGGCACCATGTACGGTCATGTGCAGAAGATCCTCGAAAGCATCAACCTGTGCCACGCCGGCGCCCCGGCCTTCGATCCGACCCGGCAAGCGGTGACCTTCAATATCTGTGCCCCGGAATACTTTGAGCAACTGGTGTTGCCGCGCCTGTTGAAGCGTTTCGACTTCGACGATTTGCCGGTAGTGGTCAACATGCACAAGTTCGAGACCGATGTGCCCGCCGACGAACTGCGCGACGGCAGTCTCGACCTGGTGATCTGTTTCGGCCCCAACTTCCACCGCAGCCACACCGACCTTAAATCGCGGATGCTGCTGGAGGACGATCTGGTCTGTGTCTTCGACAAACGCGCCACGCCGCTGGAGCCGCGCCTGAGCCTGCAGGCCTTCACCGAGCGGCGCCATGTGTTCCCGACGCCGTGGACTTCCACCACCAACATGGTCGATGGCTGGCTGGCGCGTCAGGCGCAGAAACGGCAGATCGTCGCGCGCTCCAACAGCTACAGCGCGGCATTGAAAATGATCACCGGCACCGACTTCATCCTCACCTTGCCCCGACGCATCCAGCGCCTGCTGACCAAAGAGACGGTATTCAATCACTGCGAGGCGCCGAACGGTCTGCCGGGATTCACCCTCGACATGCAGTGGAGCCAGAGCGCCGATCAGGACAGCGCCAACGTCTGGCTGCGGGAGCAGGTGATCAAGGTCTGCAGTGAGCTGGAAGCGGCCTGAGTCCTACACGCCGATGGCGGTCTTGGTGTAGGAGTCGCGGTCGATATCGAGCAATTCCACACACAACTGCACTTCGACTCCGGCCGGCCATTCGCACAAATCCTGCAACACCGCCAGCAGGCTATCCGAGAGCTGCTTCTTGATCTGCGGCGAGCGACCACTGAGCAGCGCCAGTTTCACATGGACGAAAGCGCGCTCGCCGATGCCGGTACCGACCTTGAAGGTCTCGACCTTCACCGCCCGGCTTTTGATATCGAACTCCGCAGCGAACTGACCGGAACCCACCAGCGTGTTGTTGAGCCGGATCAACGCCACATCAGCGTTCAACTGCGGCAGGTTGGCGGTGTATTCCATGTGCAGGTGTGGCATGGGGTGCTCCAGTCGGTCGGCAGAAAAGTCGTACATATACCACAGCGCTGGCCTACTCTCCTGCGGCTTTTTCCGAGGTTATCGAGGCCGACGCCTGACGCAATGCCAGGCTTTCCCACAGCGCTACCAGCACCACGATCGCCGTGGTCAGCGCCCCGAGCATCAGCGCCGAAAACCAGTGATTCAACGCCAGTGGCAGCGCCAGCATGAGCAACACCAGCCCCGCCACATGCGACAAGGGTGGCAGCGGCCGATCGGACATGACCCACTTGAACAGTGCATTGCCCAACAGAAACAGCCAAGGCCCGCCCACGATCACCAGGATCCCGGCGTCACTGGCGTGATCCGGATGCACCAGCACCAGTTCGTCGGCCACCGCACTGACGATCACTCCGGCAACGATCAGCACGTGCAGGTAGGTGTAGGCGATGCGCGCCTGACGACCGGGATCGCTCGAATGCGCGATGCGGTGATGCGCGCGCTAGGCGCCGCTGTCGAAGTACACCCACCACATGCCGATGCTGCCGAGCACCGCCACCAGAAACGCCATGACCCCGGTGGTACTCAGCGTCAGCTCGGCGAACGTCGCGCCGGTCACCAGCAACGATTCACCAAGAGCGATAATCACGAACAGCGCACAGCGCTCGGCCATGTGATTGCCTTCGACGTTCCAGTCACTCAACGACGAACGCCCCAGCCCCGGCACCCAGAAATACAACGAAGGTGAAATCAGTTCGATCGCCAGCGCCAGCGCCCAACACAACAAACGTTGCTGCCCGTCAAGAAAGGCCCCGGCGATCCAGAACACGCCGGAGCACATCAACCACGCCAGAATCCGCTGGAAATTGCGGGTCATGCTCAGCGACTCGCCACGCACCGCCCAGATCGCAAACAGCGTACGCCCGACCTGCATGAACACGAACGCCGAGGCAAACATCAGCCCACGCTCGGTGAAAGCCTTGGGGATCGAGGACGACAGCAACAGACCGGCGATCATCAGCCCGAACAGCCCGAGGCGGATCGGCAGTTTTTCCGGGTCGAGCCAATTGGTGATCCACGAAGTGAAAATCCACACCCACCACACCGCGACCATCAACAGCGCCACCTGCACCGCGCCCAGAATCGACAACTGCGCAAGCAGCGAATGCGAGAGCTGAGTCACGGCAAACACGAACACCAGATCGAAAAACAGCTCGACCATGCCAACCTTGCCGCTGTCGAGACTGCCACGCCCACGCAGCAACGAACGGGAAATGCTCATGGGGACCGGCCTCCGCCAAGGTTATTGCCTTTGAGCAAAGCAGGCAGACCAGACGAACGCAAACCCTTGTAGGAGTGAGCCTGCTCGCGAAAGCGCTGTGTCAGACAACATTGATGTGACTGACACACCCTCATCGCGAGCAGGCTCACTCCTACAGGGGAGATTTGTGGTGGGATTCAGGGCGCGGTCAGTGGCCGTTCACTCATGAACGCCTCAAGCCGCGAACGCAGCCAGCGCTCGGCCGGATCGCTGTCGACGTGGCTGAGCCAGACCATCGACAGATCCAGCATCGGCGTCTTGAATGGGAACGGTTCCTTGAACAGCAGCCCGGAAGCAGCCATGGCTTCAGCGGTGTAGTCCGGCAGGCTGGCGATCAGGTCAGTGCCAGCCAGCAACGCCGGCAGCGCACTGTATTGCGGCACCGACAAGACCACATGCCGGGTGCGGCCGATTTCCGCCAGCCACTCATCGGCATAGCCGCTGATGTTGGCCGTGTGCGACACCAATACGTGCGGGCGCGAACAGTATTCGTCGAGGGTCAGCGGCGAATCCGAGGCATCGGCGCGCAGGATGCTCGGCTGGATATGCCGCAGCAATTTGCGCTTGGCATTCGCGGGCAGGCCTCGGGTCTGGCTGATGCCGACGGTGATGTCGCCGGCGGCCAGCAGATCGGGGATGCGCCAGTAATCGACGTGTTGCACCACGAACACCACGCTCGGTGCCTCTTGGCGCAGCGCCCGCAGCAACGGTGGCAGCAGGCCGAACTCGACGTCATCGGACAGGCCGATGCGGAACGTCATGTTGCTCACGGCCGGGTCGAAATCGTGGGTCAGGCTCAGCGCCACCGACAGCGAATCGAGCGCTGGCGACAGGTACTTGAACAGTTCCTCGGCCCGGGCCGTCGGCTCCATGCGATGGCCGACGCGAATGAACAGCGGATCATTGAACATCGCGCGCAAGCGATTGAGCGCCGAACTGATGGTCGGCTGGCCGAGAAACAGCTTCTCCGCCGCCCGGGTCACGTTGCGTTCGAGCATCAAGGTCTCGAACACCACCATCAGGTTGATGTCGGCCTTGCGTAATTCATTTCGATTCATCCATTGCCCCTGCTCCCCAGACTGCCGGCAGTGTATGAAGTCCTTGGGATCGGCGTCTATCAGACGATTGGCGGTTTGTTCGACAATTTCACTGAACCGTCAGGGTTTTCAAGCCCAACCCCATGACTCGCGCATCGTCATTGAAGCCGAGTTTTTGCGGGCTGACCGCATCGGGCAGATGCAATCGGACATTCAGATATTCCTCGGCTGCCTGCGCTGCGCTGAGCGGTATTTCCAGCCGATTGCCCTGCACCTGAGTCAGCCGCGTCGACAACGCCTCCACACCATTGATGCTGACGATCACTCGCTGACTGAGGTTCGGCGGCATGGCAAAGGCCAGGGCATCAATCACCAGCGCATGCGATCCGGGAGCGACGCGCAGTCGCAGTTCCGCCTCCTGTCCATCACTCCAGGTGCCCCACGCTTCCGGTGTGGACCAGCCTTTGACCAGTTGCCGGGTGCTGCGGTTGAACGTCTGCACCAGTCCCGGCTGGCTCAAGGGTATCGTCGACAGCGCTCGCCCCTGATCGACCATCGCCAGACAGTCATTACAGTGTTTCCAGCCCGGGGCCAGCACGACAAAGTCGTCGACGCGGGTCAACAGATCGGTGTCGCTGTGAATGCTCTGTACCGCCAACTCCAGCGCGTCGTCATCAAGGATGTACAGCGAATCGCTGTCGTACTGGCCGCTGGCGAGATGGCTTTGCGTCGTGCGCAACAGCTTGTCCAGCGCCTTGGGGCTCGTACGCCCCAAGTAAGCCGCGTCGGTTTTCAACCCATGGGTGCCGGCAAAATCGGCAATCGCCTGCCACTGGTCCGGCAGATTTTTCGGTGTCACGGCACGGACATTCTTGTAGTGCGCCGCCGCACTGGCCCAGAACGGATCATGCATCGGGCTGGCCCAGGCTGAGGCTTCGGGCAGCATTTTCGCTGCTCGCAAACCTGCCCAGGCAATCCGGGTGTCGGCGACTTGCACCACTAACCCCAGCGCCAGCAGCCCCATGGCGATACGCGGTCGATAACCACGCACCACCAGGTAGGTGAGCAATATCACGATGGCGTAGAACACCGGCCAGAACATCCGGCCCGAAGCGCGAAAAATACTCGCCGCACGCAGCACGAATTTCGGCAGCGGATAGCCGAACGCCTGCAGGCCGATCCCGATCTGATTCGACAGGGCGAACAGCGTCAACCCGATGAACGCCAACAACAGGAACGGGCGACTGCACAGCAAAGCCTTCAACGAGATACCACTTCTGTACCAGGCGATTGCCGCTACTGGCACCAGCAACAGGACGCCCAGCCCCAGGTAGTTGAAACCTTCGTAATCGCCTGCGCCGTTGGGAATGTTTGGCAAGACAAACGACCAGCCGTCGGCATCCACCAGCGACAGCAGGTTCATTCGGTAAAAGCCGAAACCGCCGCCCGCCGCGCCATCGGTAATACTGAAATAACCCGCCTGCCAGCAGCACACGCTCACCAGCGCGAACAAGCCGCCCAGCTCGATAAGGACCTGACGGCGCGTCAGCTTGCCGACCCACAACTTGCCAACCAGATCCGCGACCCAGATCAGCGCCACCATGCCCAACAGGTACGCGTGAACCAATGCCGTCACGGCGAGCAATGCCCCCCACGCCAGACGTCGGCGCTCAAGTGCCGGGCGGAGCGCCAGATACAGCGCCGCGAGAATCAGGAAGTGCCCGGCCAGCGAAAGATGCCCACCGGTACGCAGAAACATCGGCGGCGAAAACACCAGGAACCCGGCGCCGAGCAAGCGCAATAGGGGGTTGTCGGTGATCAAGCCGAGCAGCTTCCAGGCAAACCAGGCTTGCAGAATGAAACACGCCAGCAGCCATAAACCGAAATACTGGAACGTCTCCGGCAACCAGCCATTGAACGGTTTGAACAGCAGCGCCAGTAGCGGATTGGAGTCGGAAAAAATGATCGCGCTGCCCAGTTCCATCCCATAGGACGGGTTCAGCCCGAGGGGAAAGGTCCAGGGTGAATGGCGAAAGAATACCCAACCCAGGTAATGCGTCGCCGGATCACCGTCCTTGAGCCAGGCAATGTTTTGCGGGTCCAGAGCCCGCGGGCCGATCACCAGAAAAAACGCCAGCGCGCCCAACAGCAGCGGCAACAGCGCGAGGGCCGGATGTTTACTCAGATCCCTCATCGATACGTCCAGAAGTTATGCAGCACAAAGGTGAACGCCGGAATGATCAGCGCTACGGCGCCGATACCCAGCAAGTAATGAAGCCCGGCGATCTGCGCCGCCCACGCGACGAACATGGCAAGGCAGAATCCACCACAGGAAACCAGCATGAAGCGCAGCAGGGTTTTGCCATGCAAACGGGCCGAAAAACTCCAGGTGGTGTTGATCACATAGGACACCACCGTCGCCACGGCAAATGCCACGCCGTTGGCGAGTGGCGGTTGCGCTGCAACGAAATTGATGAACAGCACCGCCACCAGTGCATGCAGGGCGGTGACGAACAGACCGGTCACGGCAAAGCGCAAGCCGCGCTGAATCAACGCCGATCTGTCGGCTGAGGTCACGGTTTACGCGCCAGCACAAACACGCTCAGACCGGCCAGACGATTGCTGCCCATCAGCGGCAGTTCAAGGCTGCACAGGGTTTTGAGCACGCCGTTGACCAGCGGATGATGGCGCTTGAGCTGCGACTGCGGTGCCGCGGCCTGCGGTCCTTTGGGCAGCAAACGCAACGCTGCCGCGATCGGAAACACCGCACCGAAATAGTAGGCACCGCGCTGCACGGTCAAACCGGCGTCACGGGCCAGGGTTTCAAACTGCGGCAGCGTGTAGCGGCGCTTGTGTTCAAGGAAGTCGTCGTGACCACTCCAGAGAAACTGAAAGGCCGGCACGGTCATCAGGAAACGGCTGCCGGACGGTACTTTGTCAACGTAAGCCTTGAGCAGACCGAGGTCATGGTCGACATGCTCCAGTACGTCCATGAGCAGCACCAGATCGGCGTCGATGGCGCCGATATCGCGGCGGTAGTGCACCGGTTTGCCGGCAGTGGTCGCATCGGAATCGGCGGGGTAGCTGATATCGACGCACCACGCCTCCTGCGCCGAGGTTTGCGTCAGCAGATGATGCGAGAAAAACCCCGACCCGGCGCCCACGTCGAGAATCCGCGTAACTGGCGCATCACCGAGCAGACGACGGGTCGCCGCCGCTTTGGAGCAGTAATACCAATGCTCACCGATGCTGTCACCGAGGATGTCGGTTTCCTTGAGATCCATGTTTCAGTCCTTGGGGTCGTAGACGCGACGCACCAGAAAAACCGGCCGGCGTTTGGATTCGATATAAGTGCGCCCGAGGTACTCGCCGAGTACGCCGATGCCAATCAATTGCAGGCCACCGAGGAACGTCACGGCCACCATCAGCGAGGCATAACCGGGCATGTCGACGCCGTGGATCAGCGTGCGCAGCACAATAAAAATGGCAAAGGCAAAAGATACCAGCGAGACCACCGCGCCGATGTAAGTCCATATCCGCAGCGGTTCGGTACTGAAACTGGTGATGCCTTCCAGGGCAAAGTTCCACAGCCGCCAGCCGTTGAACTTGCTCTGCCCTGCCACGCGCTCGGGCCGCTCGTAATCAACATGAGTGGTGCGAAACCCGACCCAGGCGAACAGGCCCTTCATGAAGCGCCGGGACTCGGGCAAGGTCAGCAAGGCATCGACCACGCACCGGTCCATCAGGCGGAAGTCACCGACGTTTTCCGGCAGCGGTTGCTCGGCGATCTTGTTGTGCAGGCGGTAGAACCAGTGCGCCGACGTCTGCTTGGCCCAGGTGTCGCTGCGGCGGCTGATGCGGTGACCGAGCACCACTTCATACCCTTCGCGCCAACGCTCGATCATTTGCAGAATGACTTCGGGCGGGTCTTGCAGATCGGCATCGATAGGCACCACAATCTGCCCGGTGGCGATCTGCAGGCCGGCGGATAACGCCGCCTCTTTGCCGAAGTTGCGGCTCAGATCGACGATGCGCAGCCGCGAATCGTGCCGCTGACGATCCAGCAGCCGCTCAAGTGTGGCATCCGTACTGCCGTCATTGATGAACACCAGTTCCAGAACAATCGACGCCTGGTGCTGAAAGACTTCATCGATGCGCTGAATGAACGCGTCGAGACTGTCTTCCTCGTTAAAAACCGGGACAACCAGCGATAACGTGACCCGTGTGGCCTGTGCCGTTCCATGCTCAGTCAAGGGAATGCTCTTTTTATAATGTTTGTCGGTCGTCGAAACATTTTCAACGCCATGAGCCGTCCCGTATTAAGCAGTAGCGTCGATAGCCTTGCAAGGTGCAAATGACGCCATTTTGGCCAATCCAGACGCCGATGCGTGCGCTCTAGCCCGCGCTCTTCAGAAACATCTGCCAACGATTGGAAACAAATGCCCGATAGCGAAAAAACCTCGCTCCGCTAGGCTTGCGACGATGCACCACACGGGTTGGCGCAAACACCATCGCAAGGAGCGAACTGAATGTATTTCGAGATCTACAGGCAATCCCGAGGCACCCCGAGCACCGGCAAAGGCCAATGGCGCTGGAGACTGCGGGCGGGGAACCACGAGACAATTGCCAGTGGCGAATCCTATGTAAACAAGGCCGACTGTTTACATGTGATCGAGTTGATCAAGGGTGTGCAGGGGGAGACGCCGGTGAAGGAGATCTGACCGGGCCACCCGGCATGGTGCCGCGTCCTACAGCCTCTTCCTTTTTCGTCTGAAGCGCTGGCAAAGCACTTTTGCGCCCCTACGCTCTTCAGCGTACGGGGCCATCCAGCCCTGTTTCGCCAAATGACGTTCAAACCCAAAAGGAGCCGCATCATGGCTAGAGACAAAGCGAAAGACGACAAGCACTTCAACTGTACCCAGACGCATGAAGCCGACTACGTCGCCAGCCTCTATCCGCACGCCAAGGATGAGGTTAAGACCTTCCTGGCCTCGGCTTGCAAGGACAACACCCTGCGCAACTCGACGCACAAGGAAGTGTATGACCTGATCAAGCAGAAGCTCGGGCATCCGCAGCCGTGAGTGGCTGATGCGGGTGTTTGGTAAAGCCCGCAGATACAAAAAAGCCCTGTAGCTTCTCAGCTACGGGGCTATTTGCTCTGTTCGGGAACGACGTACAAGCTCCAGACCCGAATCAAGCTAGGCATGGGCCTCTCGGTCAAGAACATCCGCAACCCACTGATTAATGCTTTTTTGAGCCAATTGCGCTTTTACGGCAACAGTCGCATGAAGAGCTGGCGCCAAACGCAGACTGAGATTGCCCGAATAAGGCTTTTGAGGAGCACGGCCCAGTTTTGCGCAAGTCTCCAGATAGTCAGTAACAGCCTCTTCGAACGCTGACCGAAGCTCTTTTACAGATTCGCCATGAAAACCTACAACGTCCTTGATCCCAGCGATATGACCAACAAAAAGACCATCTTCATCACTGTATTCAATTCGGGCGGCATACCCGTTGTAATTCATCACGTTCATGGAGTGACTCCTGCTTGTTCAAGAAAAGCCCGAGCATCACGAACCTGATAGGGCTTTGCTTCTTTATCCGGGTGAGGTCGGTGGAACGTAGCGACCACACCTCTTAATTCAAACCGAACTCGCGAACCATTGCCTTCGACGGTTCTGGCCCCGACCGCATTGAAAAGAGACTCGATGCGCGCCCATTCCAACGTGGCGGGTGTGGGTCGTGAAAATATAGCTGCGAGCGTACCGAGCTGTTTGTTGTTCATAGTATTACACCATGATACCGCGCAGGAAAAATTGACAATCGCGATTCATATCGCTGATCGATGAAGCGCCCCCCTTTGAACAAGCGGACAACGCCACCCTCCAGGCTTTAAAAGCGGCGTGTTTTTATCCGAATTCCGGTCAATATTGGGCACGCAGGTCAGGATAAGGAGTGATTTGAAATAGAGCTGTAGGTAGACTCCGAGAGTTACGTACGAACCGGCATCAATCGAATCACATCCGATTATCGACTTTTCAACCTCGGGTTCCGGCGACAGGATTTGCTGATCACTCAAGCGAGCAGAAAAAAAAGCCCCGTAGCTCTTCAGCTACGGGGCTTTTTCTATGTAATGGCGGAGAGATAGGGACTCACCATTCGCAACTAAGAGACCCAATAAACGCCGTATTTACTGGCTTTCTCGGTACTATTACGTAGAATATCTACGTAGAAAAACAGAGAGTGCTTCTATGCCGAAGGCCAATAATCTGCAACTACAAGGCGGCACCTATCACGTCAGGATGGATATTCCCAAGGACGTGCGAGAGGCTTTCGGCGGTCGTCGTATTCTTTCGCTGTCTTTGAGAACTGGGTCGCGAGAAGAGGCCATGTTCCGCCGTCTGCCCATCCTCCATGCTTGGAAGAGTCAGATAAAAGCCTTACGTGAAGGCAAGTTGCTGGGAGATGGCTGGCAAGAAGACGTAGTGCAGACCCTCGAAGATTTGGATGCAATCACCCAAGGGCAAAAGCGAGCACTTGTCGGTGAGACCGCCCCGCCACTGCCTGATGTTGATCCAGCCCTCAGAGCGAGGCTCATGAACAGCCCCCGTTTTATGCAAGCTGTACGGCTGCTTGTGAGCGACCATCTCAAGGATGGAATCGGCGGAAAAGTACAGATTCAGGACGAACTGAATCGCGGACTCAAAGGCATGCTGCAAAAGCGTCTTGGCACTGACTACAAGCTCACTGCTGAGCAGGGCCAAGAACTGGAAACGCTGGTGAAAGATCCGGCCAGCTACAAGACTCGTTCGCCGATTACGAAGGCACGGCTAGCCTCATTCCGCAACTACAGGCTTGAGCATCACGTCGCACTCAAGACGGTGAATCAGCAGGAATCGAAGCTGTTGAATCTGTCGGAGCACCTGCAAACCACTGGCACCAAGCTCGACTTTGATTCGGTGAGTTCTTGGCTACAGGGCATGAAGCTCAGCAGCAAGACCAAGCAGCAATACCTACTCGCTGGTAGTCAGTTCTGGCAATGGGCAATGACGCATGAGCCACAGTGGCGACAGGCTTTCAAAGGGCATGTGAACCCGTTCGAGAAACACACGCTACCTACACTCAAAGGCAAGGCCAAGCTTGACGCGAAACGGAAGGCGTTCACCGTTGAGGAAGTCGGCACCCTGTACAAAGCAGCGAAGGAACAGAATCTCGGCGCGCTACCAGACTTGATTTTGCTGGGTGGGTACACCGGCGCTCGCATTGAGGAACTGTGCCAGCTCCGCAAGGAACATCTGATTACCGTGGACGGTGTGAAGATGTTCGATATCGTGGACTCGAAAACCGTTGCAGGTATTCGACAGGTGCCGGTGCATCCCAACCTAACGGCACTAGTAGAACGACTCAGCGAATCATCTACGGACGACTATCTGGTGCCTACAGGCAGCAATAACAAATATGGGATTCGGTCGGATGCACTGAGCAAGGCTTTTGGTAGGCTGAAAACCACCTTGGGCTTTGATCGTACCCGCGTATTCCACTCAATCAGGGCGACGGTTATCACATCACTGGTGAGGGCAGACATACCTGACAGGCTGATCAAGGAGCTTGTAGGTCACGAAACTGGAACGGTGACGTTCGACGTGTACTCGAATGGATCATCACCGAAACAGAAGTTCGACGCCGTTGCTAAGCTACCCACCATTCGTACTGTTTAAATGTCAGCGCACGCTGACGGGGTTATGCCTTTGACCGAAGGTCGGAGCTAACTCCCACCAATGGGAACACCTCAGACCTAACGGTCTACCTCGACCACATACACCTTCTACACAAATCAGCTTTTGCCTTGCTCTTCTGCTTAGGTGCAAACGGATGCCATCGGCATCGCTGGATCACTGACGACCGTAGGTCGAGGGCGTCAACACGTAAGCTTCGCTTACAACGTAGGGAACAGAATCAAGAGTTGGGGCTACTCCTATACATTATACAACGCTATTCGATCATAGCATTAAAACCGTAATCCTAAGACGGTTTGTGCATAAGCGTCACCATCTGTCACATCACCATTGAAGGAAACTAGTGGGCAAATAGCCCTATCGCAACTCCATTTTTTTGTATTAGGGTTTGCGCCCTTAAAAATCCGCTGAAGGGTTTTTCCCGGTGAAAAAACAGTGACAGACGGTCTAGCGCAGCAGGTTCGCGGCCTACACGGGAATTCCGCGTTTCTTACACAATTTACGCATAGGTTTATCCACAGGCAGTACATTGCAATCCGCCCCTGAAACGCATTATCTTGTAGCACGGCACGAAAAAGGCCCTACATGTAGGGTTTTGTCGTATATGGAAGACCGTATAGGTCGGTAGAAGGGAAATGCTTGCGAGTGGTCACGCGAAGTTTGGCGACAGAACGTGATCCACCCGCACCACCCCCGATACACACGTTTCGAAAAACGCATGAATCTGGGCAGGCGGTTATTAAGCCAACAGCGTGACCGTCACGTCAACAACACTTTGTGTGTACGTTGTCACGCCCAGAGGATTGCACCACTGCAATTTCTCTAGAGGCTCCATTTCTCATGGCCAGACGTCCTCGTCACCGCTCGTCGTCTCAACGTACCAAAAGTGTTTTCGTCCACGATTACCCTCGCTGGCGCTTCGGGCGCTGGGAGCACGTGAGGCAGCACTTCCGTAGCCCTCCTTTCCAATATGTCCTTGATCTGTAATCGATGAAGAAGAATCACCAACTTTGTTCAGGTTGGTGATTCCCCATAACTAGGAAAATCAAAATGTCAGGACAGCCCAGCCCAGTCCTACAGTTGAAAGTCGCTCACAACGAAGCGGCCAGCAAACTGGATTACTTCATTCTCGGCGTGACGTTGGCGATCTGTGCCTACCTCGCCCAAACCAACCCCTACGCCCAGCTAGGTATCAACAAGGAAACGTTCCTGCTTGGTAGCCTGTTGGTCTTCGCCACCAGCGCGATCTGTGGTTTCAAAAGGATTGAATCAACGATTGCAGCGATTCGAATGAATGCTGTTGCACTGGAAGAGCCTGACCCACAAGTGCGTGCCTACTGCATCATGAGGCTCAATGAAAGACGAGAGTCGCACTGGTGGTACATGGCACGGAATCTCCTGTTGGCTGCTGGCCTAGCGTGTTATCTCGCTACAAAAGTGTGGGACACGTACCAGAATCATGGGTGGATATCGGTGCATTAAACTAACTACCCACGTACCTGGCCCAACCTGTGACGTAGTGGCACGGTGCCAAGCTACCGGGTAATCTTCTAGCTCATCCAAGACATGGCCGAGTGTTATGCCCTCAAGCGTTGCGTTTCAATGGCTACAGTTCCTTCTCACGATTTTCGGCGGGATACTCATATTCATTGTCAGTCAGGCTGTGCTGAAACTCGTGATCGAGCCGGTGCAACAGTTCAAGGGCGCTATTGGCCTGACAGCCAACACGCTGCTTCGGCACCGAGGAAAACTCACTAACGGGCTGGAAGATGCGGAGCTATCGGCGAAGGTCTTTGACCACGCCGCTGAGCTGGTATCGAAGGCCGAGGTGATTGTCTGCTACCGATTGGCAGCGTTCCTGTTTCGGTTACCTTCAAGGAAGAACATTGTAGAGGCATCACGCGAGCTAAACGGGATCGGCCACGAGACAAGAGATTCAAATCCACCTTTCACTCATATGGCACAGATACCAAAACCTTTATCGGTTCGCAGAAACCACGATTCACTGATAAAGATCGCCGAATTACTACGAGTGAAGACGGCCTACGAGTAGCAGCACCATAAGAGCGATATTTCTAGACACTTGCCCCCGCCGTTTTAGACTTTGCAAGGGGTGGGGGGTCGTCTGTATGCAGGCGTGGAAAAATAAGATTGGCTCGGTTTTGCTGGAGGTATTGAACAGGTCAGACACCGGCAGCAGCCAAAGCGGATTGATTCGTAAATAATGACAGTCAGTCTGTAGCGCACTCAGGCGCTGTCAGAGGCGTGCAACCTCAGCGATGATGCACGGGCTGCAAAGACAACAAAGCCCGCTCAAGGCGGGGCTGATGTGGATCTACAGGTCTACTCAAACCTTGTTCCAATGTCTCTTGATGGTGGCAATTCCCACACCTAGCTCAGTAGCCGCCTGAGCCTGTGTCATGTCCTTAGCCTTGAGTCGTTGCACTGCTACTGTGGTGCTGATGGCCTCGGGCCTACCCAGCTTCTTGCCTTCTGCCTTGGCACGGATCAAACCTTGTTGAGTGCGCTCAATCAGTAAGTCACGTTCAAACTCCGCAACAGCTCCCAACACTTGCATGGTCATCTTGCCTGCTGGCGATGTTAGATCTACCCCACCAAGGGCGAGGCAGTGAACACGGATACCATTGGTAGCCAGATGTTCAACGGTCTGGCGTACATCCATGGCGTTACGCCCCAGACGGTCAAGTTTGGTAACGATCAGCACGTCACCGCTCTCCATGCGATCTAGGAGCCTCTTGAAGCCGGGACGCTCACTAGCAGCGATGCTGCCTGAGATAGTTTCTTCGACCACCCGGCTAGCCTGCACATCGAAACCAGCAGCCTTGACCTCTAAGGTCTGGTTCTCGGTGAACTGTGAGGCTGTTGAGCAGCGTGCATAAAGGAATGTGCGGGACATAGCAGTTAGCTCTTGGGATCGTTTAACGTGGTATCAGCTTACCAGCGCATCAACAAATCAAGAAGCCTATTTAGATGATACTCGATACCGCTTGTCAGAATGGTATCGTTTAACGGTCGTTTGTTGAGACCTACACCTGACGAAGCTGATAAATCGCGTCAGTGAGCGCTCGGGCATGAGTATCCAGTCCATTTAGTGCGGCTAGGGCATTGTCGGCGGCGTCATCGCCTCCTTGGCTAGCTACCCACTGAGCGAGTTCCTCCAGCGCTGCTGCGATCCCGTGCTGGTTGCTCAGCAAGATCGTGAGCGCATCAGCCGTGGCGATGTTGGCACTTGTATTGTGTGACATGGCAATCATCCTTGAGGGGTGGTGCAGGAATCGTAGCGCAGCTCTGGGTAGGCTGGGGCTGGGTGATGTGGTTTTGCAAAAATTGGTGATTCCGGCTCAAAACTACCGTTTTGGCGTAGAAACCTCAACTTGAGGCGTCCGCACCGAATCCAGCTTATCCGTGCAATCTGGCAAGCCCCGAAAATGCTGGCTTGCAGAGCGAAGCTCTAACCAGAGGCATGCAAAGAGCTGTCCTCAGTGACAAGGTTTCAGTAGGGTTTCATGTGGGTTTTCAGAGGATTCTCATCTTGTTAGACAAAACCTCAATGGCCACCTGCCAGCGTAGTACACTACTCATCAGCAATCAGGCGCTAGCCCTAGAAGGCGATGACTGATATCAGAAGATGAGGTGCCATGGTGACAATGGATTTCTCACAGCGAATGGGTCTAGCTCCTGATGTGAAGGTGGCTCAAGTCGAAAGTATTGATATTGCATTGCAGAATGCTCTCTGGAATGTATTAACACTCAAGCTTTTTTCAAGCTTCTACCAGTCGAAAGAATACTTCCCAGATATGCTAGCCGGGTCAAACTTTCAAAAGTTCGCGGAACTGGTATTCTCTGAGTTCCACAAGGTGCCTGTAGATACAATTCCTTATAAATGGCCGGAATTCAAAAAAGCAATACGTGAAAACTTCTTCAAAATGAAGTGGCATCGCGTATATAGTTTTTTGGAATTCATAGTAGGTCTAAATTATAACGGCTCTGAGCAAATTCTCGTGGAAGAGTTTAATAGGGTTCTCGAGCGCGAAAACTCAGCCTACCGTTTCGTTTCTGGAAAGGTCACACCTATCACGTCTAGTGATGAGATTGAGGAGGTTGAAAAGGCAATCTCGGGATCTGACAAATATACTGGCGCTAGAACCCATCTTCAAACAGCGCTCGGCCTACTAACTGACAGGGAAAACCCGGACTACCGAAATTCAATTAAAGAAAGCATAAGCGCTGTTGAGTCTCTTGCAAAGAAGCTCGTGGGCGATGATAAGGCTACGCTAGGACAGGCACTGAAGATTCTTGAGACCAAGCATAATCTGCACGGGAGCTTGAAATCAGCTTTCCTCACCCTCTATGGCTACACCAGTGACGCCAGTGGCATCAGACATGCGTTACTAGACAATGCTGCCGCACCAACCAAAGCAGATGCTAGATTCATGCTCATCTGCTGTTCAGCCTTTATCAACTTCGCAATCGACAGTGTAGAAGACTGAGCACGGAGTTCTGGCCTTGCATCGTAAGGCCAGGAATTGACTGATCTGGATCACCCCCAAAGGTCTGGTTCGCTTGAGTTATTAGCAAGCCCCTTGGGAAGTACAGGAACATCGTAATCAATCTCCTCATCCAGTGTATCGGCGAAACCTCGCACTGTTTCATGTACGATTACAGGAGTCCTCACAGGGTTGTCGATATACGCATCTAGTGGAAAAGCTAGTGGCTCTACAGCCGCCTGTGGTGCGATCACACGGGCACTAACAATTGAGGCTGCCGATGTCGCAACAGCATTGAAAGATTGCTCACACAGGGATCCAGAGGCGCCTCTATCGTATAAATGCAGTGGAGCTACAATCTTGTAGCTATTGGAGTATACGAAACCACGAAGTTTCTTACGCTCCACAACCATATACCCATGTTCCACCAACAGCTTAATGAACCCCTTCACAGTGCTAACGTCGCACCCAGTATCCTTAGCAATGTCCTCTTGATCATCAAACCAATCATTGCCCAGCGATTGGAAAAACTTGTAACGGTCAACCATGTGCACCCAGATGATTTTCTGTGTACCTGTGAGTTTGAATTGCTGGCCAGTGGTTTTACTAATCCAGTGTGTAGCACGCATCATTTCCTTAGGGATCTGGCAAAATGCTTCGGTCATCGTATTCCTCGTATATTTGATTATAGGCTTTTCATTTGTTCCAAGAACTTGGTTTCTTCCATTGCCCCAGTTCGGTAGAGGGCAATCATTTCAATCATCTGTGCAACACGAGCTGCTGCACTAGGGCCACCATTACCGTTACTGGCCTTTAACCATTCACGGCTGTGTTGACGAAATTGAATATTCATTTCATTTCTCCTTGCACGGTAAAATCTCACAGCGGTCAGAATGACCTGTATGGACTCAATGTTATTTCCATAGGGTGTGTGCACCGCTAATTGATGATCCTTGCACGATCAATCACAATTCCCTACACAGAACAAAAAAGCTCTTCTGCTTTGTAGGTGCAAGAAACCCAGAGGGTGCACACGATGCAGCGAACGCAGTGAGCGAATTCACACACCGCATTCAGTCTTACTATTTCTTTCTTGTTATTATCAGTCTTATTAGTAGGGGATTTTCCCCCCTGTGACGTAGTGGATTTTCCCCTGTGTACATAGGGGAATTTCCCCCCTGTAGACTTGAAGCAGAATGACTACCTGTTCTGACCTCGACTCAAAGCCTCGGATAGCTTCAAGTCAATTCGCTTATCAACCCAATTATGGAGCTGCGCTCTCTCTCGGGACTGCTCGACCTGCAACTGGTTGTATTGATCGTGCACTAGCTCAGTTGTATATGAGTTGGCGTTACGCTCTGCTAAGAGAGCGTAGGTTTTCGCCATGTTGTCGGTGTGCACAAACAGATAGCCAATGAGCAGCGCCAGTATCATTACCTGCGCGATTGCAGCCAGCACAATCGCCCGAATAACGGAAACCATCAGTAAAGCTCTTTCTGATTGGCTTGTGTTTCTCTCAGCATCCTTTGCATCCGTGCATCAACTTCGTCACCGATAACTTTACCTAGCACTTCATCACCCCCGACTGTGTTTACATTCACAGTGATGGACGGTGAAATTGTGTTGTTATTGTTAGTGACATGCTCATTTGTAGTGGTGATTTGCTGCACTGGGTACTCAACAGATGAGCCAGACGTCCGCATCATGTCTCTTGAGGTGATTGGCTCAAATGTGTCAGGGCGGAAGCGCTGATACTCACCAATTCGCTCAGCCAATTCACCCATATCCATGTCAAGCCTTAGCTTAGATAGATCAAGCTTCGGAAACTGCATTCCTAGCGTGTTCATTTGCGGCGCTCTAACTTTGTTCGCAGGGCCTTCATCGTAATCAGGAGAGTTCGTAAACCAGCGGAACAAGCGGTTAATTGGATCTTGAGGTTTCTCACCGGTAGATGGCTTAGGCGTACTGAGCGCACTTACATCAATCGCAGGCTGATCAGGTGATAGGCCGTCGATCTTTTTAGCTGCCTGCTCCGGAGTATCATCTTTCCCGAAGATAAACCGAGCAAAAGACGCAGCCATTTTGTTGAGAGCAATGTCAGCCTGTACCGCAGCCTCTTTCAAAGGCTTCAATGCCTCTGTCAGCTCCATTTCACTCTTGATCCTTTCATTGATCGAGTTGATCAATTCCGGACTCTGATCCAACCCTTGCTGCTGCAAGAATTTCTGATTGGAAAGGCGAGTCGCGTTGGCATCGATGCTGCCACTCTGACGTTCAATTGCAGCGGCGTTTTCCTTCACGAACAACTCAATACCCTTAGTGAAGTCAATTGCCTTGAGGTTGCCTGTCTTGGTGCTGGCTCTGAAATCCTTCTCTAGATTGGCGTCAAGGGCATGCTTGTTACGTTCAGCCCATGCACGGCGGATTGGCTCCACCAGCAATGGCGCTGCTTCGGAGAAGGTGTTCAGGTCTTCCCTATCGCCCTGTGATTTGCTCGCAATCTGCTGGAGTTGCAGGTTTGCACGGCGCTGTTCCTCGGAAGTCATCCCAGCACCGCGAAAGGCTGCTTGGCGTGTTTCATATGTGCCAGTGGCTTGGCTGATGCTACGACCACGAGCCATTTCCGCCATCAGGAATGTTCGGTACGCCTTAGCGGATTCAAGACTAGCCTCAGTGCCATATTTCGCATTGATCCGTAGCCATTCCGATTTGGCGAATTCCGCGTTAGCAGGATTCTTGCCCCCCGCCTGAGACAGGACGTTTTCAAGTTGCTGACTCTCAGACACTCGGGCCTGTGTAGCGGAGAGACGGTCTCCAAGGGCGCTTACAGCTCCCACAATTGCAGCTAGACCAGCGGTGACACCGCCTAGGGCGAGAGCCCCGGTTCCAAGACCCATAAAGCCTGTAGAGGGGCTAGGTTCGTTACGCTTAGCCTCCCAATGAGCTTGCCGGGTTTGAGCCCATTGGAAGCGCTCACCCTTCTGAGCGTGGCTTACTTCGAGACGTTGAGCACGAAGCTTTGCAGCCTCTTGCTGTGCAGCAAACTTCACTGCTGCACGGTGTGCACTCAGCCTTGATTGTTGTAGAGCAAACTCGGCTTTCTGAGTTGCCGTCATTGCTTGGAATTGCTTCTGTTGCAGGATGGCGGTCTTCTGTTGCTGCTGGCCTAGGAGTGCTTCCCAGCGAGCTTGACGAGCCTTGTGCTGCTCAATGGATTGAGCCTGTTTGAGTGCCGCGCCCGACACCTTCAAACGCTCGCCTTCGGCCTTGGCTGACTTGGCATCTAGAACGGCCTGAGCGATCTTATCGCGCAGGGCCTGGGACTGGATTGCTGCCCCTTCTTTCTGGCGAAGGTTGATGAGCTTCTGCCCCTGTAGTTCAGCGGTGAACGTTGCACGTCTGGTGCGTTGCACAGCCTGCTCAAGCTTTAGCTCTCGGTCGAGGTTGGCTCTTACCGTCTTGGCTAGCTTCTCTTGTCCAGCGCTATCAAGCTTGATGCCCATCTTGGCACCCAGTTTCTTACCTAGAACATCTGCCTCACGAGACAGAGCCATCATCTTCTGGCGTGCTTGAGCCAAGCCACGCTCAAAGCGTTGAAGGCCGGAGATATCCACTTGGAACTGGAGAACACCAATGAGCTTGGCGATGACTTCAGAATTCATCGTTTAGACTCCCCGTAACCGTGGCGGAGCTGTCTCGATTCCAGCAGCTTATTAAAAGCACGATGGAATGCCGGAGTGTTGCGTCCGTATTGAACAACGTTAGCGGTGTCGTAGTAATCGCCTTGGTTGTTATCTACGTAGGCGGCGAATACATCTTGCACAGAGCGCGAGCCGGTAAGTGCGAAGTACAAACTGCCGTCTTCGTGTCTCACCCATTGGTAACTAAAATCGATATCGAAGCCATGATACTTGCGAAGCCATTGCCCCATAGCACAGGTGAACATTCTGATTTTTGGGTGGCCTGTCATGCGGGTGATGCTGTGGTATTGCGGTTGGGACTTTTTCAACCCAGTTTGTTCGGTGACGCGGTTTGTCATTGGTTATTCTTATCCTCGTGTGCTTTTTTAGCAGCCTCAAGCAACTTAGCGGCACGCTCTTTAGCTGCAAGCAACTCCAGAGCAGCTTTAAACGCGATTACAGCCTCTTCCGAGGCTTCTTCATCTACTGGTAACGCTTGTTTTGTAACGACCTCTACAGGAGTCTCTACAGGGCTTGTAGAGAGTGTATCTTTAGCGTACTTAAGTCTAAGCAACAGCTCTGTACCTGATAGAGTGCTTGGATCGATTTTATCGGTCATTGTTTGCCTCCAAGAGCTGCCAGCACTTCAGCTTCTACACGGGCGTATTCTTCTGCTTCTTGTGTTGCCTTAACATCCAACTCAGCTTGTCGTTTCTTACGGCGTTCGTTGGCAATCAGCGACTCTACTTCCTTCGCCACACAAGCAGCTTTAGCCTCGGCTAGCTGGGCAAGATAGTCAGACTCAACTTGAGCCTTGATTTGAGCAATCTCTTTTTCGACTTGTGATTCTGGCTTGCGAAGCGAGAGAACTACCCAGTCTACTGTTGGCCCTGCAATCAGCTTGGGCAGATGAGCGATTTCTCCGGTCGCTCGGTAGCCTTGCACGGTAGTCAATTCGGCATAGCGGTCGAGAGCTTGTTGCAATCCTTGCACCTCGAACTCTTCCATGATTCCAAGTTGCTCACGCCCTTGGATATTGCACTGAGTGCGATCCTTGTAAAAATCCACTTCGATGTCTTGTAGACGCTTTAGATACGCTGCATCTGGTTGGAACAGTTGTGATTCTTTCATTAACGGTGTTACCTCTTTGGTTATTGTGGTTGGTGTAGCGTTTTGCTTTTCTTGGCGGTGATGCTGCATTCTGCACTTCGTAGAGCAGAACTTAGCGTGCGGGGCTTGCGGCCTAACGGGGAACTTGGTATTGCATACAGCACAGGGCTGATAGGTTACTTTCGCCATATTGAATCCTTGAATGTTGTTGTAGGGTATGCGCTGTTACGCGGATTACCGGGCACGAAAAAATGGCCAGAATTTTTAGGCTCTGGCCAGAATGGTTACAGCGTTATGAAATTAGTTATCCATGCCGGCTATGAAGGCTACCCGTAGGATTGACGGGCCGAGGAAGGATCTAACAACTTCCCCTCAGCCGAACTCCCTTAGGAGCAGTCCAGCTAGTTGTGACAAGTATTGGCCCGCCCACTTATCTAGAACGTGACAGGACTAAAGGATCCTTGGCCTACAGAAAAACCGAACTCGGTTGCAACCCCGGTTCGGTTTAAGTGTTCTGAATTTGGAGTAGAACAGAGAGCGAATAAATCTTCTGTCTCTGTGTACTTATTATACCACGAATTCTAGGGATTACAACCATACAATAAGCAAAACACGTGCCAATGTCGCCTATGCTGTACATAATGTCGTATTTGCCACGGCCCAAGCCAATACAGCCAAAGCCTGAAATGTTTCAAGATTTGCCATCACCTTGATATTGCTTGGATCCAGACTAGGCTCATATTGCTTTCAGGCTGCCTATTGCGGCTTGGGCAACAACTGCCATGGGGATGTGAAATGAGCAAGTCACCAATAGGAACTACGGGGAAAACCGGCGAAAAATCACCAGAGAGTGGTGTTTGGAAATCGCAAGACACACCCTCTACTACCGCACCAATCGCCAAAGGAAATGTATTCCCACCGCATAACGGCAAAGCTGTTACGTGGAAGCTGATCTCCTACGCATAAAGAGCGCCGCAACAAGAAAGCCTCAGAGAATTGAGGCTTTCTAGGCAAATCCGCCAGACTACCTTTCGCTCACCAAGAGCTTACCTCCGCTTGATGCTTCACAGCCTCACACAGACGCCGAACGAGTTCAGCGTGGGCTAGATGAGCGCGGGATAGATAAGACGCTATAGCCATAGAGCGAGGGCCTGTAACGAAAGTATTTTACGTAGAACCGTTACGTAGAATCCCAGAATGCAAAAAGCCCCGAGACTTTAATCTACGGGGCTTTTCTATGTATGGCGGAGAGATAGGGATTCGAACCCTAGGTACCGGTGAAGGTACAACGGATTTCGAATCCGTCCCATTCGGCCACTCTGGCATCTCTCCAACGGCGCGCATCATAACAACACTTCTGCCGAAAGCAAACCCTCTTTCGAAAATTTCTTCGTGCTATCAGATGCTTGCGTCGATTAAAGCGGTACACCCAGACGATTGGCGACTTCTTCGTAGGCTTCGATGACGTCACCGAGGCCCTGACGGAAGCGGTCCTTGTCCATCTTCTTCTTGGTGTCCTTGTCCCACAGACGGCAGCCGTCCGGGCTGAACTCGTCGCCGAGGACGATCGAGCCGTCGCTGAACACGCCGAATTCAAGCTTGAAGTCCACCAGCAGCAGGCCTGCGTCGTCGAACAGCTTGCTCAGGACTTCATTGACCTTGAGCGACAGTTCTTTCATGCGCGCCAGTTGCTCGGCGGTGCCCCAGCCGAAGGCCACGACGTGGGATTCGTTGATGAACGGGTCGCCCTTGGCGTCGTCCTTGAGGAACAGTTCGAAGGTGTACGGGTTGAGCTTCATGCCCTCTTCGATGCCCAGACGTTTTACCAGGCTGCCGGCGGCGTAGTTACGCACGACGCACTCGACCGGGATCATGTCCAGCTTCTTCACCAGGCACTCGTTGTCGCCCAGCAGTTTGTCGAATTGGGTCGGAATGCCGGCCGCTTCGAGTTTCTGCATGATGAAGGCGTTGAACTTGTTGTTCACCATGCCTTTGCGGTCGAGCTGCTCGATGCGCTTGCCGTCGAACGCCGAGGTGTCGTTGCGAAACAGCAGGATCAAGCGGTCAGCGTCGTCGGTCTTGTAAACCGATTTGGCTTTGCCGCGGTAGAGTTCTTCACGTTTTTCCATGATGGGCTCCGCTTGCTAAGTAGATGGGCTAGGCGATATGGCGCCAGTCGAGCCCTGAATCTTGATCGGCCAGTTGCAGCCAGTCCGGGTCGCACCCGAGGGTGTCGACGAAACATTGCCGGGCCAGCTGCGGCAGGTTGTTCTTGCTGCTCAGGTGGGCGAGAACCAGATGCTGCAAGCCCTGCCACCCCAACTCGGCCACCAGGAATGCCGCCTGATGGTTGTTCAAATGTCCCAGCTCGCCGCCCACCCGTTGCTTGAGAAAGTACGGGTAATGACCACGGGCCAGCATGTCGCGGCAGTGGTTGGATTCGATCATCAACGCATCGAGATCCCGATAGCCGTCCAGCACCCGCTCGCAGTAGGAACCCAGGTCGGTCAGCAGGCCGAAGCGCCGCTGCTCGTTATCACTGAATACGTACTGGGTCGGCTCCTGCGCATCATGGGCCACGGCAATGACCCCGATGTTCAGTGCGCCGATCTGCAGCTGATCGCCGCCGGCCAGAAAGCCTGCGGGTTCGATCGGTTTGCGCATCCCGCGCAGTGTGCCGCGACTGAGGTAGACCGGTAGATTGTAGCGCCGAGACAGCAAACCCACGCCATGCACGTGGTCGGCATGTTCGTGGGTTACGAGTATCGCGCTCAGTTGCGCCGGGTTCACACCCAGGCGCAACAGGCGTTTTTCGGTTTCCCGCAGGGAAAAACCACAATCCACCAGCACATACGTATCAGCGCTGGCGATCAGCGTGCCGTTCCCTTGGCTACCGCTGCCGAGAACGGCAAAGCGCATGTGATCAGCCCAGGTTGTCCTGAATCACGCTCAACACTTTGCGCGCCACATCGGCCGGCGCGACGGTGTTGATATTCTTCTCGACGGTGACCTGAACGTTCTCGCCGACCTTGCTCAGGCGCACCTGATAACGTTCGGCGCGGGCTTCAACTTCTTCCTTGGTCGGCGCACTGCCGAACAGGCTGCTGAAGAAACCAGGCTTGTCGTCTTTCTTCTCGGCTTTTTCGGCCAGGTTGATGTAGTACAGGCCCAGGCTGCGGTTGATGTCTTCAACGCGCCACTGACCTTGCTCCAGCGCACGACCGACGCTCGACCAGGCACGATCCAGATCCGGACCGACGTTCAGTACCGGGTTGCCGCTGCCGTCTTCGCTGAGGCTGACACGGCTCGGGGTATCGAAGTCACGCGAAGCCAGCATCGACACCGAACCACCCTTCTCGGAGATCCGGCTCATGCTCGCGAGCATGTCGTCGACCAGCGCGGCGTCCAGGCCAGTGTTGACCGAACGGTTGGTGAAATCGACGTCGGCGGTGCTGCCCGCAGGACGCTCAGCGCTGACCACGTAGATCTCACTGGTGTTGCGCTGCACGCCCGGCTCGATACGCACCCGCACGCGGGTTTCGCTGTCGGAACCGACACCGGCGGCGCTCAGGCGCTTGGCCACAGCGGCGGACAGTTCGTCGGAATGCTGCCAGGTGGTAGTGAATTCACCGGTTTGCGGGCGCTGCTCATCCAGACGGAAACCGTTGTCCTGGAAGAACTGCACCGCCACTGGCCACACTTCAGCCGGTGGGTGCTGGGCCACGACCCAACGCGAGTCACCGCTCTTCTGCAGCGAGTAGTCGGTCGCCTCGGCAACCGCCGTCAGCGGTTGCGGGCGCGGTACCACGTATTCGCCCTTCGCCGTGTCATCAGCCACGTTGCGCGGGATCGGCAACAGCGGATCCAGACGCTTGGAGGTGCTGACATTCGGTGGCAGTTGCATCGGTGCAGTCTGTTGCGCTTCCAGGTAATCGCTACCACGGTCACGGAAATAACCTTCCGGGCCCCAGACCCATCCGCAGCCACTGGTGCTGGAGATAATCAAGGCAAGTGCGGAAAGTCCGGCCATTCGCTTCATGCGTTGTACTTCCTCAATTAAACCAGGACGCTGCACTGGCGCAGGGCCGTGCGAAGCGTTTCATGACAAGGAGCGCTCAGCCAGGTCAACGGCAGGCGGATGCCTTCGTGCATCAGGCCCATTTCAACCAAAGCCCACTTCACCGGAATCGGGTTGGCTTCGATGAACAGGTCCTTGTGCAGCGGCATCAGTTTTTCGTTGATCGCCCGTGCGGTCTCGGCGTCGCCGTTCAGCGCAGCCTCGCACAGGTCAGCCATTTCGCGCGGGGCGACGTTGGCCGTTACGGAGATGTTGCCTTTGCCACCCAGCAGGATCAGCTCGACCGCAGTCGGATCATCGCCGGACAGCACGATGAAGTCCTTGCTCACGCCGTCGATGATGGCTTTGGCGCGTTTCAGGTCGCCAGTGGCTTCCTTGATGCCGATGATGTTCGGCACGCTGGACAGGCGAATCACGGTCTCGGCCTGCATGTCGCAGGAGGTGCGGCCGGGAACGTTGTACAGAATCTGTGGAATGTCGACGGCTTCGGCAATGTGCTTGAAGTGCTGGTACAGGCCTTCCTGAGTCGGCTTGTTGTAGTACGGCACCACCAGCAGGCAGGCGTCGGCGCCGGCTTCTTTGGCGTTGCGGGTCAGCTCGACGGCTTCGCGGGTCGAGTTGGCGCCGGTACCGGCGATCACCGGGATGCGGCCTGCGACCTGCTTGACCACGGCTTTGATGACGGCGATGTGCTCTTCTACATCAAGGGTCGCCGATTCGCCGGTAGTACCGACCGCGACAATGGCGTGGGTACCGTTTTCAAGGTGGAAGTCCACGAGTTTTCGGAGGCTGTCCCAGTCAAGACGCCCTTGTGCATCCATGGGTGTGACCAGTGCCACCATACTGCCCCGAATCATGAAAACGCTCCTGCCGGAAAAAGAGAGCGGTAATGGTACTGGCGCCAAGATGCTTGCACAAGCGAAGTACTGCGCCGCCATTCCCCTTGGCGTCGGTTTTCGCTACCCTTCAGACTTTGATCGGTACAGATCAGCTTGTACGCCGGGTTCCAGCCTCCCTTTTCGGCCTCCCAGGTCCCGTTCCAGCGTCGCTGCTGCACGCTCCACCATTATTGGAGCGAATTGCGAGCCGTGGCCCGGGGCTTTCTGAATCGGCACGCGCAGAAACTCCCGACGGCCAACGCCCATCGACCTACCGACCGCTCATCGCTTTAGGAATGCTGCATGTCCACCCCCACAGTTCGCGAACAATTCCTTGTCATCAGTGCCCTTGGCGCCAACCCCATGGAGCTGACTAACGTCCTGTGCCGCGCCAGCCATGAAAATCGCTGCGCCGTCGTCACCTCCCGCCTGACTCGTCACGGCGAGTGCAGCGCCCTGGTGCTGGAAATCTCCGGCAGCTGGGACGCCCTGGCCCGCCTCGAAGGCAGCCTGCCGACCTTGGCCAAGCGCCACGCCTTCACCGTCAACGTGGTGCGCAGCGCGGCGCTGGAAAACCGCCCGCAGGCCCTGCCCTACGTGGCTTATGTCAGCTCGGCGTATCGCCCGGACATCATCAATGAACTGTGCCAGTTCTTCATGGATCACAACGTCGAGCTGGAAAACCTGACCTGCGACACCTATCAGGCCCCGCAGACCGGCGGCACCATGCTCAACGCCACGTTCACCGTGACCCTGCCCGCCGGCACCCAGATCAGTTGGCTGCGCGACCAGTTCCTGGACTTCGCCGACGCGATGAACCTGGATGCGCTGATCGAACCTTGGCGCCCACAAAACCCAATGTAAGGAAGCTTTCATGGCCGTTGTCATCGACCAACCGGTTGCGGATTTCGAAGCACCTGCCACCAGCGGGCAGACCGTCAGCCTGTCCGCTATGAAGGGCAAGCAAGTGGTGATCTACTTCTATCCGAAGGACAGCACTCCGGGCTGCACCACCGAAGGCCAGGGTTTTCGTGACCAGTACGCGGCGTTTCAGGATGCCAACACGGAAATCTTCGGCATTTCCCGCGACAGCCTGAAGTCCCACGAGAACTTCAAGTGCAAGCAGGAATTCCCTTTCGAGCTGATCAGCGACAAGGACGAAGCCGTCTGCCAGCTGTTCGACGTGATCAAGTTGAAGAAACTGTATGGCAAGGAATACCTGGGCGTTGATCGCAGCACATTCCTGATCGACAAGAATGGCGTGCTGCGCCAGGAATGGCGCGGCGTGAAAGTGCCGGGACATGTGGATGCGGTGCTGGCTGCGGCTCAGGCGCTGAATAAAGCCTGAAGATCAAAAGATCAAAAGATCGCAGTCTGCGGCAGCTCCTACAGGGAAACGCATTCCAATTGTAGGAGCTGCCGCAGGCTCGGGCCGCGATCGGACGATCTTTTTGCTTTTATAGCAATGGAGCCACCACAGGCTCCTTGCGCGGCCAGGCATCCAGCACGGCCTTGAACAACGTCGCCAGCGGAATCGCAAAGAACACACCCCAAAATCCCCAAAGCCCGCCAAACAGCAGCACCGCGCAGATGATCGCCACCGGGTGCAGATTGACCGCCTCGGAAAACAGCAACGGCACCAGCACGTTGCCATCCAGGGTCTGAATGATTCCGTAGACCGCCATCAGATAGATGAACTGATCGCTCCAGCCCCACTGGAACAACGCAATCAGCAACACCGGCACAGTCACCACCACCGCGCCGACGTACGGCACCACCACCGACACCCCGACCAGCAACGCCAGCAGCGCCGCATAGTTGAGGCCAAGCGCGACGAACGCGATGTAAGTCACGCCGCCACAGATTACGATCTCGATGACCTTGCCACGAATGTAGTTGGCGATCTGCCGGTTCATTTCCTGCGCCACGCGGGTGATCAGCGCTCGCTCACGGGGCAGATAGCCGCGCACCCACTCGCCGATCATGGCCCGATCCTTGAGGAAGAAAAACACCAGAATCGGCACCAGCACCAGATAGATCATGATGTTGACCAGCAGCGGCAGACTCGACAGGGAAAAGGTCAGCGCCCATTGGCCGAACTTGCCGATTTCGCCACGCGCCGCTTCGATAGCCTGCAGTACCTGCTCATCCGAGACCAGATGCGGATAGCGCTCGGGCAGCAGCAACAGCAGCGACTGCCATTTGGCGAGCATCCCCGGCAGCTCGTTGAACAGTGTGATCAACTGATGCCACAGCAGCGGCAACACCACCACGATGAACACCAGCAACACGCCCATGAACAGCGCAAACACCAGCCCCACCGCCGCCGCGCCAGGCACGCGCATACGCTCCAGTGCGAGTACCAGCCCCTGCATCAGATACGCCAGCACCATGCCGGCCAATACCGGCGCGAGCATGCCACCAAGTGTGAGCACCGCGGTAAAGGCGAGAAACAGCAGCACCGCCAGCACCACCGCTTCTTCGTCGGAAAAGTAGCGCTGAATCCAGTCGCGTAACACTTTGAACATCAATAATCCTTAGGTCTTTTACGCTGTCGGCTTCAGGCTTTTTTCAACCAGTAACGGTAGACGCCTGCTTCGTCTTCTTCGCGCAGCAGCGTATGACCGGCCAGACGGGCAAAGGTGCGGAAGTCGCGCTGCGAGCCTGCATCCGTGGCGATCACCTTGAGCACCGCGCCGCAGGGCAACTTGTTGAGCTCCATCTTGGCCTTGAGCAACGGCAACGGGCAATTCAGGCCACTGGCGTCCAATTCACAGTCATGGGCTACAGCGTCAGTCATTGCGTCACTCCGGTTCAGGTGGTTGAGGCGCCTAGAATATCTGGTCGCAAGCCCGGTGTCCGGCTACAGTAAGGTCTTTGTCTTCTAAGGCTTTGTGCATGACATTTCTGCGCCCTACCCTGCTGACGCTCGCTTGCCTGCTCGCCTCACCGGGCTTTGCCGACGATCTGCCGTCACTTGGCGACGCCAGTTCTGCCATTGTCTCTCCGCAACAGGAATATCAGCTGGGCCGCGCCTGGCTGGCGATGTTGCGCAGTCAGGTTGCACAGCTCAACGATCCGCAGCTCAAAGACTACGTCGAATCCAGCGTCTACAAGCTGGTGGAAACCAGCCAGGTCACCGATCGGCGCCTGGAATTCATTCTGATCAACAGCCCGCAGCTCAACGCCTTCGCGGCACCGGGCGGGGTGGTCGGGGTTAACGGTGGTCTGTTTCTCAACGCGCAGACCGAAGGCGAATATGCCTCGGTACTGGCTCACGAACTGGCGCACTTATCGCAACGCCACTTCGCGCGCGGCGTCGAAGCCTCGCAGCGGATGCAGGTGCCGATGATGGCGGCGCTGCTCGCCGGCATCGTGATTGCTGCCGCCGGAGGCGGTGATGCCGGGATCGCGACCATCGCCGGTACTCAGGCCGCAGCCATTCAGTCGCAACGCACCTTTTCACGCCAGAATGAACAGGAAGCCGACCGCATCGGTATCCTCAACCTGGAAAAGGCCGGATACGACCCGCGCTCGATGCCGACCATGTTCGAACGCCTGATGCGCCAGTATCGCTTCGACGCCAAGCCGCCAGAATTTCTGCTGACTCACCCGGTGACCGAGTCGCGTATCGCCGACACCCGTAACCGCGCAGAACAAGCACCGGCGGGCGGCATCGAAGACAGCATGCGTTATCAACTGATCCGCGCCCGCGTTCAGCTGATCTATGAAGAAACCCCGGGACTGGGCGCCAAGCGCTTCCGTGCACAACTGGATGAAAATCCGAAAAACGACGTGGCGCGCTACGGCCTGGCGATCGCTCAGATCAAGGGCGGCCAGCTCAACGAAGCCCGGGAAAACCTCAAACAGCTGCTGGCCAGGTCGCCCAACGAGATCATCTACAACCTCGCGCAGATCGACCTGGACATTACCAATAACCGTCTGCCGGATGCGCAAACGCGGGTTGACCGAATGCTCACCCAGTATCCGGGCAACTATCCACTGAATCAGGTTCGGGTCGACCTGTTGCTGAAACAGAATCGCACCGCCGACGCGGAGAAAGCCCTCGACAGCCTGCTCAAATCCCGTCCGAATGATCCTGACGTGTGGTATCAGGTCGCGGAAACCCGTGGTCTCTCTGGGAACATCATTGGTCTGCATCAGGCTCGCGCCGAGTACTTCGCGCTGGTCGGCGATTATCGTCAGGCGATCCAGCAACTCGACTTTGCCAAGCGCAAGGCGGGCAGCAACTTCCCGCTGTCCTCGCGGATCGATGCACGCCAGCGCGAGCTAATGGAGCAGGAGCGCATGATCAAGGACATGATGGGCTGAGTTTTCCTCGACGAGGCAAATGTTTCAGGCATAAAAAAACCGCCTCTTTCGAGGCGGTTTTCTATTTCACCGCTAGCGGATTATTCAGCCAGTTTGAAGGTGATGAAGCTCGCGCGACCTTCACGCAGAACGCGCATCGACACCGAACGATTCTTCGGCAACGCCTTGGCGATCTCGGCGAACTCCTTGGTGGAGCCGATGGCCTGGTTGTTCAGGTGAGTGATCACGTCACCCGGCTGCAGACCGATCAGTGCCGCAGGACCATCCTGAACATCCTTGATCACCACACCACCCTTGAGGTCGTAGGTTTTCTTCTGCTCGGCGGTCAGCTCGATCACCGACACACCGAGGCGGTTACTGCTGCTTTCCGCGCCGGATTTCGGCAGTGCTGCCAGCTCTTTGTCCTCGTCCGGAATCGCACCGACGGTCAGCTCGACATTCTTGCGCTTGCCGTCACGAATCACTTCAAGGTTGGCCTTGGCGCCCGCTTTCAGCGCACCGACCAAGTGTGGCAGGTCGGCGGACATGACGATCGGCTGACCGTTCATGCTCAGGATCACGTCACCCACTTGCAGGCCACCCTTGGCTGCCGGACCGTCATCCTGAATCTGTGCAACCAGCGCACCGGCCGGCTTATCAAGACCGAACGACTCGGCCAGATCCTTGTTCACTTCCTGGATGACCACGCCCAGCCAGCCGCGGCTGACCTTGCCACCGCTTTTCAGCTGATTGGAAACGTCCATCGCCACATCGATCGGGATGGCGAACGACACGCCCATGAAGCCACCGGAACGGGTGTAGATCTGCGAGTTGATCCCGACCACTTCACCGTTCAGGTTGAACAGCGGGCCACCGGAGTTACCCGGGTTGATCGGCACGTCGGTCTGGATGAACGGCACGTAGTTTTCGTTTGGCAGGCTACGACCGACGGCGCTGACAATGCCTTGGGTCACGGTGTGGTCAAAGCCGAACGGCGAACCGATCGCCACAACCCACTGACCCGCCTTCAGGTCCTGGGACTTGCCGAGCTTGAGCACCGGCAGATCCTTGCCATCGATCTTCAGCAGGGCCACGTCGGAGCGTGGATCGGTGCCGATCAGCTTGGCTTTCATTTCACTGCGATCTGCCAGACGCACGAGGATTTCGTCGGCATCAGCAATCACGTGGTTGTTGGTCAGGATGTAGCCATCCGAGGAAATGATGAAGCCCGAACCCAGCGATTGCGCTTCACGCTGACGATCGCCGCGCGGCGAACGCTGCTGAGGTGGCATGCCGCGCTCGAAGAACTCGCGCAACATCGGCGGCAAGCCTTCCAGGTCAGGCATCTGCTGGTTCACCTTGCGGTCCGGCAGTTTCTGCGTGGTACTGATGTTCACCACGGCAGGCGAGGCCTGTTCAACCAGTTGGGTGAAATCCGGCAGGTCGGCCGCCTGGACAGCCGGGACAGCCTGACCCAGTACCAGCACGGTGGCGAAAATGGACAGATAAGACTTCAAGCTAAGTATCGACATACAGCTCCCGTTACGACGAGCAGGGTTAAGCGATATGGAGCAAGGAACACCGGGAACCGCAGGCCGGCATTTTTGTTCCGGGAACGACAGACAAGGCCAGAGCCGTGAGGCTCTGACCTATAAAAAACTTTCGGGTGATTTGCAAATGAAAATGCTGAGCAAACATTTCATCTACGTCTCGAAGAAGAAGTGGAAATGACTGAAATCAGCTCACTGCTTGCTGGTTGCAGCGCCATCGTTGCGCATCGAAAGGGCAATCCTCTCGGCCGTGCCGATTGGAATTTCGCCGACCACCGTCACCATCATCTCACCTTCAGGCGTAGTGAGGCGGCGGGAAACAGCGACAGTCGGCCCCAACTGCGTGCGGGTGTCGGTCACTGTTGCACCGTTCAACGGCTCAAGAAATACCGAAAAACGCGCAAGCCCGTCGTCATACATCAGGCTGCTGACCTGAGTCTTGGTTTGCGGATCTTTGTGCGAGGTGCTGCTGGTCAGTACGAAGCCTGGGGGCAGCCAATCAGAATGCCAGACCTGAGCCGTCTTCACCGCAGAAGCCTTGTCACTATCAATAGTAACGGCCTTGCACTCGGTGCCAGCCTGCAGGTCTTTGTCCGACGGGGCTTCAGCGGTATCGAGGCTGGTGAACTGGAAGCGCTCCAGTAGCTGTCCCTTGTCGTTGAGCAACAACGACTTCAGTGGCAAGCCGGTCTGTTTATCCAGATGCAGTTCGAAACCATAGCGATGCTGGTCGCGAGGCGTCAGCGATACGATAACCGCATCACGCCCGGCCACGCGCGACTTGCCAATGACGGCAAGCTCATACCAGTTTTTCAGCTTTTGGGGATCAAGCGAACGAGCGGTCGAGTTGGGAGAATCTCCCAACCCCGCAATCAGGGTGCCGCTGACGCATTGAGTATGCCCATCAACACGTACGACTTCCTGAGCCGAGCCGTCGAGCTGAAGCAAGCGCTCGCGGACCTGACCGTTCTGGACACGATGCCAGATATTGTGGGTAGAAAAACTACCGTTACGCTCGTATACGAAAGTGCCTTGGAAGCTTTGCTGCTGCTCGGCCTGACCCAGGCGGATCAACCAGTCCTGGGCCTCGTCGGCATGGGCTGGAACAATGAACCAGCCGCTGAGCAGAAGCGAAAGTAGAGGTATGGCGCGCATGATCCTCCTTAACGGTTTTCCATGCTTGCTGCACGCGCATAAGGCAGAGCGCTTTCAGTACCTTTCAATGCAGCCTGCTGGGCATGCTGACGCAGATAGCCTGGCAGACGCTGATCGTGCCAGCCTGGCTGACCTTGCAGGACGCCATTGGCCATCGGGCCAGTGGTTTCCGAGCTTTCCTTGTAACCAGCCAGGACAGCCGGGCCCTTGACCTGCGGTGCAACCAGCGAAGGCTGATTGGACTGCTGAGCCAGCTCGACGCCAGCGATTTCGTCCTGGTTATACAAGCGCACACCGGCCAGTACTGCAACGGTCACCGAAGCTGCAACGGCCAGACGACCCAGGTTGCGCCAAGGCCCGCGGGATACTTTGGCTGGAGCCGTTTCGTCTTCCAGCGCAGCAGAAACTGCCGCAGCAATGTCCAGACGCGGAAGCAGCAGATCCTTGTGCATGGCTGCCCGAGCGATCTGATAACGAGCCCAGGTCTCACGGGTTTCAACATCGTCCAGTGCATTGATCACTCGACGCAATTCCAGTTCGTCCGCTTCGTTATCCATCACTGCGGACAGCGATTCCTGCAGGGCTTCACGACTCATGGCGTTCCTCTCTTGGCTGTCGCCGCTGTCTCAGTTTTCCTGCAACAACGGCTGCAGGGCTTTATCGATGGCCTCCCGGGCGCGGAAAATCCGGGAGCGCACGGTACCCACCGGACACTGCATGACGCTCGCAATGTCCTCGTAACTCAGACCATCGAATTCACGTAAAGTTAAAGCCGTACGTAAATCCTCTGGCAGTTGCTGAATGGTTCGATGGACGGTGCCTTCGATCTCATCCCGCAGCAATGCGCGTTCCGGTGATTCGAGATCCTTGAGGCCATGATCGCCGTCGTAGAACTCTGCATCTTCAGAACTTACATCGCTATCCGGCGGCCGGCGGCCGCGTGATACCAGATAGTTCTTTGCCGTGTTGATAGCAATGCGGTAAAGCCACGTATAGAACGCGCTGTCTCCGCGAAAGTTTCCTAGTGCTCGGTAGGCCTTGATAAAGGCTTCCTGAGCCACATCCTGGGCTTCATGGGTGTCGTGCACGAAACGCACGATCAACCCGAGAATTTTGTGCTGATATTTCAGCACCAGCAGATCGAAAGCTCGCTTGTCGCCACGCTGAACGCGCTCGACCAGCTGCTGATCCTCTTCCTGGGTTAGCATGAACACTCCTCGATAAGCATGGAGGAGGCTTGCATAACTAAACGACCAGACTTGCAAACATAGACTCGGGCTTTTCGCAAAAGTTCTCCCCCTCCAGGCAAGTTTCCTGCGGGCTCTGATTTGGCACGCACGAAAAACGCAGCGCGGGATAAACCGGCTGCGCGAATAATCTTGTCATCGGTTCGCCGGCAAAAACCCAATCGCAGGTTCTGCATTGAAGCCGACACTGTCCCGTGCTTCTGGCAACTGACTATTGATCTTGGGCCTCTGGCAAAAGTTCCAATTATTTATAGCCGCGCTGAAGCGACATCGAGCAACCGTGTGCTGAAAAAGCCTGTTTCATCCTCGATACAGTCGCCTTTTCCCAAAACGACAGAAAAAAACGTCCGACGAAGCGTCAAGCTTTTGTCGTCACAGTAGTTTCACAATGCCATACGAGCCCGGCTATTGTGCCGCTCCACCCCTCTATATACTAGTGGGCTGTGTGGCTGTCTTGACTCGCCGATCCAGCTGTCTTGCGCCAACCCCGATCCGGGTCGCTTTGAGCGGAATCCTGAAATGAGCCAACAGTTTCAACACGATGTTCTGGTGATTGGCAGCGGCGCTGCTGGTTTGAGTCTCGCGCTGACCCTGCCGGGTCATTTGCGCATTGCCGTATTGAGCAAAGGTGATCTGGCCAACGGCTCGACTTATTGGGCCCAGGGCGGCGTCGCTGCCGTGCTGGACGATACCGATACTGTCGAATCCCACGTCGACGACACTCTGAACGCCGGCGGCGGTCTGTGCCATGAAGACGCGGTGCGCTTCACCGTCGAGCACAGCCGCGAAGCCATCCAGTGGCTGATCGACCAGGGCGTGCCGTTCACCCGCGACGAACAGTCCGGCACCGAAGACGGCGGTTTCGAATTCCACCTGACCCGCGAAGGTGGCCACAGCCATCGGCGCATCATCCATGCCGCCGACGCAACCGGCGCAGCGATTTTCACCACCCTCCTCGCCCAAGCCAAAGAACGCAGCAACATCGAACTGCTGGAGCAGCGAGTTGCCGTTGATCTGATCACCGAACGGCGTCTGGGCATGGAAGGTGAGCGCTGCCTCGGCGCCTATGTGCTGAATCGCGCGACCGGCGAAGTCGATACCTACGGCGCACGCTTCGTGATCCTCGCGTCCGGCGGCGCGGCCAAGGTCTACCTCTATACCAGCAACCCCGACGGTGCCTGCGGTGACGGCATCGCCATGGCCTGGCGTTCGGGCTGCCGGGTGGCGAACCTGGAATTCAACCAGTTCCACCCTACGTGCCTGTATCACCCGCAGGCCAAGAGTTTTCTGATCACGGAAGCCTTGCGTGGCGAAGGTGCACACCTGAAGCTGCCCAACGGTGAACGGTTCATGCCGCGCTTCGACAAACGTGCCGAACTGGCGCCACGCGACATCGTCGCCCGCGCCATCGACCATGAAATGAAGCGCCTGGGCGTCGACTGCGTGTATCTCGACATCAGCCACAAGCCTGAAGCCTTCATCAAAAGCCACTTCCCGACCGTCTACGAACGTTGCCTGGGTTTCGGCATCGACATCACCAAGCAGCCGATCCCGGTCGTACCGGCAGCGCACTACACCTGTGGTGGCGTGATGGTCGACCAACACGGTCGCACTGACGTGCCGGGGCTGTACGCCATTGGCGAAACCAGCTTCACCGGCCTGCACGGGGCCAACCGCATGGCCAGCAACTCGCTGCTCGAATGCTTCGTTTATGCGCGCTCGGCGGCAGCGGACATTCTTGCGCAACTGGATGACGTCACCGCGCCAACCGCCCTGCCCGAGTGGGACGCCAGCCAGGTAACCGATTCCGATGAGGACGTGATCATCGCCCACAACTGGGATGAGCTGCGCCGCTTCATGTGGGACTACGTGGGCATCGTGCGCACCAACAAGCGCCTGCAACGGGCGCAGCACCGCGTGCGTCTGTTGCTGGACGAGATCGACGAGTTCTACAGCAACTATAAAGTCAGCCGCGACCTGATCGAGCTGCGTAATCTGGCGCAAGTCGCCGAACTGATGATCTGCTCAGCCATGGAGCGCAAGGAAAGTCGCGGTCTGCATTACACCCTCGACTATCCGAACCTGTTGCCCGAGGCGCACGACACTATTCTGGTGCCGCCCACCTACGCCGGCTGAACTTGAGCCGCACTCGCAGGCGTCGGTGCACATCCGCTGCCTGCGAGTCTCGCGGTACACAGATCGAGCGCACCCGCCGCTCCCCGCGCAAACGAAAGCGCAATACCACGATCAAGGGCAACGCCAGGCTGTCAGGGCGCAGTTGCACCGATTGCCAACCGCCCGCCTGATTCCACAACTGCCAGCCATCGGCGTCGCGGCGCAATCCGCAAAAAGCCTGCGGATGCTTCAGCAGAATCTGCCGTGGCAACGCCCACACGGCGTGCAGCAGACAGGCGACAGCCCCGAGCAGACTGGCCCAGAGTGGAATCGACAGGAGAAACAACACACCCAGAGCGAACGCCTGGGCCAACAGATATGCCGCCAGCAACTGCCGTGAGGCATGCCAGCGGCATTCGAACGTATTACTTGGGCTGAACACGGTCCAGGATCATCCGGACCATGCGCTGCAGCTCCGGGTCTTCGGATTCGCTGCGCTCCATGAACCAACCGAACATGTCCTGATCCTCACAGGTCAGCAGACGGACATACAAGTCGCGATCGACCTGGTTGAGGTGCGGATAGACCTCTTTCACGAACGGCACCAGCAGCACGTCAAGTTCCAGCATGCCGCGGCGGCTGTGCCAGAAGAGGCGATTGAGTTCAACTTGTTCGACCATGGAGCCCTCCTCAAATAGGCGCGCAGTATACAGCCCCGGCGCGGGTCGCACAGTCGGCTTTGGTCGGGCACCACCGATCCTTTATCAACTACCCATTTCAACAACGCGCCCTTATGATGTGCCCCAGACTTTTTACCCTGCGATGACCCATGGCCGATTCTGCTTTTTTCTGCACCCTGTCTCATGAAGGCGTACTCGCGGTTCGCGGCGTGGATGCCGGCAAATTCCTGCAAGGCCAATTGACCTGCAACATCAATTACCTCAGCGACAGCCAGGCCAGCCTGGGCGCGCGCTGCACGCAAAAAGGCCGGATGCAGTCGAGCTTCCGCATTCTGCTCGAAGGTGACGGCGTGCTGCTGGCGATGGCCAGCGAACTGCTGGAGCCACAACTGGCGGACCTGAAAAAGTACGCGGTGTTCTCCAAGTCCAAACTGACCGACGAAAGCGCCGCCTGGGTGCGCTTTGGTCTGGAACATGGCGACAAGGCGCTGGCCAGCCTGGGTCTGGACCTGCCGAGCGAGACCGACAGCGTGGTGCGCAACGCAGGCCTGATCGCGATTCGCGTCTCGCCGGATCGCGCCGAACTCTGGGTACCGGCCGATCAAGCCGACGTCATCAAGGCCAAACTGGCCGCCGCCCTGCCTGAAGGCGAGTTGAACCAATGGTTGCTGGGGCAGATCCGCGCCGGTATCGGTCAGGTCATGCCGAGCACCCGCGAGCTGTTCATCCCGCAGATGCTCAACCTGCAGGCCGTCGGTGGCGTGAGTTTCAAGAAAGGTTGCTACACCGGCCAGGAAATCGTCGCGCGCATGCAGTACCTGGGCAAGCTCAAGCGTCGCCTCTATCGCGTGCAACTGGACGCGAGCGAACTGCCGGAGCCGGGCACCCCGCTGTTCGCCCCGAGCCACAACAGCGCCATCGGCGAAGTGGTGATTGCGGCCCGCGCCGCAGAAAAGATTGAACTGCTCGCGGTGTTGCAGGCCGAAGCTGCCGAAGCGGGTGATCTGCACCTGGGCGCCCTGGAAGGGCCAGCCCTGCATTTGCTCGACCTGCCCTACGAACTGGATCGCGACCGCGAAATCCAGCGCTGATCGCAGCTTTTGTTGCAACACCCTAGAGAATCTACATGAGCGAGCTGGCGGATAAGGTCCAACAGGATTTGGTTGAGGCCATCGATAACGATGACCTGGTTCTGCCAACATTACCGGAAGTGGCCCTGCAAATTCGCAAGGCCGCCGAAGACCCGGAGATCAGTGTCAGCGACCTGAGCAAAGTGATTGGCCGCGACACGGCGCTGTCGGCGCGCCTGATCAAAGTGGTCAACAGCCCGTTGCTGCGCGCGACCCAGGAAGTCACCGACCTGCACACCGCAATCACCCGACTGGGGGTGAACTACAGCAGCAACCTGGCGATCGGGCTGGTGATGGAACAGATCTTCCACGCCCGCTCCGAGGTGGTCGAACAGAAGATGCGCGAAGTCTGGCGCAAGAGCCTGGAGATCGCCGGCGTCAGCTACGCCCTGTGCCGCCGTCACACCCAACTCAAACCTGATCAGGCGGCGCTGGGTGGACTGGTGCATCAGATCGGCGTGCTGCCGATCCTGACCTACGCCGAAGATCACTACGAACTGCTGTCGGACCCGGTCAGCCTCAACCATGTGATCGACCATATTCACCCGTTGCTGGGCGACAAGCTGTTGCGGGTCTGGGAATTTCCCGAGCAACTGGTGGCGTTGCCGGGGCTGTATCTGGATTTCATACGCGACTCGGCACACCTCGATTACGTCGATCTGGTGCAGGTGGCGAGCCTGTATTGCCACAAGGACAGCGATCATCCGATTGCGCGGATTGACCCGCTCAGCGTGCCGGCATTCAGGAAGCTTGGGATCGATCCGGAGAACAAGCAATTGTGCGCGGATCTGGAAGAATCGCGAACGATGTTTTACTGACTTGTGGCGAGGGAGCTTGCTCCCGCTGGGCTGCGAAGCGGCCCCAAAACCAGGCGATCTCCCTTCATCAGGCAAACCGTGCACTCAGGGATCATGACTGCTGCGCAGCCGAGCGGGAGCAAGCTCCCTCGCCACAAAAGCCCTCCGGGCTCTATCCGGCAATAAAACTTACCCGAACCTTCAAGCCGGCCTGTTCACCATCGTGCAAGCTGATCTGCGCCAGATGCGCCCGGCAGATCTCTCCGACAATCGCCAGCCCCAACCCTGAGCCCGCGACCTGCTGATTACGCCGGTAGAAGCGCTCGAATACCCGATCACGCTCCTCCAGCGGAATCCCCGGCCCGTCATCTTCGACCTCAAGCACCGCCGGCGCCGCGACCCGCAGAATCACGTTGCCGCCCGGTGGCGTATGCGCCAGCGCGTTGTCCACCAGATTGCTCAGCAGCTCATTGAGCAACGTCGGTTCACCGCGCAGCCACACCGGCTCATCCGCCTCAAGCGCCAGCGCCACTCCGCGCGCATGAGCCAACGGCGCCATAGCCATGCCCAACTCGCGGGCCAACTGACTCAGATCCAATAATTGCGCGCCGCCCTCGGCTATCGCCCGGGCACCGTTTTCCACCCGCGCCAGCGACAGCAGTTGATTGGCCAGATGGGTCAGGCGATCGGTGCTTTGCGCAGAGGATTCCAGCGTGCTGCGCCAGGTTTCCGGTTCACTGGAACGCAACCCCAACTCCAGCCGCGCCTTCAACGCCGCCAATGGCGTGCGCAGTTCGTGTGCAGCATCGGCGATGAACTGCGCCTGTCGTTCGAATTGCCCGCGCAAGCGTTCGGTGAAGTGATTGAGCGCGCGCACCAGCGGCCACAATTCATGTTGCACTTCCACCAGCGGCAGGGGCCGCAAATCATCGGGCTGACGCTCCTCCACCGCCGTGCGCAAACGCTCCAGCGGGCGCAGCGCGGCACTCACCGCAAACCACACCAGCAACAGGGCGCCGATGGCGAGCATGCCCAGACGCAGCAGTGTATCGGCCGCCAGACTGCGGGCCATGCTGACCCGCGCCTCGTCGGTTTCGGCGACGCGGATTTCCGCCATGCCGTTCATGTTCGGCTCGGTGACCGCTTTGAGCAGACTGACCACGCGCACGTTCTGCCCGCGATAGGTCGCGTTATAGAAGCGCGCGAGCGCTGGATAATCGTCGGTTCTCGGCGTACCGGGTGGTGGTCCGGGCAGGTTTTCGTAGCCGGAAATCAGCTTCTGATGGATGTCGTTGACCTGGTAGTAAATCCGTCCGGCACTGTCGTAGGCGAAGGTATCCAGCGCCACGTAGGGCACGTCGGCGCTGAGCGTGCCGTCGCGCTGCGACAGGCCGGCGGCAATGGTTCGCGCCGAAGCCAACAGGGTTCGGTCATAAGCCGTGTCGGCAGCTTCGCGCCCGTTCCAGTACGCGCTCAGACCACTGGCGAGCATCAACACCACCAGCAACAACGCGAGGTTCCACAGCAACCGCCAGCGCAGACTGCTGGGCTTATGCATCGCGGCTTTCCAGCAGGTAACCGAGGCCACGGAAAGTCACGATCGCCACCGGTTGGCCGTCGAGTTTCTTGCGCAGGCGATGCACGTAGATTTCGATGGCATCGGGGCTGGCTTCTTCGTCGAGACCGAACACCTGTGCGGCCAGTTGCTCCTTGCTCATCACCCGTCCCGGGCGGGCGATCAGGGCTTCGAGCACCGCTTGCTCGCGGGAGGTCAGGGTCAACAGTTCTTCGCCGAGGCTGAAGCGCCGGGTGTCCAGATCGTATGCCAGTACGCCGCAGCGCTGCTGACGCTCCCCACCGAGCACACTGCGCCGCAGCAGGGCTTTGACCCGGGCTTCGAGTTCGGTCAGCTCGAACGGTTTGGCCAGATAATCGTCGGCGCCGAGATTCAAGCCGTGGACTCGATCCTTCACGTCGCTGCGCGCGGTCAGCATCAATACCGGCAGATTTTTACCCCGCGCGCGCAGGCGCGCCAACACTTCGAAACCATCCATGCGCGGCAGGCCGACATCGAGGATCGCCATCGCGTATTCCTCGCTGCCCAGCGCCAGGTCGGCGGCCACGCCATCGTGCAGCACGTCCACGGTCAGACCGGTGCTCTTGAGCGCCTGGGCGACACTTTCGGCCAGTTGCAAATGGTCTTCGACGAGCAGAACACGCATGGATCTCTACCTCATTCAGGGATGGCCGACGCCACTCTTTGCCGCGGAGTTTACAGCCGCAACCGCCGCTGTGAAGCCCGAAACCCGCGAAATCCAGCTGAAAGGTTAGCGAAAGGTTGGGTCGTTAGAGTCCGGTCACGGACAGTTTCGACTGCCGTCGCTGCTGCCACACAGCGCTACGAAAAACGCCTTGAAGCGTTTTCGACCAATAAGAACAATAAACGGAGTACACCCGCATGCCGTCCTTGCAGACCAAGGCTTCTACGCCTGTTCGTCCTTCTCGTTTGCGCCACGCCACCCTCGCCAGCACCGCTGCCCTCGCCGGTTTTTCGCCGCTGAGCTACGCCGACTTCATCGAAGACAGTTCCGCCACTTTCGAAACCCGCAACATGTACTTCAACCGTGACTTTCGCGACGGCACCAGTGCCCAGCAAAGCAAGCGTGATGAATGGGCGCAGGGTTTCATGCTCAACCTGCAATCGGGTTACACCGACGGCACCGTGGGGTTCGGTGTCGATGCGCTGGGCATGCTCGGGGTCAAACTTGATTCAAGCCCGGATCGCACCGGCACCGGCCTGTTGCCGACCCACGATGACGGGCGCGCGGCGAACGAATACTCGAAAGTCGGCCTGACCGGCAAAGTGAAAATTTCCGCCACCGAACTGAAAATCGGCAGCCTGATTCCCGAACTGCCGATCCTCAAACCCAACGACGGACGCATCCTGCCGCAGACCTTTGAAGGCGGTCTGCTGACCTCCAAAGAGATCAAGAACCTGTCCTTCACCGGCGGGCGTCTGGACAAGGCCAAGGATCGCGACAGCACCGACTTCGAGGACATTGCCCTCAACAACAAGAACAGCCGTTTTGCCGGCACGGCCGCCGGCAAGCATTTCGACTTTGCCGGCGTGGACTACAAGTTCACCGACAAGATCACCGGCAGTTACCACTTCGCCCAACTCGATGAAGTCTACAACCAGCACTTCTTCGGCCTCGTTGCCTCGCGGCCAATGGGACCGGGCACCTTCGCCACCGACCTGCGCTTTGCCGTCAGTGACGATCAGGGCGCGGCCCGTGGTGGCGAAATCGATAACCGCTCGCTCAACGGTCTGGTCAGCTACGCCCTGAGCGGCCACAAGTTCAGCGCCGGTTATCAGCACATGTCCGGCGACAGCGCCTTCCCGTATGTCGATGGCAGCGACCCGTACCTGGTCAACTTCGTGCAGATCAACGACTTCGCCGGTGCCGAGGAACGCTCCTGGCAAGCGCGCTACGACTTCGACTTCGCCCGCCTCGGCATCCCCGGCCTGTCGTTCATGAGCCGTTACCTGAGCGGTGACAACATCAAGCTCAAGAACGGCGAAGAAGGCAAAGAGTGGGAGCGCAACACCGAGATCAAATATGTAGTACAAAGCGGCGCCCTGAAGGACGTTGCGTTGCGTTTGCGTAATGCCACTTACCGTTCCAACTACTCGGCTCGCGATGCGGATGAAGTGCGGTTGCTGGTGAGCTATAGCGTTGCTCTTTGGTAATTGATTGAAATGCCGGAGTGTTGAAGATCAAAAGATTGCAGCCTGCGGCAGCTCCTACATGAAACCCTACAACAACAAGACTGTGGAGAAACCAATGAATTTGTCACTGCGTAAAGTTGCTCTGGCCGCTGGCGTCATGCTGTTCGCCGGCCAGCTGATGGCCGAACCGAAACGTCCGGAATGCATCGCCCCGGCCTCCCCCGGCGGCGGTTTCGACCTGACCTGCAAACTGGCGCAGAGCGCGCTGGTCAACGAAAAACTGCTGACCAAACCGATGCGCGTGACCTATATGCCCGGCGGTGTCGGCGCGGTGGCGTACAACGCGGTGGTTGCCCAGCGCCCGGCCGATGCCGGCACGCTGGTGGCGTGGTCCAGCGGTTCGTTGCTGAACCTGGCACAAGGCAAGTTCGGTCGTTTCGATGAAACCAATGTGCGCTGGCTGGCTGCCGTCGGCACCAGTTACGGCGCCATCGCGGTGAAAAGCGATTCGCCCTACAAGACCCTCGACGATCTGGTCAAAGCCCTGAAGAAAGATCCGAGCTCCGTGGTCATCGGCTCCGGCGGCACCGTCGGCAGTCAGGACTGGATGCAGACCGCACTGATCGCCAAGGCTGCCGGGATCAACCCGCGTGACCTGCGTTACGTCGCCCTCGAAGGCGGCGGTGAAATCGCCACTGCTCTGCTCGGTGGTCACATCCAGGTCGGCAGTACCGACATCTCCGACTCCATGCCGCACATCCAGAGCGGTGACATGCGTCTGCTGGCGGTATTCGCCGACAAGCGCATCGACGAGCCGGAAATGAAAGACATCCCGACTGCCCGTGAGCAAGGCTACGACATCGTCTGGCCGGTGGTGCGTGGTTTCTACCTCGGGCCAAAAGTCAGCGACGAAGACTACGCCTGGTGGAAAGACGCCTTCGACAAACTGCTGGCCTCCGATGAGTTCGCCAAGCTGCGCGATCAGCGTGAACTGTTCCCGTTCGCCATGACCGGCCCGGAGCTGGACACCTACGTGAAGAAGCAGGTCGCGGACTACAAAGTGCTGGCCAAAGAGTTCGGCCTGATTCAGTGATCGTCTCTGTCTAGCGGCTGCGGCCTCGCGCATCGAGGCCACGGCCCAGGAGTTTCCCATGCTCTTACAACGCATTTTCGCCTCGGTGCTATTGCTGGCCTGCGTCGGCCTGGCCCTGATGGCGTGGCCGTATCAAGCGGCTTTTTCTTATGAACCGGTGGGCCCGCGCGCCTTTCCTCTGCTGATGCTCGGCTTGATGGCCGCGGCGCTGCTGTACATGGTGTTCCGCCCGGCACCGATCAAACACAGCGAAGAAGAGCCGCCACTGGATCGCCAAACCCTGACCAAGATCGGCGTCTGCGTGCTGTTACTGCTGGTCTTCGCCGGTCTGTTCGAACCGCTGGGCTTCATCCTCAGCAGCATCCTGATCGGCATCCCGATGGCGCGCCTGTATGGCGGTCGCTGGCTGCCGAGCATTGTGGTGACAACGTTGATGGCCATCGGTCTGTACCTGCTGTTCGACCGTCTGATGGACGTTCCACTGCCGCTGGGCCTGCTCGACGTTCTGGAGAACTGATATGGATACTCTCGGTTATTTGGGTCAGGGCTTCGGCGTCGCGCTGAGTCCGTACAACCTGGTCACGGCCCTGACCGGCACGCTGATCGGCACCGTGGTCGGGCTGTTGCCGGGCCTGGGTCCGATCAATGGCGTGGCCCTGCTGATCCCGATCGCCTTCGCCCTTGGCCTGCCACCGGAGTCGGCGCTGATTCTGCTGGCGGCGGTGTATCTCGGCTGCGAATACGGCGGGCGGATCAGCTCGATCCTGCTGAACATTCCGGGCGAAGCTTCGACCGTGATGACCACCCTCGACGGCTATCCGATGGCGCGTCAAGGTCTGGCCGGTGTCGCGCTGTCGCTGTCGGCATGGAGTTCGTTCATCGGCGCGTTCATCGCCACCTGCGGCATGGTGCTATTCGCCCCGCTGCTGGCGAAATGGGCGATTGCCTTTGGCCCGGCGGAATACTTCGTGTTGATGGTGTTCGCGATTGTCTGCCTCGGCGGCATGGCCGGTGATCGTCCGTTGAAGACTTTTATTGCGGCGCTGATCGGCCTGTTTCTGTCGACCGTCGGCATCGACGCCAACAGCGGTGTTTATCGCTTCACCGGCGACAACATTCACCTGACCGACGGCATTCAGTTCGTGGTGTTGGTGCTGGGTCTGTTCTCGGTCAGTGAAATCCTCCTGCTGCTGGAAAAAACCCATCGCGGTCAGGAAGCGGTGAAGGCCACCGGGCGCATGATGTTCAACTTCAAGGAAGCGGCGTCGGTGTTCGTGGTGAACATCCGTTGCGGCCTGCTGGGTTTCATCATGGGCGTGTTGCCAGGTGCCGGCGCGACGCTGGCCAGTGCCGTGGCCTACATGACCGAAAAACGCATCGCCGGTACTGGCGGCAAATTTGGTCAGGGTGACGCCCGTGGCCTCGCCGCCCCGGAAACCGCGATCGGCGCGTCGGCCTGCGGCGCGCTGGTGCCGATGCTGACCCTCGGTGTACCCGGTTCCGGCACTACCGCCGTGATGATCGGCGCGCTGTCGCTGTACAACATCACCCCGGGGCCGCTGCTGTTCCAACAGCAACCGGACATCGTCTGGGGCCTGATCGCTTCGTTGTTCATCGCCAACATCATGCTGGTGATCCTGAATATCCCGATGATCCGCATCTTCACCCGCATCCTCGCCGTGCCGAACTGGGCACTGGTGCCGGTGATCGCGATCATCACCGGGATCGGCGTCTACGCCGTGCATGCGACCACGTTCGACCTGTTCCTGATGGTCGGCATCGGCATCTTCGGTTACATCCTGCGCAAACTGGATTTCCCGTTGTCGCCGGTGCTTCTGGGCTTCATTCTCGGCGGGCTGATGGAGCAGAACCTGCGTCGTGCGCTGTCGATCTCCAACGGTGCGCTGGAAATCCTCTGGTCGAGCCCGATCACTTTCGGTGTGTGGATCCTGACCGCGATCATGTTGCTGATGCCGCTGCTGCGCATCTGGCGCAAACGTTCGGCGGCGCAACGCGCCATCGCCGATGTCTGACCGCTCCTCCCTCAGAAGCTGGTGGGCGACCCCGTTGGTCGGTCTGCTTGGCGGTTTTATCGCCAGCCAGATCGGCTGGCCACTGCCGTGGATGGTCGGCTCGCTGCTGGCGATCATCCTCGTGCGCTGCCTGACCCCGTGGCAACTCACGGAAATCCCCGGCGGGCGCAAATGCGGCCAATGGATTGTCGGTATCGGCATCGGCCTGCACTTCACCCCGGTGGTGATGGAGCAGGTGCTGAGTCACTTCGGTCTGATCTTCTTCGGTGCGCTGGTCACCAGTCTGTCGGCGGTGGTCGGCGTGTGGTTGATGCGCCGCACCGGCGAGGATCGCGCCACGGCGTTTTTCTCGAGCATGCCCGGCGGCTCCGGGGAGATGGTCAACCTCGGCGCACGCAATGGCGCGCTGCTCAGCCATGTCGCGGCGGGGCAGAGTCTGCGGGTGCTGGTGGTGGTGCTGTGCGTGCCGGCCGCGTTCAAGTATCTGCTGGGCGACGGCACGCCGATTTCCCACGCTGGCAACGTCGATTGGCGCTGGCTGGCGATTCTGTTTCCTGCGGGCGCCCTGCTCGCCTGGCTCTGGCAGCGTTTGCGTCAACCCAATCCGTGGTTGTTCGGCCCGTTGCTGGTCAGTGCCACGGTGAGCATTGCCTGGGATCTGCACATCGGCCTGCCCGACGGCGGCAGCCAGATCGGCCAGTGGCTGATCGGCAGCGGGCTGGGCTGTCACTTCAATCGACAGTTCTTCCGCCGCGCACCGTCATTCATGGGCAGGACATTGATCGGCACGGCGCTGACCATGTTGATCGCCACATTGGCGGCGTTGGGCTTGAGCGCGCTGACCCATCTGGATCTGCGCTCGCTGACGTTGGGCATGATGCCCGGGGGGATTGCCGAGATGAGTCTGACGGCGGAGACCCTGCAACTGTCGGTGCCGCTGGTGACGGCGATGCAGGTGATGCGCTTGCTGTTCGTGCTGTTTCTGGCGGAACCGTTGTTCAAGTACTGGAACCGTAATCCCGAGTAACACCGCGTCACTGTGGCGAGGGAGCTTGCTCCCGCGGGGCTGCGCAGCAGACCCGAGATCCTTGAACCGGGTGCTTCTGGCACACCGAAATCACAGGTTTTGCGGCTGCTGCGCAGCCGAGCGGGAGCAAGCTCCCTCGCCACAGATTTACTCAGCCAGTCAAATCGGCGGCAGACGCCACTCGATCGGCGCTTCGCCATTCTGCTCGAGAAACTTGTTGGTCCGGCTGAAATGCCCGCACCCGAGGAATCCACGATAAGCCGACAACGGCGACGGATGCACCGAGGTCAGCACCAGGTGCTTGGTCGCATCGATCAGTTTCTGCTTGCTCTGCGCATGCGCGCCCCACAGCATGAACACCAGGTGCGGCTGGCGTTCGCTGACCAGTTCGATGATCCGGTCGGTGAAGAACTGCCAGCCCTTGTCCTTGTGCGCGTTGGCATTGGCGCGCTCGACGGTCATGGTGGTGTTGAGCATCAACACACCCTGATCGGCCCAGCTCTGCAGGTAACCGTGGTTGGGGATGTCGATGTTCAGGTCGCGTTTCAGCTCTTTGTAGATGTTGACCAGCGACGGCGGCGCCGGCACGCCCGGTTGCACCGAAAAGCACAAGCCGTGGGCCTGGCCCGGGCCGTGGTACGGGTCCTGGCCGAGGATCACCACTTTGACTTTATCCAGCGGCGTCGAATTCAGCGCGTTGAAAATCAGCGGTCCCGGCGGGTAGATTTCCTTGCCGGCCGCCCGCTCCTGCTGCAGAAAAGTGCGCAACTCTGCCATGTAAGGCTGGTCGAACTCAGCACGCAGTGCCTCCTTCCAGCTTGGTTCGAGTTTGATACGGTCGTCAGCAGTCATGGTCATACCCGGCAAAAACAATGGGGCGAACCCTAGGAAAGCCGACCACGCTTGTCAATTGATCTGACGCAGATCCGGCACTTTCCCACACAGCGATCATACTGAACGCTCAAATTCCCGATCGAGGTCACGATGAATCTGCACTTCGAAGAACTCACCGGCACCGACGGCGCCCGCCTCGGAATCGCCAGCCTGGATGCTGAAACGTCGCTCAACGCGCTGTCCTTGCCGATGATCAACGCCCTGAGCGACAAACTGAACGCCTGGGCCAAGGATTCACAAATCGTCTGCGTGCTGCTGCGCGGCAACGGTGCCAAGGCGTTCTGCGCCGGCGGCGAGGTGCGCAGCCTGGTGGAGGCCTGTCGCGCCCATCCCGGCGAAGTCCCACCACTGGCCGCGCAGTTTTTCGCCGCCGAATATCGCCTGGACTACAACCTGCACACCTACCCCAAACCGCTGATCTGCTGGGGCCACGGTTACGTGCTCGGCGGCGGCATGGGCCTGTTGCAAGGCGCCAGCACGCGGATCGTCACACCAAGTAGTCGCCTGGCAATGCCGGAGATCACCATCGGTCTGTATCCGGACGTCGGGGCCAGTTGGTTTCTCTCACGGTTGCCGGGCAAGCTCGGTCTGTTTCTTGGCCTGACCGGCGCGCACATGAACGGGCGCGATGCCATCGATCTGGATCTGGCCGATCGCTTCCTGCTTGAAGAACAGCAACCGCAACTGATCGAAGGCCTGCTGCAACTGAATTGGCAGGAACAGACCGACATGCAGCTCAACAGTCTGTTCAAGGCCCTGCAACAGGAAGCCGTGGGGCAGATGCCCGAAGCGCAGTGGTTGCCGCGCCGTCAGCAGATCGACGAACTGCTCGACGTCAGCGACGTCACCTGCGCCTGGAAAGCCATCAGCCTGCAACGCGACAGCAGCGACCCGCTGATCGCCCGCGCCGCGAACACCCTGAGCGAAGGCTCGCCGCTGACCGCGCATCTGGTCTGGGAACAGATCCTCCGCGCTCGCTACCTGTCGCTGGCCGAAGTGTTCCAGATGGAATACACCCTGAGCCTCAATTGCTGCCGGCACCCGGAATTCAGCGAAGGCGTGCGCGCACGATTGATAGACAAGGATCAGAAACCGCACTGGCATTGGCCGGATATCAATACCGTGCCGGATGCGGTGGTCGAGGCGCATTTTCACAAGGTGTGGGAAGGTCGGCATCCGTTGGCGGATTTGACGGTTTACTGAACACCCGGCAAATCGCAGGCACAAAAAAGCGGCGCTCAATGCGCCGCTTTTTTGTTTGCGGTGAATTACCAGCGACCACCTCGACCGCCGTGGTCACCGCGGTTACCGTGATGATCACGGCCACCACGGTCACGATCCCAACCCCCACCACGGTGCCCGTCCCAGCGCCCGCGATCATTGTCGTGCCAGCGGCGGCTCTCGTAGTAGCGCGGCGCTGGTTGGTAGTAACGTGGCGCCGAGTAATAACGCGGGGCCGGTTGGTAGTAACGCGGGGCCGCCTGGTAGTAGCGCGGGGCCGAGTAGTAGGTGCTGCCACCGCTGTAATAGGTGCCGCCAGTGTTGTAGTACGCCGGAGCGGGTGAGGTGTAGACCTCTGAGCTGTAATAACTGTCTGCGTAGGAGTAGGGAGCGCAACCGGCAACGGAAAACATCATCGCAGCAAGTAGAAGAATTCGTCGATACATGGCGGCCTCCTGGACCGCGGGTAGCCGCACCAGCGACGCTGGCAGGCATCAGTCGTTTATTGGGTGACTGACGAATAATCAGACAGCGTTTTCCGAATCTGGTGCGCTTTCGTAACAAGTTGAAACATGTGATTGATGAAATCCTGTTCATTTGAAAAACACTTTCATTCAGCCGCCGATCAGTGGTGCCCACCGTGATAGCCGCCGCCGTGATAACCGCGTCCATAACCACCGCGATAACCGTAGCCGCCGTAGTAATAATGTCCGCCACCGTAATAGCGCGGGCCGTAATAACCGCCGTAGTAATAAGGTGAGTAATAGCCGGGATAGTAGTAAGTGGCGGGGTAAGCATCGTAAGGACCGGCGTAGTAATAACACCCGGACAGACCCAGGCCGAGCACCGCTCCCAGCAGCACCCGGCGCAACAGTTTTGAAGTACTCATGACGGCCTCCTGAAAGACCAGCGGCCGCAGCAAGACAGCGCAGCCGACACAGTTTTGACTGTCACGTCGGGGGCAAGTGCCGGGCGCGGAAAGGCTTCAGATCAGCGGCGTCAGTCACACTGAAAATCCTCTGTGGTAGCAGGTTTGCTCCCACGGTTGGCCTGCGAGCTTGCACAGGCTACCGTCCCGGGCCGATCATGCGATGCAACGGGCCAAGCAAATCGGCCGTAACCGCACCTGCGTGGAAAAATGCCTCACCCGACTTATGCCTGATTCCGACACCAAACCCGACCTCTGCCCGGCCTGCGGCGCACGTAACGATTGCACCCTGGCCGACCCGCGCACCGCCGATCAGGCCTGCTGGTGCTATGGCGTGAGCATCGACCCCGCCGTGCTTGAAGCGCTGCCGGCGGCGCTGCGTGACAAATCCTGCCTGTGTCCGCGCTGCGCTCAAGTGGAGGCGCAACTGCAGGCAGCGGCGCGGCCGATCCCGTAAGATACGCAGCCCTTTGTTCGCCGATTCCTGACCATGCGCGTCGACCGTTTTCTCAGCAACCTGCCCCGCTATAACCGTCAGCAGGTTCGTCTGTTGCTGGTGGAAAAGCGCGTGCGGATCGACGGAAAAGTCGTCAGCGACCCGCACAGCGAAGTGCTGGAGTTCAGCCGCGTCGAAGTCGATGAAGAAGTCCTGCAACTCGGCAAACCGGCACGCTACTTCATGCTGCACAAACCGCCGGGGTGCGTCAGCGCCACTCGCGATCCGCAGCACCCGACCGTGCTTGACCTGATCGATGAACCGGACAAGGACGACCTGCACATCGCCGGTCGCCTCGACTTCAACACCACCGGACTGATGTTGATCACCAACGATGGCAGTTGGTCGCGACGCCTGACCCAACCGCAGACCAAACTGCCGAAGGTCTATTACGTCGAGACCGAACAGGAGATCGGGCCGCAATACGCCCTCACGTTTGCCGATGGCATCTACTTCGCCTTCGAAAACCTGACCACGCAACCGGCGCAACTCGAAGTGCTCGGCCCAAGAGCGGCGCGCCTGAGCATCGTCGAGGGTCGCTACCATCAGGTGAAGCGCATGTTTGGTCACTTCAACAACAAAGTCTTGCGCCTGCACCGCGAATCCATGGGCCCGCTGTCGCTGGATAACGCGCTAAAACCGGGCGAGTATCGCGCCTTGCGCACCGAAGAGATCCATTTGTTCTAAGCCGGCGACCGCTCAGCAGAAGTTGTCGAACAATTTACCAACGGCACTTGCGCGATCCCTCTCCCACTGCTTGAATCAGGACGTCGGCCAAATTGTGACCGATGAGTCACAACATACTTCCAAGAAACTTTTTGCCGGTCGTCAGCCCTCGGGTTGCGCCTCAGCCGGCAGACTGCCCGCCAATAACAACACCCGTCGACCGCAGTCATGGATCGACATGGGCCAAGCAAATTCCAGGCGTATGCCTACCTGTCACAAAGCTCGTGCAATCTCTATTTGCGCGCATACCCGCTTGCTTGCCAGGAGTCTTATGACATGAGGCCAGAAATCGCTGTGCTGGATATACAGGGTCAGTATCGGGTTTACACGGAGTTCTATCGCGCAGACGCCGCAGAAAAGACCATCATCCTGGTCAACGGCTCGATGGCCACGACTGCGTCGTTTGCACAGACTGTGAAAAACCTGCACCCGCAATTCAACGTGGTTTGCTACGACCAACCCTACGCGGGCAAGTCGAAAATCCACAACCGTCACGAGAAACATCTGACCAAGGAAGTCGAAGGGCTGATCTTGCTGGAGTTGATCGACCATTTCGGCGCCGAACACGTGCTGTCGTTTTCCTGGGGTGGTGCGGCGACTCTGGTTGCCCTGTCGCAACAGCCGCGGCGTATCGAGAAAGCCGTGATCAGCTCGTTCTCGCCGGTGATCAACGCACACATGCTTGATTACCTTGAGCGCGGTGTCGATTACCTCGGCCAACGCGACGGCGACCGCGTCGGGCATCTGGTCAACAGCACTATCGGCAAACACCTGCCGTCACTGTTCAAGCGCTTCAACTATCGCCACGTCAGCAGCCTGGCCGAGCACGAATACGGACAGATGCACTTCCATATCAGTGACGTACTGCACAGCGATCGTCAGTGCTATTTGAATGCGGCGAAGAAGATCAACGTGCCGGTGCTGTTTCTCAACGGCGAATGGGATGAGTACACCGCCGCTGAAGACGCTCGGATATTTGCCAACCACGTGGCGCACAGCACCTTCACCACGCTGCAGGCCACTGGGCACTTCCTCGACATGGAGCACAAGGCTGCGTGCCGCGATAGCCAGAACGCCCTGCTCGGTTTCCTGAAACCGTCACAACAGTCGAGCCGAACGCGCTACTCGTTCGTCCAGGATCACCATGCATTGGCCATTTGAAAAAGCGTCGTCGCGAGCGAGTCTGTGGGGCTGAAAAACCAGCATGGACTGTCCTGCAGATTCGCCCGCGGATGACCGTTTTCAATGCTGTAACGCGCTGCGAGCAAAAGAAAAACTTCAAATCTGCGCCCGACTCTGGTACAAAGTCAGCCGCTCTGAGCGGGTATAGTTTAGTGGCAAAACGAAAGCTTCCCAAGCTTTAGTTGAGGGTTCGATTCCCTCTACCCGCTCCACTCAATCAGGTCCCACGTCGTGTTATCACGGGGGATGCAGGAACAGAAAAAACCGGCCTACAGGGCCGGTTTTTTTGTGTCCGGGATTTGTGGCAAGGCACCATGAATGATGATTCTCCTGACTCGGACCTCTCCTCAACCAAATTTGAATAATTCCATTTTTCTGTGGGTTATTGCGATTTTTAAAAGATAAGCCACAATAAACAGGAATAACGCATGGATGACAAATTCCTGGATAAATCCAGAATTACCGGGTTTAAAGTAGCTTTTGAGGTGTAAGACCCATTATGTTGGATTTGAGCCTTAGCAAGCCAAGTGAGATCGTCAAGCGGATCTGTGAACGCCTGCGCACTGATCGACTCGCTCTGGAGATGACACAAGCAGATGTGGCCGCACGTGCCGGCATCGGAACCAACACGGTATCCAATCTTGAGGCCGGGCGTAATGTGGGCTTCGAAAATCTGGTGCGCGTCGCCATGGTACTTGGACGCAGCAAGGAACTCGAAAACCTGTTCTTGCCAAAGCTTGAAACTCTGGACGACATCCTGCGCTACGAAAACAGTGCCAAGCGTTACCGCATCAAAAGGAAATCCGACAATGCTTGAGAAAGTAGACGTCTACTACGAGGGTTGGGGTGACCATTGGCGGTGGGGCACACTGGCTTCCACCGCAGCGCTGACCGGCCGTCCGCTGGTGGTGTTTGAGTACAGCGACGAAGCGAAAAAAAGAGGACTCGAACTTTCGTCCCTGAAACTTCCTTTACAAGGCGCAAAATTAAGCCGGGATTTCCCGCAACATCAGTTGGGATTGCCAGGCCCCGTCTATGACTCGCTGCCCGACGGTTGGGGCATGCTGCTGATGGATCGTCTATTCAAACGTCGCGGCCTGAATCCCGCACGCATCGGCCCCTTGGAGCGACTGGCCTACATTGGCAACAATGCCATGGGCGCCATGTCGTTCAAGCCTGTGGCGCCTGAGGTGCTAGAACCGCAGATGCATGTTCCCATTGAATTGCTTGCAGCCGAAGTGCAACAAGTGCTGAAAGGTGAAGGGGGCGAGCTTCTTCAGAAGTTGCTGCTGGTTGGAGGCTCTCCGCAAGGTGCCAGACCCAAGGCTCTGGTCTATCGCGATCCTGATACCGGGACGTTCACCACTGCCGCCACTCCGGCTTTTGAAGCATGGCTGGTGAAATTCCCGGCCCAGCACGAACACCCCGAAGTGTGCGCTATCGAAATGGTCTATGCCGAGTGCTTGCGCCTCTGCGGCATTCAAACACCAGACACGCAATACTTCAGTCTGTCAGACGGAATGGCTGCCTTCGCCAGCAAACGCTTTGATCGACAGGACGGGCTGCGCGTCCCCATGCAAAGTCTCGCAGCTTTCACCGGAGCAGATTTTCGATCCCCTGGAGCATTGGACTACGTCAACTTCCTGCGCGCGACGCAGAGATGCACCAATGATGTACGAGAAAAAGCTCGAGCGTTCGAGCGAGCTGTATTCAACGTTGCGTTCCACAATCGAGACGATCACCCCAAAAACTTTGCCTACACCATGTCACGAACTGGCGACTGGAAATTAGCCCCGGCCTACGATGTGACCTTTTGCGAGGGGCCGGGTGGTTATCACCAGATGGATGTGATGGGCGAAGCGTTGGAAATCGACCGAAAGGCCATGCTTGGACTGGCAGCAGAAGCGGAGGTTGGTGCCTATGAGGCAGGAGTTATCATTGAGCGCTTTTGCGACGTATCCAGCCAATTCTCAACTGTGGCAAATGATCGTTATCCTGGCGCGATCACTCAGGAAACCCTGCGTACCATTCAAAGCCGAATTGATCACAACATCAAGTTGTTGCGATGACTGCATATCCTTGCAAATCACACTTTTTGAAACCCTGAAGATTTTTCCGACATTACAGATCCACAACACACCCACGGTTCTCACCCTCCCCACGACCCGCTAGCATTTCCACTTCACCCACCACCCTCCCCCCTGCGCGGCCATCGACGAATACGCGTTTTGACTTTCGAGGGACTCCATGGCGCGGCCACTTTGCCGCTGATGACCGAACTCAAAAGAGTATTTCCCCCATGACGCAAAACATTTACGACGACCCGGATTTTTTCCAGGGTTACAGTCAGATGAACCGTTCAATCGGTGGCCTCGATGCCGCGCCGGAGTGGCCGGCGCTCAAGGCTTTGCTGCCATCGATGCACGACTTGAATGTGGTCGACCTCGGCTGCGGCTATGGCTGGTTCAGCCGTTGGGCTAGTGAACATGGCGCCGCCAATGTGCTGGGGCTGGATGTTTCGGAAAAGATGCTGGAGCGCGCGCGTGAAACCACTACGGCGGCGAACATCCGCTATGAACGCGCCGATCTTGAACACATCGACCTGCCGACCTGCAGTTTCGATCTGGCCTACAGTTCGCTGGCGCTGCATTACATCAAGGACCTGCCAGGGTTGTTCGCTCGTCTGTACGTAGCGTTGAAACCGGGTTCGCATTTTGTGTTCTCCATCGAACACCCGATCTTCATGGCCCCGCGCAATCCGGGCTGGCTGGTCGACAGCGACGGTCACAAGCGCTGGCCGCTGGACAGTTATCAAATGGAAGGCGAGCGGGTGACCCACTGGCTGGCCGACGGGGTGATCAAGCAGCATCGCACGATTGGCACGCTGTTGAATTCGTTGATCGCGGCGGGCTTTGCCATTCGCCATGTCAATGAATGGGGGCCGAGCGATGCGGAGGTGGCGGCGCAACCGGCGCTGGCGGAAGAGCGGGAGCGGCCGATGATGATGTTGGTGGCGGTGCAGCGCTAACTCGCGAAACATGCATTGTGGCGAGGGAGCTTGCTCCCGCTGGGGCGCGAAGTGCCCCGAAGACCTTGGGCCTGCTTCGCAGTCCAGCGGGAGCAAGCTCCCTCGCCACAGAATTGTTGTTTGCCCTTAGCGAGTCGCGACGATAAATAGCCGAGGAAACGGCAACAGCACCGAACCATCCGGCAACGCCGGATACGCCTCTGCAACGGCCGCCAGGTACTGCTGCAGATACTGCGTCTGCTCCTCTTCGCTCAGCGGGCTCAGAAACGGAATCAAGCCACTGCCCTTGAACCACTCCACGATCCCCGCCGCTCCACCTGACAACTGATGGTGATAGGTAGTACGCCACACATCGACCCGCGAACAGTGCGGACGCAACATCGAGAAGTATTCGCTGGCACTCGCCATGTCGGTGCGCTGCCCGGCGGCGCCGGCGAGTTTCGCGGCCCATGGGCCATTGGCGGCGACTTCGCGCATCAGTCGATGGGAAGGCTCGTTGAGGTTGTCCGGCATCTGGATCGCCAGACTGCCACCGTCCGAAAGTTTACCCGCCAACGCCGGCAGCAACGTCGCGTGATCCGGCACCCACTGCAGCACGGCGTTGGCGAAGATCACATCGAACGGCCCTTGATCCGCCCAACTATCGATTTGCGCGACCTCGAACTGCAACTGCGGCAGCCGCTTGCGCGCCGCGTCAATCATGTCCGCCGAGCTGTCCAGCCCTCGGACCTGCGCCTGCTCGAAACGCTGCACCAGCAGTTCGGTAGAGTTACCCGGGCCACAACCGATATCGACCACCGATCGCGCCTGAACCGTGGGAATCGCCGCCAGCAGATCACGGGCCGGGCGGGTGCGTTCATCTTCGAAAGCGACGTATTGTCTGGCGGACCAACTCATTGCGTTCTCCTGTCGGGACATTCCTGCGGTTCGTCACAATACAGGCAGCGCTGCGGACAGTTCCAGAGAGGCTTATTGCAAGGGATGTCTTCACCCTCACAATTTTTGGCAGACGTCATTTGTAAGTAGAATTTTCATCGCGCCCCGGATGTCTGAATTTCAAGCTCTCCCAATAAGGAACACGGCAATGAAATTCGCGAAAATCTCCCAGACCCTGGCCCTCTGGGCCGGTAGCCCGAAAACGTTCATGGGCGCATTGATCCTGATTTTTCTGTGGGGGTTGAGCGGGCCGATTTTTCATTTCAATGACACCTGGCAACTGATCATCAACACCTCGACCACGATCATCACCTTTCTGATGGTGTTCCTGATCCAGAACACGCAGAACCGCGATACCGACATCCTGCACCTGAAGCTTGATGAGTTGCTGCGGGTGAATAAAGAAGCGCAGAACGCGATGCTCGGGCTGGAATCGCTGGATCTCAAACAACTCGAGGCGCTGCGCAAGCATTACCGCAGCCTGGGGGAAAGCGAGGTGTTCAATCTTGATGGGCTGGGGGAGAAGAGCAAGCCGAAGCAGGATTTGAATGACTGCTAAGTAAAGTTGAACAAAGCAAAAGATCGCAGCCTGCGGCAGCTCCTACATGGAATGGTGTAAGAGCTGCCGCAGGCTGCGATCTTTTGATTGGCAGGTAGTATCAGCGGCTGGCTTGCAGCGCTCGCGCCATTTCCAGATGGCTTTGCAGTTTTGGCAGTGTCTCGTCGGCAAAGGCCTTGATTTCCGGCACGTCGGTCGACTGCGCTTCCTGCTGAATCTGCTGGATCGCTTCTTCGGTCGCTTTCACTTGGCTCGCGGCGTAGGCCTGATCGAAGGTTTCGCCGTCTTTAACCTGCGGGATCATGGTCTTGGCCTTGTCGGCGATTTCTTCACGGGGCGCGACCGGCAGATCGAGTTTCTTCGCGATCTTCGCCAGATGCTGGTTGGCCGTGGTGCGGTCATTGATCACGACGATGGTGTAATCCTTGACCTCTTTGGATTCGGATTTCTGGTGCGCCAGACGACTGGCTTCGATGTCGGCCATGCCTTTGGCGGACGCATCGTTGATGAAGTCGGCAGGCGACTGGGCGAATGCTGTGCCCGCGAACAAACCCAACAGCGTGGCAAAACTGAAACGACGTATCTGGGTGGCCATCCGGCTCATGGTCGCGCCCTCCTATCTCTGCAAATTCAAGCGGGGGCTTGCGCCCCCGCCTCTCAATCAAAACTACCTCACCGACTACTTCGACTTCTGAGCTGGCTTGCGGCCCATTTCGGTTTTCGCAGGCTCTTTGTCGACTGTCGTGGTGGTGGTTTTCCCACCTTTGCGACCGGCTTCAGAGGCCTTCGTTCGATCGTTGGCGAAGTTTCCCGAGTTCGAGTTTCTTGAATTAGGCATGATTCTCTTCCTCTTGGTATTGATCGTTGGCGAGCAGGTGCCCGCCTAGATTGAGAATTGCCGGACTGCCAAAGGTTTAGAAAAGTTGCCCGCGCCGCGACGAACGGCGCGCACTGGCTCAGTTATCCACCGCCCGATGATTGAGGCGTTTGGCGGTGTACATCGCCTGGTCGGCATGCCGGAACAGTTGCTGTTCCTCGCTGCCATGTTCGGGATAACGGGCCACACCGATGCTCGGTTCGATGTGCAGGTTGTGACCGTCCAGGCGCATCGGCTTCATCAGTACCTGGCGGATTTTTCCGGCGACGATGTCGGCGTCTTCAGCGGCGTGAACGCTGTGCAACAGCACCACGAATTCGTCGCCACCGATGCGCGCCACGGTATCGGTATCGCGTACGCAGCCCTTGAGCCGGCTCGCCACCGTTTGCAGCAGCATGTCGCCGACCGCATGGCCAAATGTGTCGTTGACCTGTTTGAAGCGATCCAGATCGACGTACAGCAGCGCCATGTTTCCCGAGGTTTCGCGGGCAGCAGCCAACGCAGCCTTGAGGCGCTCTTTGAGCAATCCGCGATTGGGCAGCTGGGTCAGTTGATCGTACTGCGCCATGCGCTTGAGCCGCGCGTGCAGTTGCTGACGCTCGATCGCGGTCGCGACCTGGGCGCAGACGTATTGCAGCAATTCCTTGTCCTGCTCGGTGTAACGCTCGCCGCCCGGCAGACTTTTGACGATCAGCGCACCGATGGTGCCGTTCTTCGAATTCAGCGGCACACCGAGCCAGCAGGGTGAGTCCTGCCCCGTCACCAGCGCGGCGAAGTCGGGCGAGGCGTCGGGGCTGTCCGGCGTCAGCAGAATCGGCTGACCGCTGCGGATGACCTCCGTACACAAACGCCCGGTGACGGTGCCCGGTTGCTCGGGCTGCAATTCGTGGTCATCGACGTGATAGGGAAAATTCAACTGCGCACAGTGCTCGTCGTACAGCGCCACGGAGAAATTCAGCGCCGGCAACCATTCGCCGATGATCAGGTGGATGCGTTTGAACAGCGCCAGCAAGTCTTCGGCGACATGCGCCGCCTCGGAAATCGCATACAGCGCAGCCTGACGCGATTCCGCCTGCTTGCGCTCGGTGATGTCGCGGGCCACGGCGATGCGCAGCTGGTCGACCTCCGACCAGCGCGCCGACCAGAGGATGTTGACGATGCGGCCATCCTTGCGCACGTAACGATTTTCGAAATTGTGCTTGGGTTCGCCACCCATGATGTCGCGGGCGGCAGCGAGAGTGCGCTGACGGTCTGCGGGATGCACCAGCTCGATCATTTGCCGGCCGATCAGTTCTTCAGGGGTATAACCGAAAATACGCTCGCAGGCGGCGCTGACAAAAACGAAACGGCCCTGCCTGTCCACCGCACAGACGGCATCCAGCAACAGGTCCATGTAACTCGCCAGCGGCGCGGAATTTCGGCTTTCCATGGTTCAGCGTGGATGTCCGGACAATGCAGCACTGATCAACCATCCCTGACCCTTTGTTCACACATCCCTGCACACAACTTCAAGCCTTGTTCGGCAGCAATCCCGGCAGCGCATGCACCAGCGCATTGATGGCAAAACCGATAAACATCACGCCACACAACCGCGTGATCATCAGCTCATGGCGCTGATACAGCGTGCGTACCCGTTGGGCGCCGACAACGCCGATCAAGATAGCGTAAGCCAGCAATCCGCCGAAGAAGCTCAGGGCGATCAGCGCCGGCAGCATCGACCAGTTGAGCAGTTCGGCACGGCTCGACAGCAGCGCGGTAAAGGTCGCCACCGCCACCGGGTAAGCCTTGGGATTGGTCAGGCCGAACAGGATGCCGTGCCAGAAAGGCTGACGCGCTGCACCTTGTGGCTGATCAGCGCTGCGACGTTTGGCCCGCACTGCACGCCAGCCGAGCCAGAACAGGTACAAGCCGCTGAGCACGCCGAGCACATCGAACGCGGTGCTGCCGATCTCGCGGGCGCCAACGATCGCGATCAGCGCGGTGCTGCACCAGACCACATCACCGAGCAGGTGGCCGCAAAGAAACCCGGCCCCGGCCCGCCGGCCATGCGCCGCGCCGATGCCGAACACCGCCAGAACGCCAGGCCCTGGCGTGATGCCGTAAATGAAACCCGAGGCCAGAACGGCCATTAGCAGCGATGGAGTCATGAAAAACCTGCTGTCGCCAGTACAAGTGATGGCCAGTCTATATCAGCCCGCAACGCCAGATCACGACGCGTCGTAAAAACGCATGCCCGCGTACGGTTTGTGCCGACAGGCTGCCAGTCGCGACGCGAGATCGCCGACGTGAGCCTCGAGCTTGTGGCCATCAGGGTCGAGAAAGTAGAACGACGCGCCTTCACTGCGGTTGTCGCGCCATTCCCTCACATTCGCCGCTTTTAGCGTCTGCACAAACAACGGAAAATCTGCCTCGGCGAGGCTGAACGCGTAATGGGTGTAGTCGACGGACGGCTCGCCGTTACGCTGCGCATCCAGCGACAGGCACAACCACAGCCCCGGCAGCGACAGATACGCACCGGCATCCCATGTCGCTTCGACGCGCAGACCTAACACATCGCGATAGAACGCCAGGCTGCGGGGCAAATCGCTGACGGCGAGGGTCAGGTGGTTGAGACCGGTGAGCATGGGATCAGTAACCTCTGAGGTCTTCAGGAACGTTGTACTGCTGGCCATCGTACGTCAGGGTGATCTGCTTTTTCTTCAGCTCGGTGTTTGTCGATATGCACTGATTGCCGGACCGGGTGTTTTTCATTTTGCTGCCGCTGGTGGTGACGATCAGATCGGCGAAACCATTGTGGCTCGTTGGAGCGATCTCGAGCGTCCGGCGGATTTTTTTGCTGTAGCCCTCGCAGTCATTTACGAACTCACCGTTGTCCTTGAAGACCACCAGGCCTTCAAGCACCGGACGTAACTCATCGCCCTCGCGCACATACAGCGCCAGATCGGTTTTTTCGTAGGGAATGGCATGGGAACTGTGCGCGAACTTCGCGCGCAACCCAAAGGCGCGGATATCCGGCGTCAATCGGTAGCGCGCCGTGTCGATGCGCACATCATCCAGGCGCACGGCATCGGAGTTGTAGGCGCCCGGCTTACGGTAGGTGGCAATGGGTTTGGCGTTGCTCGCGTTGAGGAGCGCCAGTTCCAGATCGAACGCCCCGGCATCGTCGCTACCGGAATCGGCAAGATAGGTGGATTTGACCGAAATCGCCTGACTCGGAAACGCCGGCCAGACATTGCAGCGCGACATGGATTTGCCGTCGAAGCTCTTGGTTGTGCAGGCGGCGTGGGCCTGGGTGGTGATGGCCATAAATGCAAAAGCCAGGATGAAGGTGTTTCTGCAGGTCATGTTTCTTCCTTGATAAAAGTCATGTGCGCAACCGTTAGACGAATGGCGGGCCGGGACAAGTATGACGCTGTAGTATGTTGCACTACAAACCACTACACCGAGATCATCATGTCCGTCATGTCTTTGCGGCTTCCCGACGAAATTGCAGATACGCTGGCCAACCTCGCCAAAGCGACCGGGCGCAGCAAGTCCTATCTGGCAGTCGATGCATTGCGCGAATACCTGGCGCGCGAAGCCTGGCAAATTGAAGAAATCCAAAAAGCGCTGAACGAAGCCGATGCCGGTGATTTCGCTTCTGCCGATGACGTCAGGGCGATCGCCAACAAATGGAATGCCAATGCGCGTTGAGTGGCTGCGTACCGCACTCAGGAATCTCGATGACGAAGCGGCCTACATCGCGATTGAAAATCCGCAGGCAGCCTCAGAGTTTGTTCAAGCCATTCTCGACTGCGTCGATCACCTTGCCCGCTTTCCTGCCTCCGGGCGCGAGGGACGTTTGCCCGGAACCAGAGAGTGGGCGCTCCCTGATCGCCCCTATCTGATTCCGTACCGGGTTCGTCAGGGCCGACTTCAGGTTCTGCGCGTCTTCCATACTCGCAGGCTTCCTCCGCGCACGTGGTAGGCCATTATCAATCGCGGCTCCCGGATCGATCTATCCCCTCCTCAATCCGGCGATTCAACCAGTTCAACGCCTGATCCCCACCCCGGCGCCTATGCCACGCCAGCACAAACGTGAACGGCGCGATCTCGAACGGTGGCGGCAGCACAATCAGTTCCTGCTGATCAATCTCGCGCACGCTGCGCGACGACACCGTGAGAATCAGATCCGTACCGCTGATCAACTGCGGCGCGACATTCCAGTGCGGCAGGCTGATGGCGACGCGGCGGCGTTCGCGCAATGAGGTCAGCGCTCGTTCGATTTCCGGGGTGCCGCTGCCGCGCATTTCCAGCAACACATGCGGGCGCGACAGGTAAGTCGGCAAATCCAGTACGCCGTCGGCCGGCAAGCTGCGGCGATCCAGCAGGCAGACGTAGCGTTCTTCGAACAGCGCGCTGCAGCGCAACTCGTTGGGCATTTCCGGGAACACCCCGGCGGCCAGGTCGATGTCGCCGTTGAGCACGCCTTCGAGCATGCCTTCGCGGCTGGCATGGCTGATTTGCAGGTCGATGCCCGGCGCCTCTCGGCGCAGGGTGCGGATCAGCCCGGGCAGGATGATGGCCGCGCCGTAGTCGGACATCGCCACGCGAAAGGTCCGCCGCGCAGTCGCCGGATCGAAAGTGTTGGGCGCCAACAGCGATTGCACTTGGGCCAACGCTTCTGCGAGCGGCGCGACCAGTTCCAGCGCCCGCGCCGTGGGCACCAAAGTCGAACCGGCGCGCACCAGCAGCGGATCGCCGAGCAAGTCGCGCAGACGCGCCAGCGCATGGCTGACTGCCGGTTGGCTCAGGTGCAGCCGCTCGGCAGCGCGGGTGACGTGCTGCTCGCTGAGCAAGGCATCGAGGACTACCAGCAGGTTCAAATCAATACGGCGCAGATCATTCATCTTGTGCATGTTCTGGATGACAAAACGGAATTTAAATCTGCGCGACGAATACCTTAGAGTCCAGCAAAACCTGTTGGAGAGTGATCATGAGTACGTTGCAGTGGACCGGTTTGTTGCTGCTGGCCGCGTTTGCCGGGGCGGTGGTGCCGTTTCAAAGTGCGATCAACAGCAACCTGGCACGGGGACTCGGCCATCCGTTGTGGGCAACTCTGGCCTCGTTGCTGGTGAGTGTGTTGGTGCTGGTGCCGGTGATTCTGGCGTTGCGCCTGCCGCTGCCGTCGCTGGGTTTTATCAGCAAGGCACCCTTGTGGATGTGGGCTGGCGGTGCGTTCGGCGTGTGTTTTGTGGCGCTGGCGGTGATGTTGCTGCCCAGGCTCGGCGCGTCGGGATTTGTTGCGCTGGCGTTGGCCGGGCAGGTGATTGCGTCGATGCTGCTTGATCACTTCGGGCTGTTCGGGCTGGTGGAGAAACAGCTGACGTTATCGCGCGCGCTGGGGGCGTTGTTGCTGATTGGCGGGGTGATGTTGATTCAGTTTGGTGGGGTGTTTGAGAGGAATGTGGCAGCAGTCGGTTAATCCAGAGGGTTATTCGATGTCTGGAAGACAGCCATCGCGAGCAGGCTCACTCCTACAGTTGAAATGCGTTCCCCTGTAGGAGTGAGCCTGCTCGCGATGGCGTCAGAGGTGGCGCGAAAAACCTCGGAACGTGTCGAGGCTGTACCCTGCTCAAAACGCGTTACGGAAAATCTCCTCGATCTGCCGCTGATCCGCCGTCCGTGGGTTGGTCAGACCGCACGCGTCTTTCAGTGCGTTGGTGGCGAGCACTGGAATATCGCTGAGCTTGGCGCCGAGTTCACGCAGGCCGCCCGGTATGTCGACGTCCCTGGCCAGACAACGGATCGCGTTGATCGCCGCCTGAGCGCCCTCTTCCGGGCTGAAACCACGGATGTCCGCGCCCATGGCGTGGGCGACGTCAGTCAGGCGTTCGGCGCAGACCAGCGCGTTGAAAGTCTGCACGTGCGGCAGCAACACTGCATTGCACACGCCATGGGGCAAGTCGTAGAAACCGCCCAACTGGTGCGCCATCGCATGCACGTAGCCAAGCGACGCATTGTTGAACGCCATGCCGGCGAGGAACTGCGCGTAAGCCATGTTCTCCCGCGCCGCGAGGTCGCTGCCGTCACGCACCGCCAGACGCAGGTTGTTGCTGATCAGAGTCATGGCCTTCAGTGCGCAGGCGTCGGTGATCGGGTTGGCCGCGGTCGAAATGTAGGCTTCGATGGCGTGGGTCAGCGCGTCCATGCCGGTGGCGGCGGTCAGGTTTTTCGGCATGGCGACCATCAGCGCCGGGTCGTTGACCGACAGCAGCGGCGTGACGTTGCGGTCGACGATGGCCATTTTCACGTGGCGTGACTCGTCGGTGATGATGCAGAAACGGGTCATCTCGCTGGCGGTGCCGGCGGTGGTGTTGATAGCGATCAGCGGCAGCTGCGGCTTGCTCGATTGATCGACGCCTTCGTAGTCGCGGATCTGCCCGCCGTTGGTTGCGCACAGGGCGATGCCCTTGGCGCAGTCATGGGGCGAACCACCGCCCAGCGACACCACGAAATCACAGCGACTGTCCTTGAGCAGCGCCAGACCGGACTCGACGTTGGCGATGCTCGGGTTGGGTTTGGCGCCATCGAAGATCACCGAATCGATGTCCTGCATCGCCAGTTTCTCGGCGATCATGGTTGCCACGCCAGCCTTGGCCAGCCCCGTATCAGTGACGATCAGCGCCTTGCGAAAACCGTAGTTGCGGATCGCAACCATGGCCTCGTCCAGGCATCCGTTGCCCATGATGTTTACGGCCGGAATGAAAAAAGTGCTGCTCATGCGCGTCTCCTGACTGGGGCCGAATCGACTGCTCCGATCCGGCGGATGTGCACAGAATCGACCGATCGGTCAGCACCGATGTTGATCTGGCTCAATGCCCGCTCGTGATAAAGTCGCCGTCCATCAGCCCCTATGTTTTGAGATGTGCCAAGCAATGAGCGATTTTCTGGATGTCGATGCCACCCTCGAAGACTGGAGCGCCCTGCGCGCCACCGCCGACTTCAACGGTCTGCTGGTGGGCAATGGCGCCAGTCGCGCGGTGTGGGACGATTTCGGCTACGACTCGCTGTTCGAAAACGCGCGCACCGTGGAAGAGAAGCCACTGAGCCCGTCGGAACTGAGCGTGTTCGATGCGATGCAGACGCGTAGCTTCGAGCAGGTACTCGGTGCGCTGAAAACTACCAGCCGGGTCAACAAGGCGCTGGCGGTCAGTTCGGCCGCACCGCGCAATCGCTATTACGCGATCAAGGAAGCGCTGATCAACGCCGTGCATGCGGTGCACATTCCATGGCGCCTGGTGCAGACCTCGACCCTGGCCACGCTCAACGACGAGCTGGCGCGTTATCGCACGGTGTTCACCACCAATTACGATCTGCTCAACTACTGGGCGCTGCAACACAAAAGCGAAGCCATCGACGACCTGTTCAACGGCCCCGACGCCAGTTTCGATCTGAGCGCAAGCGCCAGTGCCAAACCGCGTCTGCTGTACCTGCACGGTGGCCTGCACCTGGTGCGCAATCAGGACGGCACCGCGCGCAAACTGACCTCGACCGAGGGCACCCTGCTCGGCAGTTTCGCGATCAACAATACGATCAAGACCCTGGATGATGTGCCGCTGTTCGTCACCGAAGGGCCGAGCGCGGACAAGCTCAAGACCATCCGCAGTTCGGATTATCTGTCGTTCTGTTATGAGCAGTTATTGGGGCACGCGCACAACCTGTGCATCTTCGGGCATGCGCTGGGCGAGCAGGATGCGCACATCGTGCGGGCGCTGCGGCTGGCAAAACCTGCGACCGTGGCGATCTCGATTTATCCGCGCAGTGCGGCGTTCATCCAGCATCAGAAACGGCATTACGCGAAGGTGTTCGAGGGCACCGGGGTTGCGTTGCGGTTTTTTGATGCGAAGACGCATGCGTTGGGTGATCCGAAGTTGTCAGTGCCCGTCGAAGTCTGAAGCCAATACATCACCTGTGGCGAGGGAGCTTGCTCCCGCTGGGCAGCGAAGCTGCCCCCAAATATCAAGCTGCAAAGCGCTGACTGCTGCGCAGCCAAGCGGGAGCAAGCTCCCTCGCCACAACAGCAGAATCGGCTCATTCTTCGCTGCTGTGCACCACCACCAGCAACTGCGCCTGCACCTCGCCCACCGACCGGATCCGATGCGGTTTCTGCGCATTGAAATGCAGCGCATCGCCGCGCTCCAGCAGCACCCGCTCATTCATGAAATCCACTTCCACCTGCCCTTCGTGGACGAACAGAAACTCCTCGCCCAAGTGCTCCTTGAAGGTCTTGTCGGTGAATTCGCGCGGCGGGTAGATGATGAATGGCAGCAGGTTGCGTTCGCTGACCTGATGCGCCAGCACCGCATAGCCCGGGCTCTGATCATTGGCCGCCAGTGACTGGCGTTCGTGGCTGCGCACCAGACTGTAGCTGTCGAGGCTGACGTTGTCTTCGGAGAACAGTTCCTCGACCTTCACGTTCAGCGCTTTCGCCAGTTTCAGCGCGGCCGCAATCGACGGAGTGTTCAACCCGCGTTCGACTTTCGACAGATAACTCTTGGTCATGCCGGATTTTTCGGCCAGTGCCTCAAGCGTTACGCCAAGTTTTTTTCTCAATAATTTCAAACGGATAGACATGCGCAGCAGTTATTCCATCAAGGAAGCGACAATTCATGCTTGCTTATGACACTTTGTGTCATATAGGCTCTTTCGTGTCATTTGCACTCACCCAAAGGACACAGACATGGCCAAGACATTAGCACTACCCAAAGCGCAACTGGTCAAGCAAGCGCTGACCCAGATGCAAAACACCCTGGCGGATAATACGTGGACTGACCGGCAAAAGCTGGCGCTGACCTGCCGGATCCTGTTCGAGAACGGTCATGACTCCGGTCTGGCCGGACAAATCACCGCTCGCGGCCCACAACCGGGGACCTATTACACTCAACAACTGGGCCTGGGTTTCGATGAAATCACCGCGAGCAATCTGCTGCTGGTCAACGAAGACCTGGAAGTGCTCGAAGGCCACGGCATGGCCAACCCGGCCAACCGTTTCCACAGCTGGGTCTACCGCGCCCGGCCGGACGTGAACTGCATCATCCACACCCATCCGACGCACATTGCCGCACTGTCGATGCTGGAAGTGCCGCTGCAGATTTCCCACATGGATCTGTGCCCGCTGTACGACGACTGCGCGTTTCTCGAAGGCTGGCCAGGCGTGCCGGTTGGTAACGAGGAAGGCGAACTGATCGCCGGGGCACTGGGCGACAAGCGCGCGATTCTGCTGTCGCACCACGGCCAGTTGTCGACCGGCAGCACGATCGAAGAAGCCTGCGTCATCGCCCAATTGATCGAGCGCGCCGCCAGACTGCAGCTGCTGGCGATGGCCGCCGGGACGATCAAGCCGATCATTCCGCAACTGGGTCGCGAGGCCCATGACTGGGTGTCGAAACCCAAGCGCCACGCCGCCGCTTTCAACTACTACGCCCGGCAGAACCTGCGCCAACACGCCGATTGCCTGAACTGATTTCAGCTTTTCAAGGAGACACCGCATGTCCAATATTCACGGCATCATCGGCTACACCATCACCCCGTTCGACGCCCACGGCGAAGGCCTCGATCTGCCGGCACTCGGCCAATCCATCGATCGCCTGATCGACAGCGGCGTCCATGCCATCGCCCCGCTTGGCAGCACCGGCGAAGGCGCTTACCTCAGCGACGCCGAGTGGGATCAGGTCGCCGAGTTCAGCATCAAACACGTGGCCAAACGGGTGCCGACCATTGTCAGCGTGTCCGACCTGACCACCGCCAAAGCCGTACGCCGCGCACGCTTCGCCGAAGCCCACGGCGCCGACGTGGTGATGGTGCTGCCAGCGTCTTACTGGAAGCTGACGGAAGCGGAAATCCTCGCGCATTACCGCGCCATCGGCGACAGCATCGGCGTGCCGATCATGCTCTACAACAACCCGGCCACCAGCGGCACCGACATGTCGGTGGAACTGATTCTGCGCATCGTCAACGGCGTGGACAACGTGACCATGGTCAAAGAGAGCACCGGCGACATTCAGCGCATGCACAAGCTTCAATTGCTCGGCGACGGTCAGGTGCCGTTCTACAACGGCTGCAATCCGCTGGCGCTGGAAGCGTTTGCCGCCGGGGCGAAGGGCTGGTGCACCGCCGCGCCGAACCTGATCCCGCAGCTGAATCTGGATCTGTACGCAGCCACTCTGGCCGGTGATCTGGAACGGGCGCGTGAGTTGTTCTACCGCCAGTTGCCGCTGCTGGACTTCATCCTCAAGGGCGGTTTGCCGGCGACGATCAAGGCCGGGCTACGCGAGACGGGGCTGGAGGTCGGTGATCCGCGGTTGCCGGTGTTTCCGCTGAACGAGGCTGGGCGAGGTCAGCTAAAAGCAATCCTCAAGACCCTGCGCTGATACCAGCAACACACAAAACCCTGTAGGAGCTGTCGAGTGAAACGAGGCTGCGATCTTTTGATCCTGATGTTTAAATCAAGATCAAAAGATCGCAGCGTGCCCCAGCTCCTACAGAGGGATGTGCCGGGTTCAGAGCACCGGCAAAGTCTTGTCCTTGATCACTTTGCTCGGCCCGTTGGCCTTGACGCTGGCGATGCCTTTGGCACACGCGGCGTCATTGGAGTACGACTCGCTGCTGCCGATAATCTGGTGGTTGGCAGCCTTCAGGTTGAAGTAAGGATGACCATCCTTGGTGGTCTTTTTCTCGTAGCGCTCATCCAGCGGGCTATTGGTCTGCACCGAAGCAATGCCGCTGTCGGCAGCCGCGCGGGTGGTGTAGAGCTCGCTGGTGAGAATGGTTTCGGCGTTGGCGGCCTTCAGCACAAACCTGAACTGGCCGTTGCTGCTTTTGCTCACTTCGTACCATCCGGACATGCTCAATTCTCCTTGGCGGTTGAGAGGTTTTGCGCCAGTGAGTAAAGACCAGCCCAGGACTTCTGTCGCCTGTACCAGCGCCATCGCGGGCAAGCCCGCTCCCACAGAGTTCTTCAGCGACCACAAAATTTTGTGAGCATCAGAGAAACCTGTGGGAGCGGGCTTGCCCGCGATGGGGTCAACTCGGTCGGGGCTATTTTACCCCCGCCCGTACCACCGACAACGCCGACGCAGACGTGCGCCGCTGGCCCAGATACCGCGTACAGCTCACCCGCAAAAACGAAGCAAAATTCACCACCTCGCCACGATAATCCATCACCTCTTCATACAGCTTGGCGATCAGTTGATTGGTGGTCATGCCATCGACTTCGGCGATTTCGCTGAGAATGTCCCAGAACTGGTTTTCCAGGCGCAGCGTCGTCACCACGCCGCAGATGCGCAGCGAGCGCGAGCGGGATTCGTAGAGAATCGGGTCGGCCTTGACGTAGAGCTCGCACATCGGCGGATCCTCGTTACAGGGTGATTTGGGTGCCGAGCAGGCCGAGGAAACCGGCCAGCCAGTTCGGATGCGCCGGCCATGCTGGTGCAGTCGCCAGATTGCCTTGAACGTGGCCGTCGGTCACCGCGATATCGATGAACGTGCCGCCAGCCAGTCGCACTTCCGGGGCGCAGGCCGGATAGGCGCTGCATTCGCGACCTTCCAGAACCCCTGCTGCTGCCAGCAATTGCGCGCCGTGGCACACAGCGGCAATCGGTTTGCCAGCCTTGTCGAATGCTCTTATCAGCGCCAGCACCTTTTCATTCAGGCGCAGGTATTCCGGCGCACGACCGCCGGGAATCAGCAGCGCGTCGTAATCGGCCTCGGCGACCTTGGCGAAGTCGAAGTTGAGGGCGAACAGGTGTCCGGGTTTCTCGCTGTAGGTCTGGTCGCCTTCGAAGTCATGGATCGCGGTGCGTACGGTCTTGCCCGCGACCTTGTCCGGGCACACGGCGTGCACGGTGTGACCGACCATTTGCAGGGCCTGGAACGGCACCATCACTTCGTAGTCTTCGACGTAATCGCCGACCAGCATCAGGATTTTTTTCGCGGCCATGGGGAGGACTCCTCTGGGAAACGGCTTGCAGGAGTATTCAAGGTAGACCTTATCCGTTGGGGCGGGTAACAACCGGCTACTACGCCTCCCCGCCTTTGTGGCGAGGGAGCTTGCTCCCGCTCGACTGCGCAGCAGGCGCAAAACCTGTTTGCACAGTTTTCCTGAAAAAAGCGGGGGCCGCTTCGCAGCCCAGCGGGAGCAAGCTCCCTCGCCACAGGGGATCCAACTGTATGGATAACTCTTTGCCTGGCTGTACCAGCCCGAGCGCCCCGGTTTATGGCTTGATTAAGGCAATCCCCTGCCACCTTCTATTCTGGTTCTCATCATGTCCTCGCGCGAAAACACCGGCATGGCCCTCGGCCTGCTCGGGGTTGTGATTTTCAGCCTGACCCTGCCCTTCACCCGGATTGTGGTGCAGGAACTGCATCCGTTGCTCAACGGCCTCGGCCGCGCGCTGTTTGCGGCAATTCCGGCGGCGGCGCTGTTGTTATGGCGGCGCGAGAAGTGGCCGACCTGGCAGCAGGTCAAAGGCCTGAGCCTGGTAATCGCCGGGGTGATTCTCGGCTTTCCGGTGCTGTCGGCGTGGGCCATGCAGACCTTGCCGGCGTCCCATGGCGCACTGGTCAACGGTTTGCAGCCGCTGTGCGTGGCGCTGTATGCGGCGTGGTTATCACACGAGCGTCCGTCAAAAGCCTTCTGGGCCTGTGCCGCGCTGGGCAGTGCGCTGGTGCTCGGCTACGCGCTGTACACCGGTGCCGGCAGCATTCAGGCCGGTGACTTGTTGATGCTCGGCGCAATTGCCGTCGGTGGTCTGGGCTATGCCGAGGGTGGCCGGTTGGCCAGGGAAATGGGCGGCTGGCAGGTGATCTGCTGGGCGCTGGTGCTGTCGACGCCGCTGCTGATCGGGCCAGTCTTGTATCTGGCGCTGCAACATCACGGTGCAGTGTCAGCCAAGGCCTGGTGGGCGTTCGGCTATGTGGCGCTGTTTTCGCAGTTCCTCGGGTTCTTCGCCTGGTACGCCGGGCTGGCGATGGGCGGGATCGCGCGGGTCAGTCAGATCCAGTTACTGCAGATCTTTTTCACCATCGCGTTTTCGGCGCTGTTCTTTGGCGAACATGTCGAGCCGATCACCTGGGTGTTTGCCTGTGGGGTGATCGCGACGGTGATGCTCGGGCGCAAGACCGCAGTAAAATCAAATGTGGGAGCGAGCTTGCTCGCGAAGGGGCCGTAACAGTCGACATCATCGTTGACTGTCAGTCCGCTTTCGCGAGCAAGCTCGCTCCCACAGGATCAGAGGTATCCATCCGAACGCAGCAGCGTTTCCAGACAGTGCTCGCTGATGTTGTAGAACGCTTTCAACTCGGCAATCTTCACCAGCAACTGGGCCGGGTCGACCGGCTCGGCGCGTTTCACCGCCAGAATCATCTTGTTCTTGTTGGTGTGTTCCAGCGAGATGAACTCGAACACTTTGGTTTCGTAACCGCAGGCTTCGAGGAACAACGCGCGCAGGCTGTCGGTGACCATTTCCGCCTGCTGGCCCAGGTGCAGACCATATTGCAACATCGGCTTGAGCAGCGCCGGGCTCTGGATCTGCAGGCGGATCTGCTTGTGGCAGCACGGCGAGCACATGATGATCGACGCGCCGGAACGGATGCCGGTGTGGATCGCGTAGTCGGTGGCGATGTCGCAGGCATGCAGGGCGATCATCACGTCCAGTTCGCTTGGCGCCACGCTGCGCACGTCACCGCACTTGAACACCAGCCCCGGGTGTTCCAGCTTGGCCGCAGCGGCGTTGCACAGGTTGACCATTTCTTCGCGCAGCTCGACGCCGGTGACTTCGCCTTCGGCCTTGAGCGTGTTGCGCAGGTAATCGTGAATCGCGAACGTCAGGTAGCCCTTGCCCGAACCGAAATCCGCCACCCGCACCGGCTTGTCCAGCGCCAGCGGTGAGGAGGTCAGGGCGTGGCTGAAGACTTCGATGAACTTGTTGATCTGCTTCCACTTGCGCGACATCGCCGGGATCAGCTCATGCTGCGCGTTGGTCACGCCCAGATCCTTGAGGAACGGCCGGCTCAGGTCCAGAAAACGGTTTTTCTCACGGTTGTGCTCGGCGGACGGTGCTTCACGCAATTGCTGAGGCTTGCTCTTGAACAGCGAACTCTTGCCCTTTTTGCTGTATTCGAGCTGGGCTTCGTCGGTCACGGTCAGCAGATGCGCATTCTTGAACGCGGCCGGCAACAGCTCGGCAATCACCGCCACACCTTCGCTCAGCGGCAGGTTCTTGGTGATGTCGCGGGTCTTGTAGCGATAGACGAACGACAGGTTGGGCTGCGCCTTGACCGTCACCGCCTTGATGATGATCCGCTGCAGATCCGCCTCTTCGCCCACGTATTTGGCCAGCACCAGTTTGATGAAACCGTTCTGTTCGAGGCTGGTTTGCAGCAGCTCGATGAACTGGGCGTGATGGTCTGGCGTGGGTTTGGCAGACGGCGCGGATGGGGCGGTAACGGACATGGACAAGCGGCCTCGAACGGGCGAAATCGGAAGTGGCGGGTATTTTAGGGGGGATGGCGGTTGGGGACACGCTCTTATTTACCCAACGGCACCAGAACCTATTGCACCGGGTCTTTTGTGGCGAGGGAGCTTGCTCCCGCTCGGCTGCGCAGCAGTCGTTAAAACAGGCGACTACTTACTCCAGACAAACCGCGTTTACCGGGTTCAGGGCCGCTTCGCGCCCCAGCGGGAGCAAGCTCCCTCGCCACAGGGAATGACTGCGCCCAGAGACTCAACCCAACACGATCAACCGATTGGGCAATTCATTCCTCACCTGCGTCACCGGCACGTGCACCTTGAGCAGTTCACCGCAGGCCTCGATGCAGGTCACGAACCCTTCAAGCGTGCGGCCCTGGCGCACCTGCTCGGTGAACGCGGCGACAATCGTGTCCCAGCTGTTGTTGTCCAGCCGTCGGGAAATCCCCTCGTCCACCAGAATCTCCACGTAGCGCTCGGCCTCGCAGACAAAGATCAGCATCCCGGTGCTGCCGACGGTGTGGTGCAGGTTCTGTTCGAGGAACTGCCGCCGCGCCAGGTTCGATGCGCGCCAGTGGCGCACGCGGCGCGGGATCAGATGAGTGGTGATTTTCGGCAGACGAAATAGCAGGCACAGGACGATGAACAACCCCCACTGCACCAGCAGCAGGCTGCGCATGGTCAGCCAGCCCGTCAGGTAATGAACGATGCCCGGCACCAGCAGCGCCAGCAGGCTGGCCCACAGCAGCGGAATGTACGCGTAGTCATCGGCGCGGGCCGCCAGCACGGTGACCAGTTCGGCGTCGGTGTCGCGCTCGACCCGGGCGATCGCCTCGGCGACTTTGCGTTGTTCGTGTTCAGTCAGTAATGCCATGTCGAAAAGTGCCTGATCATTATTGTTGTGTGTTCACCAGCCGCCGGACGAACCGCCGCCGCCGAAACTGCCCCCGCCGCCGCTGAAGCCCCCACCTCCACCACCGCCGCCAAAACCACCACCACCGAAACCGCCTCCGCCACCGGAGCCACCCCGGCCGGCGGGAAGGATACCGAGCATCTGGCAGACAAACACGGTCAGGATGAACAACACCACCAGAAAAACGAACAACAGCGGGTGACGCGAGACAAAATCGCTCTGCGGATCGCCGCTCGACTCATACACCGTCGACGGCTCGTCCAGCGGATTGCCGCCAAGCACCACCAGCATCGCCGCCACGCCGTCGCTGATGCCCTTGCTGAAATTGCCAGCCTTGAACGCCGGGGTGATCACTTGATGGATGATCACCGAGGTCTGCGCATCGGTCAGCCGATCCTCCAGACCGTAGCCGACTTCGATGCGCAGCTTGCGCTCGTCACGGGCAACGATCAGCAGCGCGCCGTTGTTCTTGTCTTTCTGGCCGATGCCCCAGTGCCGGCCCAATTGCACGCCGTAATCCTCGATGGTGGTGCCCTGCAGATCAGGCACCGTGACCACCACCAGTTGCTCGCCGGTGGCCTGCTCGTGAGCCTGCAATTGCTGGCTCAACTGGGCGCGCACCGACGGCTCGATCATCTGCGCTCCGTCCACCACCCGCCCGCTCAGCGCCGGGAACGTCAACTCGGCCCGGGCGCTGACGGCGAACAGCCAGAGCATCAGCACCAGGCCTATCTTCAACACACGCATGAATAACCTCGGGTCAGAACTTCACTTCCGGGGCCTTTTCCGCACCGGGGGTGGTGGCTTCGAAGGTTTCGCGAATCGGCAGGTCGCTGTACATCACGCTGTGCCAGAGGCGACCGGGGAAGGTGCGGATCTCGGTGTTGTACTTCTGCACCGCCAGAATGAAATCGCGCCGCGCCACGGCAATCCGGTTTTCCGTGCCTTCGAGCTGCGATTGCAGGGCGAGAAAGTTCTGGTTGGCCTTCAGGTCCGGATAACGTTCGGAGACCACCATCAGACGGCTGAGCGCACCGCTCAACTGATCCTGGGCCTGCTGGAACTGCTTGAGTTTTTCCGGGTTGTCGAGGGTGCTGGCATCGACCTGGATCGACGTCGCCTTGGCCCGCGCCTCGACCACTGCGGTCAGCGTTGCTTCTTCATGCTTGGCGTAGCCTCTGACAGTCTCCACCAGGTTGGGGATCAGGTCGGCACGGCGCTGATACTGGTTCTGGACCTGGCCCCAGGCGGCTTTCGCCTGTTCATCAAGGGTCGGGATATTGTTGATGCCGCACGCGGTCAACAAGGTGGCGAGGACCAGCAGCGTGGCGACCTGCAAACGCGAACGGTAGGTTGGACTGACATTCATCAAAGTGATGCTCCCTGGCGTATTTCATAAAAAACCGACCGTGAAACCTTCTGCATCGGCGGTTGGGGCATAATCGGCCGCGCCACTGGATTGCAACGGGCCGATGGGCTAAAAAGAGGCCCTGCGCAAACGCTGCCGAGTGTCGGCGGGCGTTTTTGGCTCGGTCATTTTGAGCCTGCACCCGAACAACAATAGTCGCTCCCTAACTTTTGGCTGGCCGGCATTGCATTGCCGCTTGGGCCCTTGAGAAAAATATTCATGAAGAAGCTGTGTTTGCTGGGTCTGTTCGTCAGCCTGGCCAGTCATCAAGTATTGGCCGCCACGACCCCGGCACCCCTGGAAAACAAGGACGCGTTCATCAGCAATCTGATGAAGCAAATGACCCTCGATGAAAAGATCGGCCAGTTGCGCCTGATCAGCATCGGCCCGGAAATGCCTCGCGAGTTGATCCGCAAAGAGATCGCCGCCGGCAACATCGGCGGCACGTTCAACTCGATCACTCGCCCGGAAAACCGTCCGATGCAGGACGCGGCGATGCGCAGTCGCCTGAAGATTCCGATGTTTTTTGCGTACGACGTGATCCACGGTCACCGTACGATTTTCCCGATTCCGCTGGCCCTGGCCTCGAGCTGGGACATGGACGCCATCGGCCAGTCCGGGCGCGTTGCCGCCAAAGAAGCTGCGGCCGACAGCCTCGACATCACCTTCGCGCCGATGGTCGACATCTCCCGCGATCCGCGCTGGGGCCGCAGCTCCGAAGGGTTCGGTGAAGACACCTACCTGACCTCGCGCATTGCCAAAGTGATGGTCAAGGCCTATCAGGGCGACACGCCGAGCGCAGCCGACAGCATCATGGCCAGCGTCAAGCACTTCGCCCTGTATGGCGCGGTCGAGGGCGGTCGCGACTACAACGTCGTCGACATGAGCCCGGTGAAGATGTACCAGGACTACCTGCCACCGTACCGTGCGGCGATCGACGCCGGTGCCGGTGGGGTCATGGTGGCGTTGAACTCGATCAACGGCATTCCGGCCACCGCCAACACCTGGCTGATGAACGACCTGCTGCGCAAGGACTGGGGCTTCAAGGGCCTGGCCGTCAGCGACCACGGCGCGATCTTCGAACTGATCAAGCACGGCGTGGCCGCCGACGGTCGTGAAGCGGCGAAGCTGGCGATCAAGGCCGGCATCGACATGAGCATGAACGACACCCTGTACGGCAAAGAGCTGCCGGGGCTGCTCAAGTCCGGCGAGATCGAACAGAAAGACATCGACAACGCGGTGCGCGAAGTGCTCGCCGCCAAGTACGACATGGGCCTGTTCAAGGACCCGTACCTGCGCATCGGCAAGGCCGAGGATGATCCGGCCGACACCTACGCCGAAAGCCGTCTGCACCGCGCCGAAGCGCGTGACGTGGCACGTCGCAGCATGGTGCTGCTGAAGAACCAGAACGACACCCTGCCGCTGAAGAAAGACGCAAAAGTCATGCTGGTCGGCCCATTGGCCAAGGCACCCATCGACATGATGGGCAGCTGGGCCGCTGCGGGCAAACCTGCGCAGTCGGTCACGCTGTTCGACGGCATGAGCTCGGTGATCGGCGACAAGGCCAACCTGATCTACGCCCGTGGCGCGAACATCACCAGCGACAAGAAGGTTCTGGATTACCTGAACTTCCTCAACTTCGACGCCCCGGAAGTGGTCGATGATCCGCGCCCGGCCAACGTGTTGATCGACGAAGCGGTAAAAGCGGCCAAGGACGCCGACGTGATCGTCGCCGCCGTTGGCGAGTCCCGTGGCATGTCCCACGAGTCCTCCAGCCGCACCGACCTGAACATCCCGGAAAACCAGCGCGAACTGATCCGCGCCTTGAAAGCCACCGGCAAACCACTGGTACTGGTGTTGATGAACGGCCGTCCGCTGACCATTCTCGAAGAGAATCAGTCGGCTGATGCGATTCTGGAAACCTGGTTCAGCGGCACCGAGGGCGGCAACGCCATCGCCGACGTGCTGTTCGGCGACTACAACCCGTCGGGCAAACTGCCGGTGACCTTCCCGCGCTCCGTGGGCCAGATCCCGACCTACTACAACCACCTGAGCATTGGCCGGCCGTTCACGCCGGGCAAACCGGGCAACTACACCTCGCAGTATTTCGATGACACCACCGGCCCGCTGTTCCCGTTCGGTTACGGCCTGAGCTACACCCGGTTCACGCTGAGCGACATGGCGCTGTCGTCAACCACGCTGAACAAGACCGGCAAGCTCGATGCCAGTGTCACCCTGAAAAACACCGGCCAGCGTGACGGCGAAACCGTGGTGCAGTTGTACATCCAGGACGTCGCCGGTTCGATGATTCGCCCGGTGAAGGAACTGAAGAACTTCCAGAAAATCATGCTCAAGGCCGGCGAACAGAAAGTCGTGCACTTCACCATCACCGAAGATGACCTGAAGTTCTACAACGCCCAGCTCAAGTACGCGGCCGAGCCTGGCAAGTTCAACGTGCAGATCGGCCTGGATTCGCAGGATGTGACGCAGCAGAGTTTTGAGTTGCTGTAACAAACACCGCAATACCCTGTAGGAGCTGCCGAAGGCTGCGATCTTTTGATCTTGATTTGGTTTAGAAACACAAGATCAAAAGATCGCAGCCTTCGGCAGCTCCTACAGGGGAATGGTGTTTGGCGGTTATCCGCGTCGATCGAGAATATTGACTACCAGCCGATCCACCCAGCCCCAGATCCGCTGCTTCACTCGCCGCCACAACGGCCGGCGCTGCCACTCTTCCAGACTGACCTGCTGACTCAGGCCGAAGTCCCTCTCGAAACTCTCCGCCACCGCTGCCGTCAACGCCGGGTCCAGCGCCTCCAGATTCGCCTCCAGATTGAAGCGCAGGTTCCAGTGATCGAAGTTGCACGAACCGATGCTCACCCACTCATCCACCAGGACCATTTTCAAGTGCAGGAAACACGGCTGGTATTCGAAGATCTGCACCCCGGCCTTGAGCAGGCGCGGGTAGTAGCGATGGCCGGCATAGCGTACCGACGGGTGATCGGTGCGCGGCCCGGTCAGCAATAGCCGCACATCGACACCACGGGCCGCAGCCTTGCGCAGCGAGCGGCGGATTTTCCAGGTCGGCAGGAAATACGGGGTGGCCATCCAGATGCGTTTTTGCCCGCTGTTGAGGGCGCGAAACAACGATTGCAGAATGTCGCGATGCTGACGCGCATCGGCGTAGGCCACGCGGCCCATGCCCTCGCCCATGTCCGGGACCTTGGGCAAGCGTGGCAGGCCGACATGCGCCGTAGGTTTCCACGCCCGGCGATGGCGGTTGGCAATCCATTGGCGGTCGAACAGCACTTGCCAGTCGAGTACCAGCGGGCCGCGAATTTCCACCATCACTTCATGCCACTCGCTGGTGTCCTGCCCCGGGGTCCAGAACTCATCGGTGACACCGGTACCGCCGACCACTGCCAGACGCTGATCGACCAGCAGCAATTTGCGGTGATCGCGATAGAAATTGCCGACCCAGCGCCGCCAGTTCAGGCGATTGTAGAAACGCAATTCGACCCCGGCCTTGGTCAGGCGCTGACGCAGGTGCAGGGTAAACGCGAGACTGCCGTAGTCATCGAACAGGCAGCGTACCCGCACGCCGCGCTCGGCAGCCTGGACCAGCGCCTGAACCACGGCTTCGGCGCAGGCGCCCGCCTCCACCAGATACAGCTCCAGTTCAACCTGCTCTTCGGCGCGGGCAATCTCCACCAGCATGCGCGGGAAGAATTGCGGGCCGTCGATCAACAGTTCGAAACGGTTGCCGTCACGCCATGGAAACACCGCGCCGCGCATGTCAGCGCGCCGTGAAAATCAGCACCGCACCCACCGGCACCGACAGACTGATGGCCGACAGGCCGGCCAGATTACGCAGAGTTTCCAGGCCCGGCACCAGGTCGAAATCCTCGGCGTTGATCACCAGCGGTTCCAGGGTCACCACTTGAAAACGCCGGTCATCGAGACGGGTGGCCAGCAACTCCGCCGGGTATTCATGTTGCTTGCCGTGCAGGTTGACGGTCAGCGGCAAGCGCAATTCCAGCTGCGCACCGGGGGCCAGATCGTTGATCGGGCGCAGGTCGATCCGGGTGCTGATGGTCGCTTCGGGGAACTGCTCGATCTGGAACAGCTCCTTGCGCATGCGCTCGTCGCGCAGCGGGATGCCGCTGTTGATCGATTCCAGCTCGACTTCGACCTCGGCGCGGCCATCCGGATCGACCTTGCCGTGCAGCACCAGAAAGCGTTGCACTTCGGAAATGTGGGCATTCTTGGTGCTGACAAACGACAGCCGCGATGATTCGCCGTCCAGATACCAATTGGCCTGCGCCGGCAACGCGGCAGCGGCCAGCAGCAGACTGGCGAAGGCTTTGTAGAGGGAGCGGTTGAACATTGAACACTCGTTGGGCGATAAACCTGCACGAACCTTAACCGCCCACGCCGTTATTGCAAACTGATCGCCGCAAATCTATCGATTGGTGAAAGTCCCTGTGGGAGCTGGCTTGCCAGCGATAGCGGCGGGACAGGCTATATCTCTGTTGACTGACACACCGTCATCGCTGGCAAGCCAGCTCCCACAGGGTTATCTATTGACTGGAGGATCGAGGGTTTCAGGGATTTAGGCGGCAACCTTGGCGTTCACCCAGCCACTGGGCACGATTGCTACGGCCCATGCCACTGACGATGATGGTTTTGCTCGCGCTGTCATCGCTGAATTCGCTGGTCGGCAGCCACTGTTTCACATAGCCCCGGCAATACTCGGCATCGTTGTTCATCACGTAGCGACACGAACAATATTCCTTCGCCGTGTACGCGCTGATGATGTCGGGGAACGCCCACAGGTTGTCCCGTTCGAGCCAGATCCAGCCCAGCAGCACGATCAGCGCCAGCAGCAGAATCCGCTTGACCAGCTTCATGGCTGCACCGCTTTGAGCACGCGCTTGAGCAGTTCGTTGTGGCGATAACTGCCGTCGCGATCATCGGCGTAACGCACGATCACCAGTTTCTCGCTGGGGATCACATACAGCGCCTGGCCCCAATGGCCGAGGGCAGCGAAGGTGTCGGGTGGCGCGTCAGGCCATGGCGCGGCGGCGCCATCCGCCGGGCGATTGAGCCACCACTGGCCACCGGGCACCGCTTCGTCTTGGTGCGCCTTGTAGCCGGCAAAAGCCTCGCGGTTGAAGGCGACCCAATCCTTGGGTAACAACTGTCGATCATTCCAGCGCCCGTCGCGGGCCATCAGCAGACCGACCCGCGCCAGATCCCGCGCCGTGAGATAGGCATAAGAGGACGCGACAAACGTGCCGCCGGCATCGGTTTCCCACACGGCGTGGCGGATGCCCAACGGCTCGAACAGCGCTGTCCATGGATAGTCGGGATAACGCTGCGGGCCAACCATGTTCTTCAGCGCCGCCGCCAGCAGATTGCTGTCGCCACTGGAGTAACGGAACGTCTGCCCCGGCGGCGCATAAGCGTCGTGATTGGCAGTGAACGCGGGCATGTCGCGGTGCCCACGGGTGTAGAGCATCGCCACCACCGAGGATTTCAGCGGGGCGTATTCGTAGTCTTCCTGCCAGTCCAGCCCGGAGGCCCAGTGCAGCAGATCCGCTATGGTGATCGCCGGGTGTTTTTCCAGTGCCGGATAAAACTTCGCGACCGGATCATCCAGTTTGAACAGGCCTTCGCCATAGGCCACACCCAGCACGGTGGCCATCAGGCTTTTGCTGATCGACCAGGTCAGGTGCGGGGTCTCGGCACGGGTCGGGCCGGCGTAGCGTTCGTAGATCAACCGGCCGTCGCGGATGATCAGCAGAGCGTCGGTGCGGATGCCTTGGCGGGTAGTGTCGTCGCGGGGTGGGAAGGCGTAGCTCTCCAATGCCTCGACTGCTGCGCCGCTGATTTTTGCGCCAGCCGGCCATTGCTCACCGGGCCATTGCCCGGCCTGGACCGTGAAGCTGATCAGCAGCAGAAACAGGGACAGGCCTTTGCACATGGAAAAGTCTCAACCGATGGATGCAAAAATCATGGCCCAGACAAATGACAATATGCCGATCACTGTAGGAGCTGCCGCAGGCTGCGATCTTTTGCTTGTGCTTTTAAAGATCAGAAGATCGCAGCCTGCGGCAGCTCCTACAGGGAAATGTGCAGGGCTTTGGCCAAGCGCTTGGCCCGCGCACCGGCCGCCAACTGCATCACCCCCTGATCACGCTGCCACATCTGCGCCCACTCCGGATTACCCTCGGCCAACACCTGATCGATCTCGGGTTTGAGTGCATCAAACTGCGCAAACAACCCACCCAGCAACACATGCCCCGCCGGATTGTTCGGCGGCTGGCGGCTCGCCTCCGCGCACCCGGCCAACAGCGCCAGCAAGCGCAACAGCAGCGGCTGCGACCAGCCGCTGTCCTGACCGACGCCATACAACCACGCGGTCATCGCGCTCAGCACGTAGATATCTTCCAGGGTGCGAAACGGCTTCACATAAGCATCCCAGCCATCGCCCGCGAGGAGCTCGCACAGTGCGCCATCCAGATGCAGCCGACCATGACTGATGTCCGGCATCAGCGGCAGCGCCGGGAGTTTTTCCACACGTACACCGGGTTCGCCGGGATAGACCACCGCCAGACTCAGGCGCGGCGTTTCGCCGGGCTCTTCAGTGCGCGCGGCGATCAATAGCCAGTCCGCCGCATCCCCGGCGGTGACGAAATCCTTGCGCCCGCTCAAGCGCAAATCACTGAGACGCGTCTGCATGTCCGCCGGGCGCAGGCTGCGCTGCTCGGTCGCACACAACGCGCCGAGACTTGGCGGCGCGCTCGGCCAGAGCATGCGCAACGCCGCCTGATACCCCACCAGAAATGCCAGCCCCGGCGTCGCCATCCGCCGCCCTCCGGCCACTGCCAGTTCGAACGGCGTCACGTTGCCCAATTGATGCAGCAAGGTGGCGAAACCTTCCGCCAGATCAGTCACGGCGGGCAGGCGTTCATGGCTTTCGAGCAGGCTGGGCCAGGGCATAAGAGGCTCCTTGTGGGCTGTCATACAAGCATCACCAAACGTTCATGGCGATGACACCGGGGCTACATAGCCTGACTTTGCACAACATGGCTGCATAAAGAAAGTCGATCGGCTGCAACCCACGACGGGTTCAAGGCCCGTACGGAGATTCAAATGACTCAGATCGCCCGCATCAGCGACACCGGCAATGAACGCCGCCTGCAAGCCGAACGCCTGATCGGCGCCGAGGCCTTGCAGCAAGCCCAGGCCTTGCGCTTCAGCGTATTCAGCGGCGAGTTCAACGCCAAGCTGAAAGGCGCGGAACTGGGTCTGGACATGGATGACTATGATGTTCACTGCAGCCACATCGGCGTGCGTGACCTGAACACCGGGCGTCTGGTCGCCACCACCCGTTTGCTCGATCACACCGCCGCCAGCAGCCTGGGCAAGTTCTACAGTGAAGAAGAATTCAGCCTGCATGGCCTGGCGCATCTGCAAGGCCCGATTCTCGAAATCGGCCGCACCTGCGTCGACCCGGCCTACCGCAACGGCGGCACCATCGCCGTGCTGTGGGGTGAACTGGCCGAAGTGCTGAATCAGGGCGGCTACAGCTACCTGATGGGTTGCGCGAGCATTCCAATGCAGGACGGCGGCGTGCAGGCCCACGCGATCATGCAGCGTCTGCGCGAACGTTATCTGTGCACCGAACATTTGCGCGCCGAACCGAAAAATCCGTTGCCGTCGCTGGATATCCCGTCGAACGTGATCGCCGAGATGCCGCCGCTGCTCAAGGCCTACATGCGTCTGGGTGCGAAGATCTGCGGCGAGCCATGCTGGGACGAAGACTTCCAGGTCGCCGATGTGTTCATCCTGCTCAAGCGCGACGAACTCTGCCCGCGCTACGCCAAGCACTTCAAGGCGGCCGTGTGATGAGCCGGTTGCGGGTGTACGCGCGGATCGCGCGGGTGCTGCTGGTGGTGGCGCTGGGCCTGACCATGGCCAGCGTCTTCGGCGTGTTCGAACGCCTGGGCCTGGCGCATTCGATGCAACGTCGACAGCGCTGGTCGCGGTTTTTCATGGCGCGCCTGAGCCATGCCCTGCCCTTTCGCGTGACTGTGCATGGCGAATTGCCGAAGCAGCCGATGCTGTGGGTCAGCAATCATGTGTCATGGACTGACATTCCGCTGCTGGGCATGCTCACGCCGCAGTCGTTTCTGTCCAAGGCCGAAGTGCGCACCTGGCCGGTGGCGGGTTGGCTGGCGGCCAAGGCTGGCAGTCTGTTCATCCGTCGCGGCTCGGGTGACAGCCAGTTGATCCGCAAACAGATGACCCGCCATTTGCAGACGCAGCATCCGCTGCTGATGTTCCCGGAAGGCACCACCACCGATGGCCGCTCGCTGCGCACCTTTCATGGTCGCCTGCTGTCGGCGGCGATTGATTCAGAGGTGATGCTGCAACCGGTGGCGATCCGTTATCTGCGCGATGGCGAGATCGACACGCTGGCACCGTTCATTGGCGACGATGATCTGTTGTCGCACCTGATGCGGCTGTTCAGCCATGATTGCGGCGATGTCGAAGTGCACCTGCTCAAGCCGATCGCCTGTCAGGATCGCGAGCGTGCGGCGCTGGCATTCGACGCGCAGCAGGCGGTGCAGAAGGCGTTGTTTGGCGCGATTCTGGAAAAGCAGAAAAACCCGATGCGCCCGGCCATCGCCGCCTGAAATACAACCGCTAAAATCACCGCCGGCCCCTGTGGGAGCTGTTGAGGATTGTGCGAAGTCTTGCAATTGCGGGTAGAACAACGCGAAATCCTCACTCAGCGGCTCATACAACCGCCGCAATTCCTGCATCGCCCCCGCCAGCTCCTCAGGCCGCGTCAGACGCCGCGAGATCCCGCGCAGCACCTGCTCCAGCACTTCAAACTCCTGATACGAACCCAGCCAGTCATTGGCAACCATGTGCGGCGCGATTTGCGCCAGGCGTTCGGGCAATTGCCGCTCATTCGACAGCACCCGGTACACGTCACGGGTGAACTGCTCCAGCGGTTGATCGGCGTACAGCGTCCAGTCCCGCGCCAGACAATGGTCGAAAAACACGTCGAGGACGATCCCGGCATAACGCCGCCGGGTCGCGGTGAAACGCCCGAGGGCGATGTCCACCAACGGGTGGCGATCGGTGAACACATCAATGCGCCGATGCAGCTGAATCGCCGCTTCAATCGGCGGCGCAAACTGCCCTTGCAGGCGTCCTTTGACGAAATCGCCATACAGACTGCCGAGTAATTGCTCGGGGCGCTGGCCTCCGAGGTGTAAATGTGCGAGATAGTTCATGGGCGCAGCTTAGCACTGCGCGCTTTCATCGTTACACCACACGTATCGTTATAACCCGATATACCGATTTATGCGGTCGTCAGATCAAATTCATATTGGTATATCGCGAAATACCGATTTAAAGTTTGCCTCATCGCGATATAGCGCTACAGATCACGAGCATAAAGCCATGAACCTCGACCTCGACGAAATAATAAAAGCCCTGGCACACCCAGTACGGCGAGACATTCTCATCTGGCTGAAAGACCCCAAAGCCCAGTTTCCTGAGCAGATTCACAACCACGAGTACGGCATCTGCGCCGGGCAGATCGATCAACGCTGCGGCCTGTCGCAGTCGACCGTCTCCGCCCACCTGGCAACCCTGCAGCGTGCAGGTTTGATCAGCAGCCAGAAAGCCGGCCAGTGGCACTTCTTCAAACGCAACGAGGACGTGATCCAGGCGTTCCTCGACGCCATCGTCAAAGAGCTCAGCGCTCCCACAAGGAATTGACTCAAATGCCCCTCTCGCTACTCATTCTGGCCTTGAGCGCCTTCGCCATCGGCACCACCGAGTTCGTCATCATGGGCCTGCTGCCCGATGTGGCGGCCGACCTTGGTGTGTCGATCCCCGGCGCTGGCTGGCTGGTGACCGGTTACGCCCTGGGCGTGGCCATCGGTGCGCCGTTCATGGCACTGGCCACCGCAAAACTGCCGCGCAAGGCTGCACTGGTAGCGCTGATGGGGATTTTCATCGTCGGTAACCTGCTGTGCGCCATCGCCAGTGACTACAACGTGCTGATGTTTGCCCGTGTCGTCACCGCGCTGTGCCACGGTGCGTTCTTCGGTATCGGTTCTGTGGTAGCTGCCGGGCTGGTGGCGCCGAACAAGCGTGCATCCGCCGTGGCGCTGATGTTCACCGGCCTGACCCTGGCCAACGTCCTCGGTGTACCGCTGGGTACGGCGCTGGGTCAGGAAGCCGGCTGGCGTTCGACTTTCTGGGCGGTGACCGTGATCGGTGTGGTAGCGCTGATCGGTCTGATCCGCTTCCTGCCGGCCAAGCGTGACGAGGAAAAACTCGACATGCGCGCCGAACTCGCCGCCCTCAAAGGCGCCGGCATCTGGCTGTCGCTGAGCATGACCGCGCTGTTCGCCGCGTCGATGTTCACCCTCTTCACCTATGTCGCACCGCTGCTCGGTGACGTCACCGGCGTCTCGCCAAAAGGCGTGACCTGGACCCTGCTGCTGATCGGCCTCGGCCTGACGGTGGGCAACATCATCGGCGGCAAATTGGCGGACAAGCGTCTCGGCGCGACCCTGATCGGCGTGTTCGTGGCGATGGCGGTGGTCTCCACCGTACTGAGCTGGACCAGCGTTGCGCTGATCCCGACGGAGATCACCCTGTTCCTCTGGGCCACCGCCTCCTTTGCCGCCGTCCCGGCGCTGCAAGTCAACGTGGTGACCTTCGGCAAGGCCGCACCGAACCTGGTGTCGACCCTGAACATCGGCGCTTTCAACATCGGCAACGCCCTGGGCGCCTGGGTCGGTGGCAGCGTCATCGCCCACGGTTTCGGCCTGACCAGCGTGCCCCTGGCCGCAGCAGCCCTGGCGGTACTCGCGCTGCTGGTGACCCTGATCACTTTCCGTCAGAACGGCGATGCCGGCCTGGCCCCTGCTACCCACTGATTAACCACTTCACTGACGAGGGTTGTACACATGGCAACTATTTTCGATCCGATCAAACTGGGCGACCTCGAGCTGTCCAACCGCATCATCATGGCCCCGCTGACCCGCTGCCGCGCTGATGAAGGCCGCGTACCGAACGCCCTGATGGCCGAGTACTACGTGCAACGCGCCTCTGCCGGCCTGATCCTGTCCGAAGCTACTTCGGTCACCCCGATGGGCGTCGGTTACCCTGACACTCCGGGCATCTGGTCCAACGACCAGGTGCGCGGCTGGACCAACGTAACCAAAGCGGTGCATGCGGCCGGCGGCAAGATCGTTCTGCAACTGTGGCACGTCGGCCGCATCTCGCACCCGTCGTACCTCAATGGCGAAACTCCGGTCGCGCCGAGCGCCATCCAGCCTAAGGGTCACGTCAGTCTGGTGCGCCCATTGGCCGACTATCCGACCCCGCGCGCTCTGGAAACCGCTGAAATCGCCGAGATCGTCGAGGCCTACCGCACCGGTGCCGAAAACGCCAAAGCCGCCGGCTTCGACGGTGTGGAAATCCATGGCGCCAACGGTTACCTGCTCGACCAGTTCCTGCAAAGCAGCACCAACCAGCGCACCGACAACTACGGCGGCTCCCTGGAGAACCGTGCACGTCTGCTGCTGGAAGTGACTGACGCGGCGATCGACGTCTGGGGCGCCGGCCGTGTCGGCGTGCACCTGGCACCCCGCGCCGACTCCCACGACATGGGCGACGACAATCTGGCCGAGACCTTCACTTATGTGGCTCGCGAGCTGGGCAAGCGCGGCATCGCCTTCATCTGCTCCCGTGAGAAAGAAGGCGCCGACAGCCTCGGCCCACAATTGAAAGAAGCCTTCGGTGGTGCGTACATCGCCAACGAACGCTTCACCAAGGACAGCGCCAATGCCTGGCTGGCTGAAGGCAAGGCAGACGCGGTGGCGTTCGGCGTACCGTTCATTGCCAACCCGGATCTGCCGGCCCGCCTGAAGGCCGATGCACCGCTCAACGATGCGCGTCCTGAACTGTTCTACGGCAAAGGCCCGGTCGGCTATATCGATTATCCAGCGCTGTAAAAAACATCAACCAACAAGTAAGCCCTGCCTCGAAAGAGTCAGGGCTTTTTTATTTGCACACATTTAAAGATTCGCCTTAGAAAGAATATAAACCTAAGCTTCGCCTTGCAATTTACCACTTGCACATCAACCAACTTAATCAAGCAAGGATATATAAAAATGAACAATATAGACCCAAATAAACTTACATTTCTCCTGCAAATCACCAATGCCACGGACTCTACTTTCTGGCTTGATGATTCCTCTCCAAAGCACCCACCCTTGACCCCTATCGATAAGATCCTTCCTTACCAGACCGTCTTTATGATGTTTGAGGGAGATCCTCATCTGAAGCAGGACATTGTTATTGATTACGATATCAAAAAAGAGATATTCAGCACTTACGTCTGTTACACCAACTACAAACAGAAAGTACAGTTCGACACCTCGCTCAGTTATTGCTACAGGAAAATGGCGGGGCACCGGGCTCCAAAATTCGAACTCTTCTGGGATAAAAATGCTTTCTCTATTGGCGCCGAACCCATCACCTGCGACGCATTATTGGCAAATGAAAACCCGGTTTATCCTTACAGTAATAAGATGGTCGCATTTATGACGCCATCGGACTGATAGAGAGTTACCCCCTCATGCAGTAACGGTAAAGGCGCAAGGCAACTCACCACCGTGGCTCCAGCCCATCGGAAGTGACGCAGCCCAGTGGTAAAAATCGGGCACAGGGGACACAGAAACAAAACGGACCGGTTGGTGCGTATCGGCTGCTCGGCGCCCTTTTAGCCCGAGCGTTAACACTCATTCACACAGTCGACACAAAACCCCTACAAAATACGTAGCTCGCTACCTATCAACCCGGCCGACGTACGTATATAAAAGCACCCCATTACAGAAAGTCTTGAAGCAGGGACATTTCCCCGCTTCAAGTCTTGACACGGATAGATTCAATTACGCATTTTGTTTCATTTGCGCAGACTGGGGCTCAGGCGCAGCATATCCAGCCCTGTATCGACCCAGCGCTCGGCTTCGGCATGCAATTGAAAGCTGTCCGGCGCCAACAGCCATCCATACAGGAGGCCATCGATATACGCATGAATGCTGATGGCCGCCCGGGCAGTGTCGAGATCTTCCGGCAACTGGCCGCGATTGACCGCATTACGCAGGGTCAGGCCGATGCGCAGGTTGCAATCGAGACTGGCCGTGCGGCGCTGCTGGCGCAGATCGCACATTTCATCGGTGAATTCGCACTTATGAAACAGAATCTCGTTGATGCGACGGGTCTTCGGATCCAGGGCTACCTGATGGAACAGATGGATCAACAGCTTGCGCATGCACCCCAACGGGTCGAGTTCATCCTCGCTCTCGCTGGCCTTGGCCAATTCATCCAGCGGTTCATGCAGGCTGTCGAGCATCGCCTGCACCAGATCAGCCTTGTTGCTGAAATGCCAATAGATGGCCCCGCGCGTGACGCCGGCCATTGTCGCGATATCCGCCAGGGTCGTGCGGGCCACGCCCCTTTCATAAAACGCTTTCTCGGCCGCTTCGAGAATCTGGCTGCGCGTTTCCTGAGCTTCCTCTTTGGTACGACGGACCATGGCAGTAAAACCTCAAACGGGATGTTTCAGGGATGGCTGAATATCCGCTGAATAAAGAGGGGGCTGATCTCTCACGAATCAGCTCCCCGGCCTACAATTTCAAACCTTGCGACGCATTTTGTAACAGGGTGGGTACGACGCCAAGCTATTTACAAACAACCATGAACGTAAGTATATTCCTTAGCAAGCTACTTATCCACTCGACCCGATTTTTTTACCCTTTCACACTTCTTGTGCGCAATGTGCGCGCCTGACCCGAGGATCTTCATGCAATTCAAGCCAGCTGTTACCGCTCTGGTCACTGCCGTCGCCCTGGCATCGCTGCTCAGCGGATGTAAAAAGGAAGAAGCGGCTCCAGCCGCTCCGCCTCCTCAGGTCGGCGTCGTCACCCTGCAACCACAAGCGTTCACCCTCACGTCGGAACTGCCGGGCCGCACCAGTGCGTACCGCATCGCTGAAGTTCGACCACAGGTCAACGGCATCATTCTCAAGCGTCTGTTCAAGGAAGGCGGCGACGTCAAAGCCGGCCAGCAGCTGTATCAGATCGATCCGGCAGTCTATGAAGCGACCCTGAAAAGCGCTGAGGCCAACCTGCGTTCGACCAAGTCGATCTCCGACCGCTACAAGCAACTGGTCGATGAGCAGGCCGTGAGCCGCCAGGAATTCGACACCGCCGTCGCCAATCGCATGGAATCGGAAGCGTCGCTTCAGAGCGCGCAGATCAACGTGAAATACACCAAGGTCTACGCGCCGATCTCCGGCCGCATTGGCCGTTCTTCGGTGACCGAAGGCGCGCTGGTCAGCAATGGTCAGGCCGACGCGATGGCGACGATCCAGCAACTGGACCCGATCTACGTCGACGTCACCCAGTCCTCGGTTGAACTGCTCGAACTGCGCCGCGAGCTGGAAAGCGGTCGTCTGCAGAAGGCCGGCGACAACTCGGCAGCGGTCAAGCTGACCCTGGAAGACGGCAGCCAGTACAAGCTCGACGGCAAGCTGGAATTCTCCGAAGTATCGGTGGATCCGACTACCGGTTCCGTGACCTTGCGCGCCGTGTTCCCGAACCCGGATCACACCCTGCTGCCAGGCATGTTCGTCCGTGCCCAGTTGCAGGCCGGCGTCAACGCCGCGGCCATTCTGGCGCCGCAGCAAGGCGTGACCCGCGACCTCAAAGGTACGCCGACCGCGCTGGTTGTCGGCGCGGACAACAAGGTTGAACTGCGTCAGCTCAAGGCCAGCCGTACCGTCGGCAGCCAGTGGCTGATCGAGGATGGCCTGAAAGCCGGCGATCGTCTGATCACCGAAGGTCTGCAGTACGTTCGCCCAGGTGTTCAGGTCAATCCGACCGAAGCGACCAACGTAGCCAAGAACCCGGCCCCCGCTCAAGCAGCTGACAAAGCCGCTGGCGGCAAAGGGGAGTAACTCATGTCGAAATTTTTTATCGACCGTCCGATTTTCGCCTGGGTAATTGCCCTGGTGATCATGTTGGTCGGGGCACTATCGATCCTGAAATTGCCGATCAACCAGTACCCGAGCATTGCGCCTCCGGCCATCGCGATCTCCGTAACCTACCCGGGTGCTTCGGCACAGACGGTTCAGGACACCGTGGTCCAGGTGATCGAACAGCAGCTCAACGGTATCGACAACCTGCGTTATGTGTCCTCGGAAAGTAACTCCGACGGCAGCATGACCATCACCGCGACCTTCGAGCAAGGCACCAACTCCGACACCGCGCAGGTTCAGGTTCAGAACAAGCTGAACCTGGCCACCCCGCTGCTGCCGCAGGAAGTGCAGCAACAGGGTATCCGCGTGACCAAGGCAGTGAAAAACTTCCTGCTGGTGATCGGCGTGGTGTCGCGTGACGGCAGCATGACCAAGGACGACCTGTCCAACTACATCGTGTCGAACATGCAGGACCCGATCTCGCGGACCGCCGGTGTCGGTGACTTCCAGGTCTTCGGTGCCCAGTACGCGATGCGCATCTGGCTCGACCCGGCCAAGCTGAACAAGTACAACCTGACTCCGGCTGATGTCAGCAGCGCGATCTCGGCGCAGAACGTTCAGGTGTCTTCCGGTCAGCTCGGCGGTCTGCCGGCGCTGCCTGGCCAGCAACTGAACGCCACGATCATCGGCAAGACCCGTCTGCAGACCGCCGAGCAGTTCAAGGCGATTCTGCTGAAGGTCAACCAGGACGGTTCGCAAGTGCACATCGGCGATGTCGCCGACGTCGGTCTGGGTGGCGAAAACTCGACCATCTCGGCGCAGTTCAACGGCAAGCCATCGTCCGGTCTGGCGGTAAAACTGGCCAACGGCGCCAACGCCCTCGACACCGCCAAGGCGCTACGCAAGACGATTGACGAACTCAAGCCGTTCTTCCCGCAAGGCATGGAAGTGGTGTTCCCGTACGACACCACCCCGGTGGTGACCGAATCGATCAAGGGTGTGGTTGAAACCCTGGTCGAAGCGATCGTGCTGGTGTTCCTGGTGATGTTCCTGTTCCTGCAGAACTTCCGTGCCACGGTCATCACCACGATGACCGTGCCGGTGGTATTGCTCGGTACCTTCGGCATCCTCGCGGCGTTCGGCTTCAGCATCAACACCCTGACCATGTTCGGTATGGTGCTGGCTATCGGCTTGCTGGTGGACGACGCCATCGTCGTGGTGGAGAACGTCGAGCGGGTGATGAGCGAAGAAGGCTTGTCACCGAAGGAAGCGACCAAAAAGTCCATGGGCCAGATCCAGGGCGCTCTGGTCGGTATCGCGCTGGTGCTGTCGGCGGTACTGCTGCCAATGGCGTTCTTCAGCGGCTCCACCGGTGTGATCTACAAGCAGTTCTCGATCACCATCGTTTCGGCCATGGCCCTGTCGGTAATGGTTGCCCTGATCTTCACCCCGGCATTGTGCGCCACCATGCTCAAGGCCATCCCGAAAGGCGAGCACGGCACGCCGAAAAAAGGTTTCTTCGGCTGGTTCAACCGTAGCTTCGACCGTGGCGTGAAAAGCTACGAGCGCGGTGTCGGCAACATGCTGTCGCGCAAAGCGCCTTACCTGCTGGCCTACGTCCTGATCGTGGTCGGCATGATCTGGCTGTTCACCCGCATTCCGACCGCGTTCCTGCCGGAAGAAGACCAGGGCGTACTGTTCGCTCAGGTGCAGACCCCGGCCGGCTCCAGCGCCGAACGTACGCAAGTCGTGATCGACGAAATGCGTTCCTATCTGCTGGATAAGGAAGCGGGCGCAGTGGCGTCGGTGTTCACCGTGAACGGCTTCAACTTCGCCGGTCGTGGGCAGAGCTCGGGTCTGGCGTTCATCATGCTCAAGCCGTGGCACGAACGTGATTCGAACAACAGCGTGTTTGCCCTGGCCCAGCGCGCCCAGCAGCACTTCTTCAGCTTCCGCGATGCGATGGTGTTCGCCTTTGCTCCGCCGGCAGTACTGGAGCTGGGTAACGCCACCGGTTTCGACGTGTTCCTGCAGGACCGCGCCGGTATCGGTCACGAAAAACTGATGGAAGCGCGTAACCAGTTCCTCGGCATGGCTGCGCAGAGCAAGGTGCTCTACCAGGTGCGTCCGAACGGGCTGAACGACGAGCCGCAATATCATCTGGAAATCGACGATGCGAAGGCCCGCGCCCTGGGCGTGAGCATTTCCGACATCAACAGCACCCTGTCGATCTCCTTCGGTAGTAGCTACGTCAACGACTTCATCGACCGCGGTCGCGTCAAGAAGGTGTACATCCAGGGCCAGGCCGGCTCGCGGATGAGCCCGGAAGACTTGAAGAAGTGGTACGTGCGCAACAGCGCCGGGACCATGGTGCCGTTCTCCGCATTCGCCAAGGGCGAGTGGATCTACGGCTCGCCGAAACTGGCGCGTTACAACGGTGTGGAAGCGATGGAGATTCTCGGGTCTCCGGCGCCGGGTTACTCCACCGGTGAAGCGATGGCCGAAGTCGAAGCGATTGCCAAGAAGCTGCCGGCCGGTGTCGGTATCTCCTGGACCGGTCTGTCCTACGAGGAACGTCTGTCCGGCTCGCAGGCGCCAGCGCTGTACGCCCTGTCGCTGCTGATGGTGTTCCTGTGTCTGGCGGCGCTGTATGAAAGCTGGTCGATTCCGATTGCGGTCATGCTCGTGGTACCGCTGGGGATCATCGGTGCGTTGATGGCCACCAGCCTGCGTGGGCTGTCCAACGACGTGTACTTCCAGGTGGGCCTGTTGACGACCATCGGTCTTGCGGCTAAAAACGCCATTCTGATCGTCGAGTTCGCCAAGGAGCTGCATGAACAAGGGCGCAGTCTGCGCGATGCGGCGATCGAAGCGTGCCGCATGCGTCTGCGACCGATCATCATGACCTCGCTGGCGTTCGTCCTCGGTGTAGTACCGTTGGCTATCTCCACTGGCGCAGGTTCGGGCAGCCAGCATGCGATCGGTACGGGCGTGATTGGCGGTATGCTCACGGCTACGATTCTGGCGATCTTCTGGGTCCCACTGTTCTTCGTCACGGTTTCGTCCATGGGCCAGCGTAAAATCGCCGACCAGGATGAGACGACTGAAACTCCTAAAGAGGCTGGCCAATGAGCAAGTCGCTACTCTCCATCGCAGTCGCCGCCTTCGTGCTGAGCGGTTGTTCGCTGATTCCTGACTATCAGCGGCCAGAAGCACCGGTTGCGAACCAGTTCCCGCAGGGCCCGGCTTACTCGCCGGCCCAGGCACCGGCGCAAGCCGCTGCCGAGCAGGGCTGGAAGCAGTTTTTCCATGACCCGGCCCTGCAGCAACTGATCCAGGTATCGCTGGAAAACAACCGCGACCTGCGTGTCGCGGCGTTGAACATCGACGCCTATGCGGCTCAGTACCGCATCCAGCGTGCCGACCTGTTCCCGGCCGTTTCGGCGAACGCCACCGGCAGTCGCCAGCGCGTTCCGGCACGGGCTTCGCAGACCGGTGAAGCGGGCATCACCAGCTCCTACACCGCGACCGTCGGCATCAGCGCCTACGAACTTGACCTGTTCGGTCGGGTGCGCAGCCTGAGCGAACAAGCGCTGCAACAATACTTCGCCACCGAAGAAGCGCGTCGCAGCACGCAGATCAGTCTGGTGGCCAGCGTGGCCAACGCGTACATGACCTGGCAGGCCGACAAGGAACTGCTCAAGCTGACGCAAGACACCCTCGGTGCGTTTGAAGAAAGCTATAAGCTGACCAGCCGCAGCAACGAAGTCGGTGTGGCCTCGGCGCTGGACCTGGCGCAGTCGCGTACCTCGGTGGAAAACGCCCGGGCGCAACTGGCCAAGTACACCCGTCAGGTGGCTCAGGACGAAAACAGCCTTACCCTGCTGCTCGGCACCGGCATCCCGGCCAATCTGCAAGCGGCCAAACCGCTGTCGGATGATCTGCTCAGCGACGTACCGGCCGGTCTGCCTTCGGACCTGCTGCAGCGTCGTCCGGACATCCTGCAGGCCGAGTACAACCTGAAAGCGGCCAACGCCAACATCGGCGCCGCCCGTGCAGCGTTCTTCCCGAGCATCAGCCTGACCGCCAACGCGGGCAGCCTGAGCCCGGACCTGTCCGGTCTGTTCAAGGGCGGTTCGGGGACCTGGCTGTTCCAGCCGCAGATCAACCTGCCGATCTTCAACGCCGGCAGCCTGCGCGCCAGCCTCGACTACGCCAAGATCCAGAAGGACATTGGCGTGGCGAACTACGAGAAGTCGATTCAAACCGCCTTCCAGGAAGTCGCCGACGGCCTGGCCGCGCGCCAGACCTACACCGAGCAACTGCAAGCGCAGCGTGACTTTGTCGCGGCCAACCAGGATTACTACCGCCTGGCCGAGCGTCGTTACCGTATCGGTGTCGACAGCAACCTGACCTTCCTCGACGCCCAGCGTCAGTTGTTCAGCGCGCAACAGGCACTGATCACCGACCGCCTCGCGCAGCTGACCAGTGCGGTCAACCTGTACAAGGCCCTGGGCGGTGGCTGGAATGCGCAGACCGCGCAGAACGAACCGCTGAAAGAAGAAGCGCCGAAGATGAAGCTGTTCTGATCTTTGGTTGAGAAAAAAGCCCGCTATCCAGGCGGGCTTTTTTTTGCATGAAAGAATCTCTCAACAAACGTTCAGAAATATCAATATTCAAACTCAGCCCAAAAATCATCAGCTTCTACTTTTACTACCTGCCCATCACGATCTACATAATTAAACGAAAAAGTTCCATCAATGCGTTGCTTCACGTCATTATCAACAATGCCGTGAACTTTCAGTATGCCCTTACCAAATGCATCCCCACTAATTCCTCCATTCGGCCTTCCGGTTCCAAACATAGCGCAAACTTCCCAGTCGTCGTCGAAAGGATTCTTAATTTCGTAGGTCTTTTTTTGCAACTTATGATTAGCCAGCAGCATGACTGCTGGTACTCTGGCGCCCGTATCCTCCCCAAAGTAGGCCTCAACTACAGTACGCCAACTCTCAATATAGAAGTTGAACCATCCCGTCTGCAGCTTTTCATCCTCCTGCCCCTCTCGCTTGACACGAAGTTCAATGAACCCACTTGTAGATTTTACCAGCTTTAAATTTTCACCAAATTTTTTAACTTCACCAACATCAACACCACTCGAACCTTTCATAACAAGCCCTTCCCTTCCATAACAAGAGCAAAAAATTTACGCCACTTTCTCTCTCACGCACAACTGTCACTACTGACAGTTGACTTTTTTATACCACTGCAATCAGCATGAAATATGTTATAGAAAGCAAAAACTCCTGGTGCCACTTTCTGCAATCGCCGCGCCCAACAAGTTCAGAATATTCAGAGATTTGCAAAAGCCGCTACATCCGGGGCACAACGTTGGTACTGAAATTCACATGCGACGCCCAGCGTCAGTTGTTCAGCGCGCAACAGGCACTGATCACCGACCGCCTCGCGCAGCTGACCAGTGCGGTCAACCTGTACAAGGCCCTGGGCGGTGGCTGGAATGCGCAGACCGCGCAGAACGAACCGCTGAAAGAAGAAGCGCCGAAGATGAAGCTGTTCTGATCATCCGGTGAACACAAGGAGCCCACCATTTGGCGGGCTTTTTGTTGCCTGAAAATCAAAAGATCGCAGCCTTCGGCAGCTCCTACATTTGAAATGCGTTCCCCTGTAGGAGCTGCCCAAGACTGCGATCTTTTGCTGTTCGATAATCGCCCAAAACCCGCTTTCACCGATTGAATCCCGCCCACCGCGCCCCGCACCATTCGCTCCACAACACCAATAACAACAGGTTCGACACCATGCTCACGCGCCCTGCCTCGCCCGGCTGATCACCGCCGCCTTATCCCTGAATCTGCAATTTCTTGCCCGCCCCGAAAGCGGCGCAACGAACCCGTTCGCCCTAAAAAAATAACAAGAGACCCTGCGATGACTCATCCAACCGCGCCGTACGCCCTCCCCGGCCTGATCGCCCTGGCCCTGACCGGCGTCGCCCTGCCCGCCGCAGCCGAAGAAGCCGGTTTTGTCGAAGGCGCCAGCGCCAACCTGAACCTGCGCAACTTCTACATCAACCGCAACTTCACCAACCCGACCAAGGCTCAGGGCAAGGCTGAAGAGTGGACGCAGAACTTCATTCTCGACGCCAAATCCGGCTTTACCCAGGGCACCGTCGGCTTCGGCATGGACGTGCTCGGCCTGTACTCGGTAAAGCTCGATGGCGGCAAAGGCACCGGTGGCACGCAACTGTTGCCGCTGGATCACGACGGGCGTCCGGCGGACAACTTCGGTCGCACCAACGTCGCGTTCAAGGCCAAGCTCTCTCAGACCGAAGTGAAGGTCGGCGAATGGATGCCGGTGCTGCCGATCCTGCGCTCGGACGACGGCCGCTCGCTGCCGCAAACCTTCCGTGGCGGGCAGATCACCTCGAAGGAGATCAACGGTCTGACCCTGTATGGCGGGCAGTTCCGCGCCAACAGCCCGCGCGATGACAGCAGCATGAGCGACATGTCGATGTTCGGCAAAGCGGCGTTCACCTCCGATCGCTTCAACTTTCAGGGCGGTGAATACCAGTTCAACGAAAAACGCACGCAGATCGGCCTGTGGAACGCCGAACTCAAGGACATCTACAGCCAGCAATACCTCAACCTGACACACAGCCAGCCACTCGGCGACTGGACGCTGGGCGCCAACCTGGGCTTCTTCTACGGCAAGGACGATGGCAGCGCCCGCGCTGGCGAACTCGACAACAAGACCTGGTCGGGGATGTTCTCGGCTCGCTACGGCGGCAACACCTTCTACGTCGGCCTGCAAAAACTCACCGGCGACAGCGCCTGGATGCGCGTCAACGGCACCAGCGGCGGCACCCTGGCCAACGACAGTTACAACTCCAGCTACGACAACGCTCAGGAGCGATCCTGGCAGGTGCGCCACGACTACAACTTCGCCGCCCTGGGCATCCCCGGCCTGACCCTGATGAACCGCTACATCAGCGGCGACAACGTGCACACCGGAACCATCACCGATGGCAAGGAGTGGGGCCGCGAATCGGAACTGGGCTACACCGTGCAGAGCGGCACCCTGCGCGACCTCAACGTACGCTGGCGCAACTCGACCCTGCGCCGCGACTTCAGCAACAACGAGTTCGACGAAAACCGTCTGATCATCAGCTATCCGATCAGCCTGCTCTGAACCCGCACGCCGGCGCTACGGCGCCGGCATCAACCATTGGTCAGCCCGGACTGGCGATTTGTCGAGGCGCAGATACAGTCAACAGAGTGTGTAAATTCTCCAGCCTGCTGTAGGAGCCCTTAGTTTTCTTCCGTTATCTCCGGATGCTGTACGCGAAGCCGCCTTGGCCACGGAGGTCAGGTATGAGCAAGCGAATAGTTATCGTCGGTGGCGGTGTAGGTGGAACCATGCTGGCCAATCAACTGGTCGGCAAGCTGTATCCCGAAGTTCTACGCGGCGACGTCTCGATCACATTGCTGTCCAGTTCCCCCGATCATTACTACAAACCTGCGTTCATGTACGTGGCGTTCAGTCAGTTCTTCGAAGAGGAACTCAAACGTGCGGAACGCTCATTGTTGCGCCCGGAAATCAGTTTCCACGTTGAAGAAGTCACCCGTTTCGACTTTTCCGGGCAGCAATTGCGCACCCGAACCGGCAAGCGCTTCGACTATGATTTTCTGGTGATCGCCACCGGCTGCGTGCCGGCGCCGGAACGCATCGAGGGTCTGCAAGAAGCCGGCGACCACTTCTATCAATACCTTCCTGCCCGGCAGCTGGCGCAACGCCTGAACACCATCGAAAAAGGCCGGATTTTCATTACCGTGTCCTTCCCGCAGACACCGAACGTCCCGCACCAATGCGGAATCGCGCCCGTGGAAACGACATTGATGCTGGATGATTTGTTGCGTCGCCGGGGCGTTCGCGAGCAAGTGGAAATCATCTACACCTACCCGACGGTTGCCCAGCTATTGCGCAATTGTCTGTTCTTGCAGCGTCCCACGGGTGAAATCCTGCCGAGCATTTTTGCCCGGAAAAACATTCAATTTCAGCGCGGCTTCACCCTGAGCCATGTGGATCCCGATGCAAAAGTCGCCTACTCGGCCGAGGGCGATGCGCAACCCTTCGATATCCTGATGGCTACTCCGCCAATCCAGGCCGTCGAGGTGGTGCGTGAATGCGGCATCTCACAAGCCGCCAATGATGAAGGATGGCTGCCGACCAATCACGAAACGCTGCAGGTCTACGGCCTGGAGAATGTCTACGTGATCGGCGACACCGTCGATCTGCCGGTCAGCAAGGCCGGCGGCGCCTGTCATAACCAGGCGCCGGTGATCGCCAACAACATCACCGCCCAGATCCGTCTTGGCGCACCCAACTCGGTATACGACGGTCGGGTACAGGCGGTAGCACAAATGGGCCTGAATGCCGGGATGCCACTGTGGTACGACTACACCCACGATGTATTGCCGACACCCCCGACCAAATTGGGCGGCCTGCTCAGAAACGGTTTCAATCGCGGTCTTTACTGGGCGGTGGCCCGGGGAATGCTTTGACCCTGCACAGGGAGGAGTGATTGCTCATGAACATGCCCGAGGAAATGTCAGCCACGCCCGGGTTCACTGCCTTGATGGCAAAACTGCAGCCGTTAATCGACGGCGGACGCCTGGAGAATATTGTCGACCTGCTTTCACTGGTTTCCGACATCGCCGATCTGCTCGACACGGCCATGGTGGAAAAACTCGCGCAATTGTTCGAGAGCGGCACTGCCGCCACCTGGACAGTCAGTAATGCAGTGCGCAAGGCCAAAGCCGAAGTATCGGCACAGTCAGAGGCGCCGGGCACTCTGGCGTTACTCAAACTGCTGAATGAAGAGGACACACGCAAAGGCGTGGCCGTTGTTCTGAAAACCCTCAACGTCATTGGACGACAACTGTAATCCGCCAGAGAGGACCTCCTCATGAGCGCCAAACTCGAAACGGCAGGGAACGCCTGCACTCACTGGGACGCCAAGGCGTACCAGCAGTTTTCCCGTCTCAGGCAACGCCCGGTCCACGAATTGCTCGACCGTGTCGATCTGCACGACCCCAAGCGCATTTATGACCTGGGCTGCGGCACCGGCATCGCCACGCAGTTGCTGGCCGAGCGCTGGCCGCGTGCGCAGTTGCTGGGAGTCGACAGCTCGCGGCAAATGCTTGATCAGGCTCGTTGCCTGCCGATCAACGCCCAATGGCAAGAGTGCGACCTGCTCGATTGGCAACCCGGACAACCCGCCGACCTGCTGCTCGCGGCGGCGGTGCTGCATTTCATCGGCGATCATCAACAGCTGCTGCCGCGCCTGCTGGGGCATCTCACCCCCGGCGGCTGTCTGGCGGCGCACATGCCGGACTGGCGCGATGCCCCGTGGTATCGATTGATGCTCGACACCCTCGACGATGCCGGCCCGGGACACACCCCCATCGGCACAGCAGAACTGCGCCGGCGCATGGCGGCGCGGCCGTTGTTGACGCTGGAGGACTACTACCGCTTGCTGGCGCCGCTGACCACGTCGTTGGATATCTGGGAAACCGAGCAATTGCAGGTGGTTGACGGCAAGTCACCGGTGTACGACTGGGTGAAGGTTTCGGCGCTGCGGCCGGTGATGCAGGCGCTGGATTCAGAGGAACAGGCGCGGTTTATCTATCACTTCCTGATGCGGGTGCACGAGCATTACCCGCCGGAGAAAAACGGGCATACGCTGTTTCCGTTCAAGCGGATTTTCATTGTTGCCAGGGTTTGAAGATCAAAAGATCGCAGCCTGCGCCAGCTCTTACAGGGAAACGCATTCCAAATGTAGGAGCTGCCGCAGGCTGCGATCTTTTGATTCTGATGCCTACTCCCGGGATTCGACGCCCAGCTCATCCCACACCGACTCCGCCAGATGAAACGTCGCATTCGCCGCCGGGATCCCGCAATAAATCGCGCTCTGCATGATCACTTCCTTGATCTCGCCCCGGCTCACACCGTTGTTGGCCGCCGCACGCAAATGCAGTTTCAGCTCGGCCTCGCGGTTCATCCCGATCAGCATGGCGATGGTGATCAGGCTACGGGTATGCCGTGGCAGGCCCGGGCGGGTCCAGATGTCACCCCAGGCATGACGGGTGATCATCTCCTGGAATTCCGAATTGAACTCGGTCAGCGCATTCAGGCTGCGATCGACGTGAGCATCGCCCAACACCGCACGGCGCACTTGCAGGCCTTCGTCGTAACGTTGTTTCTCGTCCACAAATCTTCCCTCACTGAGCGTTCAGAAACGCCAACACCCGATCACTGAAATCGGCACCGGCCTGCACGTTGGACAGGTGCGCGGCATGGAACTCGGCGTACTCGGCGCCGCGCACATGCTCCTGAATGAAATGCCCACCAGACGGTGGCGTTACCGCATCTTCGGTACCCGCGATGACCAGCAGCGGCAGGTTGATCGAGGCCAGTTGCTCACGGAAATCGGCATCACGCACCGCCGCGCAATTGGCCGCATAACCTTCCGGCGAAGTGGCTGCGAGCATGTCGGTGATCTTCTTCGCTGCAGCCGGATTGGCCGCGGAAAAGTCCGGAGTAAACCAGCGCGCAATCGATGCATCACGCAGGGCGACCATCGCTGCCGGGCCGTCACGCAGCACAGTTTCAATACGCGGGTTCCACACCGACGGGTCGCCAATTTTTGCGGCGGTATTGCACACAATCAGTTTGTGCAGACGGTGACCGGCATTGATCCCCAGCCACTGACCGATCAAGCCACCCATCGACAATCCGCAGAAATGCGCACGTTCGATGTGCAGCGCATCCAGCAGACCCAGCACGTCGCGGCCCAGTTGCTCGATGCTGTACGGCCCCGCTGTCACCAGCGATTGCCCGTGACCACGGGTGTCGAAACGCAGCACCCGGAAGTGCTCGGTGAACGCTGGGATCTGCGCGTCCCACATGTGCAGGTCGGTGCCCAGCGAGTTGGACAGCACCAGCACCGGTGCATCGACCCGGCCGTCCCATTGATAGTGCAGTTCGCCATCGGCGAGTTGAACGAAAGCCACAGCCCTCTCCTTCAGACAGACAATGCGTTGTGTTCGGCCACTGCGCGCTCGACCCAGACTTGTGCCTGGCCGAGGTAGTGCGCAGGGTCGAGCAGATGATCCAGTTCAGCGCTGCTCAGTTCGGCGGTCACTTGCGGCTCGTCGCCGAGCACCGCACGCAGGTGGCGCTGTTCGGCCACCGCGCGTTTGCAGCATTGTTCGAGCAGGTGATGTGCGGTGTCGCGGCCGACCCGTTGCGCGAGGACGATGCTCACCGCTTCGGCCAGCACCAGCCCTTGGGTCAATTGGAGGTTGCGCGCCATGCGCTCGGCATCGACCTCCAGACCATCGGCCAAAAGGCGTGCCTGTTGCAGCGCACCGGACACCAGGCAGCAGATGTCCGGCAGGGTTTCCCATTCGGCATGCCACAAGCCAAGGCTGCGTTCGTGCTCCTGGGGCATGGCGCTGAACAACGTCGAGACCAGCCCCGGCACCCGTGTCGCCGCGCCGATCAACACCGCCGCGCCGACCGGATTGCGCTTGTGCGGCATGGTCGACGAACCGCCCTTGCCCGGCGCCGACGGCTCGAACACCTCCGCCGCTTCGGTCTGCATCAACAGGCTGACGTCGCGCCCGAGTTTGCCGAGGCTGCCGGCGATCAAACCGAGCACCGCGCCGAACTCGACGATGCGATCCCGCTGGGTGTGCCACGGTTGCTCAGGCAACGTCAGTTGCAGCTCTTCGGCCAACGCCTGGGCGATCGGCAGCGCTTGCTCGCCGAGCGCCGCGAGGGTGCCGGAAGCACCGCCGAATTGCAGCACCAGCAGCCGCGGCTTGAGTTCGCGCAGACGCTGACGGCTGCGGGTCACCGCGCCGAGCCAACCGGCGATCTTCATCCCGAGGGTGACGGGCGTGGCGTGCTGCAGCCAGGTGCGCCCGGCCAGTGGCGTCGCCGCATGCCGTTGGGCTTGGGTGGCGAGCAAATCGGCCAGCGCTGCCAAATCGCTTTCAATCAGCTCCAGCGCCTGCCGCAATTGCAGCACCAGCCCGGAATCCATCACGTCCTGACTGGTCGCCCCCAGATGCACATAGCGCTCGGCCTCGGCGCTGCTCGCGGCGATCTGCTTGCCCAATGCCTTGACCAGTGGAATCGCCGAGTTACCGGCCGTGGCAATCGCCTCGCCCAGCGCCGCGAAGTCATACAGACCGGCATTGCAAGCGGCGGCAATCGGCGCGACGGCAGACGCCGGAATCCCCCCGACCCGCGCCTCGGCCCGGGCCAGCGCCGCTTCGAAATCGAGCATCGCCTGCACCCGGCCCTGATCGCAGAACACCTCGCGCATATCGCGGGCCGTGAAATAGGCATCGAACAATTGATTGCCCGGTCGCTGAGTCATAAACAGTCCTTGCCGGCGCGGGTCAATGCGGCCCGCGCTCATCGGTTTACAGATCGTGGTGCAAGTACGCCGCCTGTTTCGGCAGGCGCAAGCTGAACAGGAACGCCACCGCCATCATCACCGTGACGTACCAGTAGAAGGCGTTTTCCATGCCCCCGGCTTTCAGGCTCAGAGCCACGTATTCCGCCGAACCGCCGAAGATCGCGTTGGCCACCGCATAGGCCAGACCGACGCCAAGGGCGCGGACTTCCGGCGGGAACATTTCGGCTTTCACCAGGCCGCTGATCGAGGTGTAGAAACTGACGATTGCCAGCGCCACGGTGATCAGCACAAAGGCCAGAATCGGGCTGCTGATGCTTTTCAGGCTCAACAGGATCGGCACGGTGAACAGCGTGCCGAGCGCGCCGAACCAGAGCATCGAATTACGTCGGCCGATCTTGTCGGCGAGCATGCCGAACAGCGGCTGCATGCACATATACAGGAACAGCGCGCCAGTCATGATGTAGCTGGCGGTCTTGGCGTGCATGCCGGCGGTGTTCACCAGGTACTTCTGCATGTACGTGGTGAAGGTGTAGAAAATCAGCGAGCCACCGGCGGTGTAACCGAGCACGGTGATGAACGCCGCTTTGTGATCGCGGAACAGTGCACTGATGCTGCCGGCGTCCTTGTTCTCGCGCATTTCCTTACTGGTGGTTTCTTCCAGCGAACGGCGCAGGAACAGCGAAATCACCGCCGCCACCGCACCGACCACAAACGGAATCCGCCAGCCGTAGGCACGCAATTCGTCTTCGCTGAGGAACTGCTGCAGGATCACCACCAGCAACACCGCCAGCAGTTGGCCGCCGATCAGGGTCACGTACTGGAACGAGGCGAAAAAGCCGCGCTGGCCCTTGAGCGCGACTTCACTCATGTAGGTCGCGGTGGTGCCATATTCGCCGCCCACCGACAGGCCTTGCAGCAGTCGCGCGAACAGCAACAGCAGCGGTGCCCAGACGCCGATGCTGGCGTAAGTCGGCAGGCAGGCGATGAGCAATGAGCCGAAGCACATCATCAGCACCGAAATCATCATCGAGGTCTTGCGGCCCTTCTTGTCCGCCAGCCGCCCGAAGATCCAGCCGCCGATCGGGCGCATCAGAAACCCGGCAGCGAACACCCCGGCCGTGTTGACCAGTTGCACCGTGGGGTTGTCGGAGGGGAAAAACGCCGGGGCGAAATAGATCGCGCAGAAGGCATACACGTAGAAGTCGAACCATTCGACAAGGTTGCCGGACGAGGCACCGACAATGGCGAAGATGCGCTTGCTGCGCTCCTCGCCGGTGTAATGAGCGGTGGTAGTTGTCATTGTTTTTTACTCTGAAGGGACAGGTGAGAGTCTAGACACACTTCGCAACAGTCCCGTTCCACAGATACATCGTCAAGGGCACCGCACGACACTGTGGCGAGGGAGCTTGCTCCCGCTCGGCTGCGAAGCAGTCGTAAAACCGGAAAACACGGTGATATGAATCACCGCATTCACAGGATTTGGGCTTGCTTCGCAAGCCAGCGGGAGCAAGCTCCCTCGCCACAGGTAGATCAACAGTTGCTCTGTGTAGGAGCTGCCGCAGGCTGCGATCTTTTGCTTTTAATAATCGAAGAACACCGTCTCCGCCTCAGTGCCCTGCAAAATCACATTCCACTGATACACCCCCGCCGCATCCGGCTTCGCCAGCAACGTCCCGCGACGCTCGGCGGGCACACATTCGAGCAGCGGATCATTGACGTTCGCCGGATCGCCTTCGAAGTAGATGCGTGTCAGCAAGTGCTTGACCAGACCACGGGCAAACACCAGCACCACCAGATGCGGCGCCTGGGTCGAGCCCTTCAGGCCTTCGACCGTGCCCGGTTTGATCGTGGTGAAACGGAAGCGCCCTTCGGCGTCCACCGGCACTCGGCCAAAACCTTCGAAGTGCGGATCCAGCGGTTTGTCCTGCTCGTCTTCCGGGTGCGCATACTTGCCGGCGGCGTTGGCCTGCCAGACTTCGAGCATCGCGTCGTTGACCACATCGCCGTTGCCGTCAACGACCTGGCCGGTGATCGCTACGCGCTCGCCGAGGGTTTGTTCGACGGCGAGGTTTTCGCGATTCAGCCAGGTCAGGCCGATGTGGTAGTACGGCCCGACGGTGTGGGACGTGGTGGCAGTCAGCGTCATCTTATTTCTCCATCGGCGTGGCGTCGCGGCCGCGCAAGACGATGTCCCAGCGATAGCCGAGGGCGTAGGACGGAATGGTTTTTTCCAGATCGAAAGCGGCGATCAGACGTTCTTTCGCCGAAGTGTCCGGCACGCAGTTGTAGATCGGGTCATAAGCCAGCAGCGGATCGCCGGGGAAATACATCTGCGTCACCAGACGGGTGAGGATGCTCGGCCCGAACAGCGAGAAATGGATGTGCGCCGGGCGCCACGCGTTGTGGTGGTTGCCCCACGGATAGGCGCCGGGCTTGATGGTCTGGAACTGATACCAGCCGTCGGCGTCGGTCACGGTGCGGCCGGTGCCGGTGAAGTTCGGGTCCAGCGGCGCGTCGTGCAGATCACGCTGGTGGTTGTAGCGGCCGGCGGCGTTGGCCTGCCAGATCTCCACCAGAATTCCCGGCACCGGCAGACCGTTTTCGTCGAGCACACGGCCGTGAATGATGATGCGCTCGCCCAACGGCTCGCCGTCGTGCTGGGCGGTCAGGTCGTTGTCCTTGTCGGCGACGCGTTCGGCACCGATGGTCGGGCCGGTGATCTCCGACAACGAATGCGGCAGAAACACCAACGGCTTGGACGGCGAGCGCAGGTTGGTGGATTGATACGTCGGGTGCAGGTACTCGGGCTGGGTGCCTTCCTGCGGACGACGGTAGCCAGGCTTGTCAGTCATTTCGCTTTCCTCAGTTCTTATTCGTGTAGCTGTGCGTCAGACGCGTTCGATGGCCAGGGCCAGACCCTGCCCGACGCCGACGCACATGGTCGCCAGACCTTTCTTGCCGCCAGTCTTTTCCAGTTGATGCAGCGCAGTCAGCACCAGTCGCGCCCCGCTCATGCCCAACGGGTGGCCCAAGGCAATCGCGCCACCGTTCGGGTTGACCTGCGGCGCATCGTCGGTCAGGCCCAATTCACGCAGCACCGCCAGACCCTGGCTGGCGAAGGCTTCGTTGAGTTCGATCACATCGAAATCGCTGACCGCCACACCGAGACGCTCGATCAGTTTGCGCACCGCCGGCACCGGGCCGATGCCCATGACGCGCGGCGCAACCCCGGCGCTGGCCATGCCCAGCACTTTGGCGCGGGCAGTCAGGCCGTGTTTTTTCACCGCTTCCGCCGAAGCGAGAATCAGCGCGGCAGCACCGTCGTTGACGCCGGACGCGTTGCCGGCGGTGACGGTCTTGTCCGGGCCGTTGACCGGTTTGAGTTTGGTCAGCGCTTCAAGCGTGGTGTCGGCGCGTGGATGTTCGTCCTGGCTGACCACCGTTTCGCCCTTCTTGTGGGCGATCCGCACTTCGACGATTTCCTCGGCGAAGTAACCCGCAGCCTGCGCGGCGGCCGTGCGTTGCTGACTGCGTAGGGCGAACGCGTCCTGGTCGGCGCGCGAGACTTTATAGTCGTCAGCGACGTTGTCGGCGGTCTGCGGCATCGCATCGACGCCGTATTGAGCTTTCATCAACGGGTTGATGAAACGCCAGCCGATGGTGGTGTCTTCCAGTTTCATGTTGCGCGAGAACGCTGCGTCCGCCTTGCCCATCACGAACGGCGCGCGGGACATCGACTCGACGCCACCGGCAATCGCCAGCTCCATCTCGCCGCTGGCAATCGCACGGAACGCCGTGCCGATCGCGTCCATGCCCGAAGCGCAGAGACGGTTGAGGGTCACCCCCGGCACGCTCTCCGGCAGGCCCGCCAGCAGCAGCGCCATGCGCGCCACGTTGCGGTTGTCTTCGCCGGCCTGGTTGGCGCAGCCGAGGAACACTTCGTCGATTGCATTCCAGTCCACCGAGGGATTGCGCTCCATCAGCGCCTTGATCGGCACCGCGGCCAGATCGTCGGCACGAACGGCGGACAAACCGCCGCCAAAACGGCCGATGGGTGTGCGAATCGCGTCGCAGATATACACGTCACGCATCATGCTTCTCCCGGTGCCTGGCCGTGGGCGGCGGCGGTGCGCGCTTCGAGATCGCGCAGTGCAGTCAGTTCGACCTCGGTCGGCGCCGCCGTGGTTTCAACGTTGTCGGCAAAGCGGATCGCCCAACCGGTGGCGGCGACCACTTGCTCGCGGGTCACGCCCGGGTGCAGGGCGGTGACCACGAATTCGTGGGTGCCCTGCTCCGGTTCCATGATGCACAGATCGGTGATGATCCCGACCGGGCCGGCACCCGGCAGGCCCAGACGCTTGCGCGAATCACCGCCCTCGCCGTGACCGACCGAGGTAATGAAGTCGAGCTTGTCGACGAACGAGCGCGCCGACTGCTTGAGGATGATCAACACGCTCTTCGCCGAACCGGCGATTTCCGGCGCGCCACCGGCACCCGGCAGGCGCACTTTCGGCGCGTGATAGTCGCCGACCACCGTGGTGTTGATGTTGCCGAAACGGTCGACCTGCGCCGCGCCGAGAAAACCGACGTCGATGCGCCCGCCCTGCAGCCAGTAGCGAAAAATCTCACCGGTCGGGACGACGGTGTCGGCCGTCTCCGCCAGTTCACCATCACCGATCGACAGCGGCAGCACGCTGGGCTTGGCGCCAATCGGGCCGGATTCGTAGATCAGTACCACGTCCGGCGACGACGTCAGACGCGCGAGGTTGGCGGCTTTCGATGGCAGGCCGATGCCGACGAAGCACACCGAGCCGTTCTTCAGGCGACGGGCCGCTGCAACGGTCATCATTTCATTGGTGGTGTAAGTCATTACTTGGCCTCCGAAGCAGCAGCCAGTTTGGCCTGGAACTCGCTGAAGTCAGCGCAGCCATGGATGTATTCGTTGATCCACGCGGTAAACGTCTCACGGTCGCGAGCGATCGGATCCCACGCCTGATAGAAACGATTGTCACGTTCGGTGTAACCGTGGGCGTAAGACGGATGCGCGCCGCCGGGTACGTGGCAGACCGCGCTCAAAGCCCAGGTCGGCAGCACGCAGGCGTTCATCGGGGCGTTGAGGTTGTCGACGATTTCCTCGACGGTGACGATGCAGCGCCTGGCCGCCAGTGCCGCTTCTTTCTGCACTCCGAGAATGCCCCACAGCAGTACGTTACCTTGACGGTCGGCTTTCTGTGCGTGGATCACGGTGACGTCCGGACGCACCGACGGCACTGCCGCCAACACTTCACCGGTGAACGGGCAGGTCACGGATTTGATCAGCGGGTTGACCTTCGGCAGGTCGGAACCGGCGTAGGCTCGCAGCACGGCGAAAGGCAGGCCGGAAGCACCGGCGACATAGGCATTGGCCAGGTCGGCGTGGCTGTGCTCTTCGATTTCCAGGGCATGCGGCCATTGCTTTTCGACCGCATCGCGCAGTCGGTGCAGCGAACCCACACCCGGGTTGCCGCCCCAGGAAAAGATCAGCTTGCGTGCACAACCGGCACCGATCAGTTGGTCGTAGATCAGGTCAGGCGTCATCCGCACCAGGGTCAGATCTTTCTTGCCCTGACGAATGATTTCATGACCTGCCGCCGTAGGGATCAGGTGAGTGAAGCCTTCGAGCGCGACGGTGTCGCCGTCGTTGACGAATTGCTTCACCGCGTCGTGCAGCGAAAGGATCTCAGCCATGGAGCAGGCTCCCGTTTTTGTAGTGAATCGCCAGTGATAAAAAGGCGCGAGGTTCAGCGCCGGAGTCACTGCAGATTAAGCCGCTGAAAAACGCCAAACAATCCGATAATCGACTGAGTGTTCGTTTATCGAACGGATTGTTATCAACCTATCGTTCTGTGTTGTCGGCAAAAGATCGCAGCCTGCGGCAGCTCCTACAGGTGTACGCATTCCAATGTAGGAGCTGCCGAAGGCTGCGATCTTTTCGGCTTAAACCGCGATATCAGGTCGCATCCGCATGACTGACCATGCCTTTGATCACCACCGCCGCCGTCGCCAGCCCCGCCGGAATCACCAACGCCGTCAGCACCTGCTCGAAATTCCAGCCCAACCCCAGCAACGTCGCGCCCATCCACGCCCCGAGAATCGCGCCAAAGCGGCCAATCCCGAGCATCCACGACACCCCGGTCGCCCGCCCCTGAGTCGGATAGAACCGCGCCGCCAGCGAAGGCATCGCCGATTGCGCACCGTTGACGCACATCCCCGCCACCAGCACCAAGGTCGCGAGCAGCGTGATATTGCCCAGGCTCTGCCCTACCGCGTAGGCAAACACCCCGGCCAGCAGGTAGAACGTGCCGATGACCTTGTGCGGATTGAAGCGATCCATCGCCCAACCCACAGCGACCGCGCTCAATACCCCGCCGAACTGGAACAGCGCGCCGATGAACGCTGCCTGCTCCATGCTCGCGCCGCTGTCACGCATCAGGGTCGGCAGCCAACTGGTCAGCAGGTAAACGATGACCAGGCCCATGAAGTAGGTCAGCCACAGCAGCAAGGTGCCGACGCTGTAGGTGCCGGAGAAAATCACCGCGAACACGTTGCGCGCCTTGACGGTTTTCTGTTCCGGCACGCTGAAACTCGAGGCCTGCGCGACGGCGACCGGATCGATCGGCGACAGGGTCTTGCGCACTTTGTCGGTGCCGCGATTGCGCACCACCAGAAAACGCGCCGACTCCGGCAGCCAGAACAGCAGCACCACCGCGAGGATCAGCGGCAGAATCCCGCCGATCAGCAGCAGGCTGTGCCAGCCGAACGCCGGGATCAGCTTCGCCGAAATGAATCCGCCACCGGCCATGCCGAGGTTGAAGCCGCAGAACATGCTGGTCACCAGCAAGGATTTCTTACGCTCCGGGGTGTATTCCGAGAGCAACGTGGTGGCGTTGGGCATGCCGGCGCCCAGACCGAGGCCGGTAAGGAAACGCAACACCAGCAGTTGCTCGACGTTGGTGCTGTAGGCCGAGGCCAGGCTGAAAGCGCCGAACAGCAGCACCGCGCCAACCAGCACCACTTTGCGCCCGAAGCGGTCAGCCAGTGGGCCGGAACCCAATGCACCGAAGACCATGCCGATCAACGCGGCACTCATCACCGGGCCGAGGCTCGCGCGGTCGATGCCCCAGTCCTGGGACAGCGCTGGCGCGATGAAGCCCATCGCGGCGGTGTCGAGGCCATCGAGAAACACGATCAAGAAACACAGGATCACCACGCGCCACTGATAGCGCGAGATCGGTTGGGCATTGATGAAGGTCTGCACGTCGAGGCAGTTACCTACAGCGGACTGAGGCTGGTTCATTATTTTTATTCCACGCAAAAAACGCAGTCGAACGGCGGCCGGCCAATGAGCGGCACGGTCACAAGAATAGAAGGCTGAAATCAGATGTTGCGGTGAATCCGGCAACAGGGAATGGGGCTGAGACAGTCGGGGAGCATGCGCATGATGAATTGCCTCTTGTCATTATTATGGGAGTCGACAATCCGGCAGGCTCATTCACATCTGCGCCGGATGACGCTGCCGCGACATTAATGATCCGAGGCTTTTAGCGTCAATTCGATAAACGCAACACTGTGCGTTTATCGAACAGCTTCCTCAGGCGAACAACTGCGCGCTGAGGTCGCGGCTGGCGCTGAGCAGGCCCGGCAGAAAGCGTTGTTCCAGTTCGGTACGGCTGACGCGACCGGCGTGGGTACTGACGTTGAGCGCCGCGACTACCTGGCCGGACGCGTCGTAGACCGGCACGGCAATCGAACGCAGGCCCTGTTCGAGTTCCTGATCGACGATGCACCAGCCCTGCTGCCGTACTTCCTGCAGGCATTCGAGCAGGCTTTCCGGGGTGTGCAGCGTACGGCTGGTCTTGGCCACCAGTTCGGCATGGTCGAGGTATTCGCGCAGCGAGGTGTCGTCGAGCGCAGCCAGCAGGATGCGGCCCATCGATGTGCAATAGGCCGGCAGCCGCCCGCCCACCGACAGGTCCACCGAGATCAGCCGTTGCGTGGTCGCCGAACGGGCGATGTACAGAATGTCGTCACCTTCGAGCGTGGCCATGTTGCAGGCTTCGTGCAGTTGCTCGCTCATGCGGTCAAGATACGGCTGGGCCGACACCGCCAGCGGCGTCGAAGACAGATACGCGTGGCCGAGGGTCAGCACTTTGGGCAGCAACGAGTAAGTACGGCCATCAGTGGTGGCGTAACCCAGTTTGATCAGTGTGTGCAGACAACGGCGCACGGCGGCGCGGGGAATTTCCGTGCGATGGCTGATCTGGGCGATGGTCAGGTGCCGCTTGCGCTCCTGAAATGCCTGCACCACCGCTAGGCCACGGGCCAGCGAGGTCATGAAATCCGGATCGCCGGTCAGCGCCTGGATGCGTTTGGCCGGCGAAGCGACGATCGGCGGCGCCACGGAGGTGAAGGAGTTGCGCATTTGATCGTTCATTTCTTGTCCTTTTTTGCGGCACGGATCAATGGCTATACAAGCGACTCGCCAGCGGATGCACAAGAGTCGAGACGCCAAGATTGGGCGATTATCGAACCGCCGACCGATTATCGCAATCCATCACCCGCTGTCCTTCGCAGCGTCTTCAATCCTTCGCCTGACCTGTTCATCCAACTTTGCATGCCCCATTAGTTGATCGACTTAATGGCGCCAGAAACTGAACGCGAGTCCTTAAAAGGTTTCGGCGAATTTCAACTAGCGATAAAACTTGTCAGTAACAAAACGATCACACATCCCGAACCGTTTTTAACTTGGCAAAGATAGTCATTCCCGAATCGACCGCTATAATGCACCTCAGTGGCGCCGCGTTTTCATTGGCCGAGGGTGCCGCCTGCTGACCCGATGCCTATTGCCGTCAGCCCCGGCCAGCGCCTGACGCTCTTTATTCATGCACCGCCAGCGCGCTTGCTGAAACAGGAAACTGATGCTGCGTCAGTTTTAGTCTGGTGCCGTAGCCGCCTGCAACATGGAAGTCTTGATCGCCCTGCCGATAACGCCAATGCCTGAACCGGCATGGCCCTTCGTTGGACGTGTTCAATCGACTCGTTGCCGTGCGTTTCACCAGATATTTATCTCAACTCAAACAGGTAGCACTGTGACGAAAGACGAACTGCGCGCGGAACTTGAGCGCCAGGAACAACGTTACAAGGAAGTTTACGGCGGGGAAGTCACCACCTACGCCGCGCAACCCGAACCGGAACGCAAGGCATGGCGCAAACGCCCGACCGTTCAGGATCAGGTTTTCCAGCAAGAACTGAAAAAGATGGAAGAAGAACTCAAAACCGAAGAGCCATGACCGGGCGATCCTGAGATTTTCGAGGGTCTGCGTCGCCACCGGCTAAAAGCGCGGTGACCCGACCATGCCTTGCGCGCCCGCTACCCGCGGGCAGCGGCCCACCTCCCCCGGCCTGAACGGGAAAGGAGCGTGTCTGACTCGTTTCAGAGATATTTCACACAGACGTTTGAGGGCCTCGCGCACTCGACAAAATGCCAGCTGCCTGAAGGTTTTTCCAAGCTAATCAATGACTTGAAAAACCCTGCAACACGCTGGGGCTTTGCACCTTGCAACAATTTAATTCGACATTGATTGCTACCGATGAGCAGGTAGGGGATCGATTTCCAGTCTTTTCTGGCATAATCGCGCCCCCTTATGACCGGGTCAGAAAACCTTCATGATCGATTTATTCAGCGGACTGGATGCTTGGGTGCTTGTGAGCCTCTTGCTCGCCCTGACGTTTGTCCTCGCCTTCGAGTTCATCAATGGATTTCATGACACCGCTAACGCGGTAGCCACTGTTATCTACACCAAAGCCATGCCGCCTCACCTGGCGGTGTTCTTCTCCGGTGTGTTCAACTTCCTCGGCGTGTTGCTGGGCGGCGTTGGCGTGGCGTATGCCATTGTTCACCTGCTGCCGGTAGAACTGCTGATCAATGTGAACACCGGCCATGGCCTGGCGATGGTGTTCTCGTTGCTCGCCGCGGCGATCACCTGGAACCTGGGCACCTGGTACTTCGGTATCCCGGCCTCCAGTTCCCACACCCTGATCGGCTCGATCCTCGGTGTCGGCCTGGCCAACGCCCTGATCAACAACATCCCGTTGGCCGACGGCGTGAACTGGCAGAAAGCGATCGACATCGGCGCCTCGCTGGTGTTCTCGCCAATGGCCGGTTTCCTGATCGCCGCGCTGATCCTGATCGGCCTGAAGTGGTGGCGCCCGCTGTCAAAGATGCACAAGACCCCGGAACAGCGCCGCAAGATCGACGACAAGAAGCACCCACCGTTCTGGAACCGCCTGGTCCTGGTGATCTCGGCCATGGCCGTGAGCTTCGTGCACGGTTCCAACGATGGTCAGAAAGGCATCGGCCTGATCATGCTGGTGCTGATCGGTATCGTGCCTGCGCAGTTCGTACTCGACCTGAGCAGCACCACCTACCAGATCGAACGCACCCGCGACGCGACCCTGCACCTGAGCCAGTTCTACAAACGCAATGCCGACTCCCTGGGCGAATTCCTGGCCCTGGGCAAAAGCGTCGAAGGCGACCTGCCGGAGAAATTCCGCTGCAACCCGCAGCAGACCGAACCGACCATCAACGCCCTGCTTGGCACCCTTAAAGGTGTAGCGGACTACCATTCGCTGTCCTCGGAAAGCCGCATCGAAGTGCGTCGCTATCTGTTGTGCCTGGATGACACCGCGAAGAAAGTCGGCAAGCTGCCGGGCCTTGAAGCCCGTGAAAAGGCTGACCTGGACAAACTGCGCAAAGACCTGACCACCACCACTGAATACGCCCCGTTCTGGGTGATTCTCGCGGTGGCCCTGGCCCTTGGCCTGGGTACCATGGTCGGCTGGAAACGCGTGGTACTGACCATCGGCGAGAAGATCGGCAAGCAAGGCATGACCTATTCCCAGGGCATGTCGGCGCAGATCACTACTGCCAGTTTGATCGGTATGGCCAACATCTTCAGTCTGCCGGTATCGACCACTCACGTGCTGTCCTCGGGCGTGGCGGGCACCATGGTCGCCAACAAGAGCGGCCTGCAGGGTGGGACTGTTCGCACTATCCTGCTGGCGTGGGTGCTGACCTTGCCGGCGACTGTGGCGTTGTCGGCTGGGCTGTTCTGGTTGGCGTCCAAAGCGTTGGGTAGCTGATAGACCGCTTCAAGCTTTGATGAAAAGGCGCGATTCGAAAGGATCGCGCCTTTTTTGCTTTGGTTGGATTGGGGGCATATCCGTTGCTGCGGTTGTTGCCGCTGGCGGTTTCGCTCTTACAGCGAGTCACCTTTTCCAGACGCCGAAAAGGTAACCCAAAAGGCTTTGCCCCGGCGTACGGCACTTCGCTTAGGCTCAGTGTTCCCTCGCTACGGTGTCCATCCGGGGGCATCGCCTACGGTTTGCTTCGCTGCACCTCCTCTCGATGTATGCGGCTTCGCCGCATGGCGCTGCGCGCCTAACCCCCTGATGGACACCTTCGCTCGGCCTGCCGAAGGGGCTGAAGATCAAAAGCCACATCAAGAGCAAGAGCCAGAGCCAGAGCCAAAGCCAAAGCCAAAGCCAAAGCCAAAGCCAAAGCCAAAGCCAAAGCCAAAGCCAAAGCCAAAGCCAAAGCCAAAGCCAAAGCAGATCAAAAGATCACAGCCTTCGGCAGTTCCTACAGGGGATTGGGTGTTTTCAGTTAGAGACTGGTCGGCTGGAAGGCCGCCTTCGCGAGCAAGCTCGCTCCCACATTTGGATGGGGTGTAGTCAGTTAGAGACTGGTCGGCTCGTAGGCCGCCATCGCCAGCAGGCTGGCTCCTACAATTTAGAGAGCGTGCACCCCATGCGGCGAAGCCGCCCCACTCAACACGATGAGCGTTAGCTCAAGTACCGCTTTTGATCTCAAGGCCCGTCGGCAGGCTGAGTGAAGGGATTTATCCGGGGGTGGGAGCGCAGCGACCGTTTGGCGCAGCCAAACACAGCGAGAGGAGGTGCAGCGAAGCAAACCGTAGGCGCTGCCCCCCGGATGAATCCCGCAGCGAAGGAACCCGAGCCTAAGCGAGGGCCGAACGTCAGGGTAAAGCCTTTTTGGTTACTTTTGAGGCGTTTGTCAAAAGTGACCCGCCGTAAGGGCGGAACCCTAAGCCGCCGTTACCGCAGCAACGGATATTCACAAAGCACACCCAAAGTCTGGTCGGCCCAAAGGCCGCCAAGACACAAAAAAAAAGGGGCAACCGAAGTCGCCCCAAAATGCCTTGCGTGCTCATCAAACCTGGAAAGACCTACTTCTTGCGCTTATTCGCATCCTTCCAGATAAAAAATCCAAACCCTGCAAAAAACAGAACCATGAGACCTACGGTCAGAACCCCGGCAAACACCACGTTATCGAAAAACATGACTGTGGCCTCCTGGCCCCTGCTTTGCTGCGATGGAGCTAAGTTAACCAATCACGCAGGCGCAGAAATTGACCAGGATCAAGTCCGGTCAACACAGAAGGCAAAGGCGGGAAAATAACTGACCTGCATCAAAGGATGCAGGGGGGAGATCAACGCTTTTTCGGCTTGTTTTTCGACTTTTTCTTAACTTTTCCCAA